>NZ_JADQAN010000021.1:0-55567 GCF_022129425.1 Psychrobacter sp. Ps1 | reverse complement strand
TTTGGCATGGTTTCCAGCCAGTTGTGAGTGCATCAGTTATTGTAAAATCCTCTGCCACTTTTGCAAGAGGTCTAATATATTAAATACTTAAAAAGCCTCACCATTCATCATACGAGCAGTGAGGCTTTTTTCTAGTTTTTCAGCTATATAATTTTTCAAATCTGTTCTTTTGCTGATTACTCTACTAACTTATCTTACTCACTATTCAACATCATCTAACAGTTTATTAAGCTCGTCCACCATGGGATCGTCAATGATACTGCCTTCTACATAGCTGATTATCTCATCTACAGTCGTCAGATCCATTTCACGAATGCCTAAACTGGCCAGTTGAGCATTAATAGATTCTAAGCTGTCGTTATCTTCAGCGTCATCTAATAAATCCTCTTCAAACCTACCTCTGACAAACCAATACATTTTTTCTAGTACAGTTTCTTTTTTGGTTAAAGTAGAATAACCATCGCCATAAATAAATAGATTGAAATGATAAGGTATTTCTACATCGTTAATGAAGAAAGTACGCTGACACTCTAATGTATAGGCTTGAATCTCTTCACTCTCAGCGCTTTCATCACTTTTGTTATCTTCATCATATTCAATCGCCTCTTCTATCAACTCACCTAATATCCGATAGTCGCCGACTTTGATTTTATGATTATAAATGATAGCAGAGTCTGCGATTGCATCAAAAATAATGGCACTGACATCTAAGGTATGGTTGTCGATATCATAAAATGCTTTTAACGCTGGCAAAAACTCGGTCAGCTCTTCTTCTGGCACTTGAATGAGAAACTGCTGCTCGTATATTTTAATCATATCTTCAGGAGCATAGGTATTAGCAGTATTGGTCTCGTTTCTACCTGTTGGCTGCAAAGGTAAAAAATTATACGGGTTATGTTTGGTCATTCAGAACTGCCTTTTTGCTTAAGTTAAATTTATTAAATGTCTGTTGCTCAATCTCTAAGAGCTTTTGAACGCGCTACTATGCTTCAGTACCGTAAAACTTTAGGATTTATGGGCGTATTGTCTCTTATTCAGGCAATTTTAGATAGACAGTTATAAATATACAAGTTCAATCACTCTACTTTAGACAGGCAGTCAGAATAACACAGACTAAAAAGACGATACTAGCCAGCAGTATCTTGGTATCGCCTTCAAGTGCTAATCCAATTTTCACTCTTCTTCAGAGCTAATCACATACCAATTATCAACTTACTTGCTGCCACCCTGACGTCGCGTGATGTTCATCTTGATGTGCAAATAAAGGGTGAACTTTGGCTTCATGTAAACTCAACACAGGGGTCACACAGACATCCGTTGCTGCAAATACACGTTGCCAATGCTCAAGCGTTTGACTGGCGAATTTTTCCGCGATTGTGTTGGACGCAGCTTCACTCTCAGGTCTATTGGGCATGATACCAAGTTGCCAGTGTATTTCTTTAAGCGACGGTAGTTCCAATACCTCACATAGCCCTTGCCAAAATTTTAGCTCTAAGGAACCAACGGCCATATGGCGCTGGTCAGCGGTTTGGTACAATCGGTAACATGGCAATGCACCGCCTAAAAAGTCATGCTGCGGCAGTAGAGTGTCGTTCAAGCCATTTCCTGAAAGGCTATTAATCAGTTTGCCTGTGACCTTTGGCATGACCATATGATTGTACAAACTGTGCGTCATGCTAATAGCAATGTGTCGCCCTCTGCCCGTACGCTGGGCAGCAAATACAGCAGCCAACAGTGCTATCACTGCTGTGTCACTACCACCTGCCAAATCCGCAAACTGAATATTGGGCATGGCCTGTTCACCCTGCGCTGTTTTTAGCTGATCTAGTACACCGCTCATAGCCATAAAGTTAATATCATGACCTGCCTTATTGGACCAGTCATGATTTACTTGAGAGCCATTTTCTGAGTCAGCATCTTCTAAATAAGTACCTTCTTTTGCGTAATTACCTCCTACGCCATAGCCAGTAATAGATACTATTACTAGCTTTGGGTTGATGGCATGCAGGGTCTTAGCATCTAGCCTCATTTCTGCCAAGACACCTGGGCGAAAGCTATCTAGCATCACATCAGCTTCTTTAAGATGTGCTTTTATAGCTTCAATCTCTTTGGGATCATGAAAATCATATTTTTCGGTCGTCTTACCGTGGTTTAGAGCTGCGAATAGCTCACCAAACACCCGAGCAGGATCACCTTGTTTGAGTTCGATTTTAAGGACGTCCGCGCCCAAATCTGCTAGCAAACGCGTAGCAAATGGCCCAGGTAGGTTACGAGTCAGATCGATCACTCGTAACCCTTGTAGACAGTCCGCCATTTGATCATGATTTGATACATGCATGTCAGTCATCGGAGAACGCCTCGCCTTTGGCTGCCATATCTAACAAGATTTGAGCCGGCTCAAAACGCTCGCCATATTTCGCAGCCAGCTCACGACTCCGCTCAACAAACGCACTCACGCCCATCGCATTGATAAACTGTAGCGTACCACCGTACTGCGGTGCAAACCCCCAACCAAAGATAGACCCTATATTGGTATCGGCAACTGAGCGTACGACATTCTCCTCATAGCACTTAGCGGATTCATTGGCTTGAATAAACATTAGCCGATCTACCAAATCTTGCTGTGAAGGTTGCTCCGATTTTGGCGGATATAAATTTACCAACTCAGGCCATAGATGCTTATCACCCTCTGTTGGATAGTCATAGAACCCTTTGCCATTTTTCTTACCTTCGCGCCCTTGCTCATTAACCAATGTTTTTAGTATCTCGTAAGAAGGACGCACTACGATTGGCTTACCTTCGGCTGCCATATCCGCTTGCTGCTGTTCGCTGACATGCAATGCTAGGCTTAATGACACTTCATCTTGCAATGCTAAAGGCGGCATCGGCATCCCTGTTTTCATACCGGCAACTTCGATGCTACGCGGATGCACACCCTCTCCTAGCATTGCGATACCCTCTGATACATAGGTGCCAAATACCCGCGAGGTATAAAAGCCATGACTGTCATTGACGACGATAGGCGTTTTACCTATTTGCACAACATAGTCGAAAGCTTTGGCCAATGTTGCATCGTCGGTTTGCTCGCCCATGATAATCTCAACGAGCGGCATCTTATCTACTGGCGAGAAAAAATGCAGACCGATAAACTGGTTTGGTCGCGTACTGGCTTTTGCCAGTCCAGTAATCGGTAGCGTTGAAGTATTAGACGCATAAACGGCAGTGTCTGAAATCACTGCTTCACTTTGTTGGGTACACTTGGCTTTAATTTCTCGGTTTTCAAACACTGCTTCGATAATAAGATCACAATCCACCAAATCACCATAAGAAACTGTTGGCGTGATGCGTTCTAAGAGAGCTTGTTTTTTCTCTTCGGTAGCACGCTTTCGGCTGATGGCTTTATCCAAAATACTAGCAGAATACGCTTTGCCTTTTTCAGCATTGGCAATTTCTGTGTCCAATAAGACAACGTCTATACCTACTTTGGCAGTGACATAGGCAATGCCAGCGCCCATCATGCCAGCGCCCAAGATACCAACTTTTTTAGTGGTTGTTCGTTCAAACCTTTGAGGACGAGACTGACCTTTTTTGATGCTATTCAGCTGAGTCCATAAGGTGTTAATCATGTTTTTAGATTCAGTCGACAGCACACAAGCGGCAAAATAACGCGACTCAATCTCAAGCCCCGTATCGATATCTACCAAGCACCCTTCAAACACACAGGACATAATGTGAGTAATCGCTGGATAGTTGCCATGAGATTTTTGATTGGCCATGGCAGGGGCGATAGAGAATATAGGAACCACCTTTGGATGCTTACTATCGCCGCCAGGAATTTTGAAACCTTTCTTATCCCATGGTTGCTGCACGCTTGGATTATTTTGAATCCAGTCTTTAGCTTGCCTTAGCATATCCGCTCGATCAGTAGCCATTGCATCAATAAGTCCAATGTCTTTTGCCGATGCTGGTCGTAATTCTTTGCCTTGCGTCATCAGCTCCAGTGCTGCTTGAATACCGACTAACCTTGGTAAGCGCTGAGTACCACCGCCGCCAGGTAATAAGCCCAGTTTCACCTCAGGCAAACCAAGCTTGGTCTTGGGTGTGTCAATCGCAATACGATAATGACATGCTAGCGCGAGCTCTAAACCGCCGCCTAATGCAGTTCCTGTCATAGCAGCGACCACAGGTTTGCCTGAGGTCTCAAGCTTGCGCAAACTCCCTTTTAGTTCTTCGGTCAATGCAAACGCTTGCTCGGCTGTCTTTATCTGGTTCAATTGATCAATATCTGCGCCAACCACAAAGGTTTCCTTGGCCGATGTGAGAATTAAGCCTGTGGCTGAATCATCATTGATAAAACTATCAACTATCGTGGCGAATGTCTCCGTAAAGCCATCACCGATGACATTCATTTTGCGTTTGCTTTGGTCAATCGTGACGGTGACGATACCGTCGTCATCACGCTGGGCAGAGAAGTTTTCTAATTCATTAATGGCTGTTACGCTATCTGCTGTTTGGTTAGCTGCCTGGTTATTTGTCATCATTTTTATCCCTTAAATGATTCTTTGTATATTGCGTTTTAGTCTAATTGGTTTCAGTCTATTTTAGAAAAAAGTTAAACGCGCTCAATAATGGTGGCAATACCCATGCCACCGCCCACACATAGCGTAATCATAGCGGTCTGTAGGTCGCGTCGTTCTAGCTCATCAAGAACAGTCGTCATGAGCATCGCGCCAGTTGCCCCAAGCGGATGACCCATAGCGATTGCACCACCATTGACATTGACGATATCAAGCGAGATGCCAAAATCATCAGCAGTATTCATCGGCACAGCAGCGAAGGCTTCGTTAATTTCCCAAAGGTCTATATCAGAGGCCTGCATGCCCGCTTTATCAAGGGCTTTTTGGCAAGCTGGCGTTGGACCTGTGAGCATAATGGCAGGCTCTGAGCCAATGACTGAGGCCATTGTGATCTTGGCGCGTGGTTTTAACCCTGCTTTTTGACCAGCCGCCGCGCTGCCAACCAAACAGATAGCTGCCCCATCAACGATGCCTGAAGAGTTACCCGCATGATGCACATGACTCACGGTTTCTATCGTGGTGTATCTGTCCAAGATAACGCTATCAAAGCCCATTTTTCCCGGCATGATAAAGGAAGGTTTAAGACCCGCTAAGGTCTCGACATTGGTATTAGATCGGATAGTTTCATCTTTATCTAACAGCATCATGCCATTGATATCGGTAACAGGGACGACGGACTTATCGTAATAGCCGTTCTCCCAAGCCTGTGCCGCGCGGCGATGCGACTCGGTAGCAAAGGCATCGACATCACTACGACTAAAGCCTTTGATCGTCGCGATGGTATCCGCGCCCACGCCTTGCGGTACGAAATGCGTGGCTTCATTGACCCGTGGATCCATGTACCAAGCACCACCATCAGATCCCATCGGCACACGGCTCATAGACTCCACACCGCCTGCCACCACCATGTCTTCCATACCTGACATGACTTTGGCCGCCGCTAAATTGATAGATTCTAAACCAGAGGCACAAAAGCGCGACAAGGTAAGACCTGCCACATTTTGTGCCCAACCAGCATCAATCACAGCGATACGGGCAATATCAGAGCCTTGCTCACCCACCGGTGTTACGCAGCCAAGTACCACATCATCTACCAAACTGGTATCCAAGTTGTGGCGCTGTTGCATCTCCTGTAATAAGGTGCGTGTCAGCCAAATTGGTGACGCTTGATACAAGGAGCCGTCCTTTTTTCCTTTGCCCCGTGGCGTGCGGATCGCATCATAAATATAAGCAGTCTCAGTCATAAAAAATCCTTTTTTTATTTTTTAAATAAACAATAATTATCGTAGTCTTATAATATCAGCGTCTACATAAAGCGTGACGCCAGCTCCTTCATAATCTCATTGGTGCCGCCATAGATTTTTTGCACGCGCGCATCAGCATATAGACGTGCGATAGGATACTCTGTCATATAGCCATAGCCACCAAATAGCTGCACGCATTCGTCGATGACTTCGCACTGTTTTTCGGTGACCCAATATTTGATTAATGAGGCATGCGGTACTGATAATTTACCCTCAAGCATCGCATCGACTGCCGCATCACACATGGTACTGGCAGCGAGATAATCGGCATAGCATTCCGCCATCTTAAAGCGGGTATTTTGAAACTTCCAAATAGGTTTGCCAAAGGCTTCGCGCCCTTTTACGTAGTCTAGCGTTAAGTTGATAGCAAGCTTCATCGAGCCAACTCCTGATAGCGCAATGATTAAACGCTCACGCGGCAACTCTTGCATCATTTGGATAAAGCCCATACCTTCTACCGTACCCAGTAGATTTTTTTGTGGCACACGTACATTGCTAAAGAACAACTCTGAGGTATCCTGCGAGGTCAGACCAATCTTGTCGAGATTGCGTCCACGCTCAAACCCTTCTACTTTGTCCGTTTCTACGATGATAAGTGAGACGCCTTGTGCGCCTTTTTCACGGTCTGTTTTGCATGCTAATAGGATAAGATTGGCGTGTTGACCATTGGTGATAAAAGTCTTAGAACCATTGATAATGTAGTCATCACCATCTTTTACCGCATAGGTTTTGATGTTTTGTAGGTCGGAGCCAGTACCAGGCTCGGTCATGGCGATAGCGCCGATATATTCGCCCGTTGCCATTTTGGGTAGCCACGCTTGTTTTTGCTCTTCAGTACCGTGGTCTAAAATATAAGGCGCGACAATGCCTGAATGCACCATACCGCCAAATCCCGATTGATTGGCTTCGGTCTGTGCGTAGATAAGCGCCGCTTCATGACCGAAGTCGCCGCCGCCGCCGCCATATGCAGCTGGTATCGCCGCACACAAAAACCCCATCTCGCCCGCCTCTTCCCACGCAGCACGATCGATCATGCCGTTTTTGCGCCACTGCTCATCTTTAGAATCCCAAGATTGAAACATTTTTAAGGCGCTGTCATGCACCATCTGATGCTCTTCGGTCATCCAGTTTGGGGTAAGTTTTTCGATACTCATGATGTCTATCCTTGACAAGGTGAAGTGAAGAACAACTATATAGTCAAGTCTATATAAATCCGCTACAGCGTCATCCTCGCTAAGCATACTAATGTATAACTTGCACTCGGTTTCCTTGTATCGAAATTATATTAACTGACTATAACTAAGTCATTTTAAAAAATTATGGTAATTTATATTACCGTTATAGATATACGATAAATTCTTTGTATTTATTGATACACGAGTCCTATACTAGGCTACGAAAAACCACTTCGCAATCAATTAAATAAAAATGGTAATTTACATTACTTGTTAATTTAATTACGTTAAATTATCGAGCAAATCATTTAACTGGTAGGACGTATCAAATAGCCAATACTTTAAGAAGCGATAAATATGAAAACCTTTAATCAGTCAGATAACCTCACGCAAACTCGATCTCTAGCGCCCTTATCCGATATGCGGCCCGCAACTTTGGATAAAATTGAGCAAGCCGTTCGTAAGGTCTTCGCAGGATTTGACGCTAATGAGGTAACGATGGCGCAGATTGCAAAGTCTGCAAACGTCTCTTTGCAAACGCTCTACAAGTACTTCGGGGATAAGCAAACACTGTTTTATACCATTATGGATATTGTGCTTGGCAGATTGGCCGCTAGAATTATGGATCATCTGCAAGGGATTGATAGCGTACAAGATCGTCTACGCAAGACACTGTGGGTCTGCTTTGATTTTGTCGATGCGCATCCAGATGCAGTGATGGTGCTGTCTTCTGTGTCGGCCTCGCGGATACGTAATATCGCAATCTATGAAAACAAAGAGTTAATTGGGGCGTTTTTGGCGGTACTAGAAGATGGTCAAAATCGTGGGGTGCTAAATGACACTGTCCCACTGCACATACTCTTCGATGTGTTTATGGGGTTTATCAGTCGACTTGGCTTAATGCATACCATTCGCCAAACAGAAACGCCGTTAAATGCAGAATTTGATGCGCTATTTGTGATTTTATGGCGCGCCATCTCTAAACCTGAAGCCTGAAGCTTAAAATGAATTTTATAAAACTGACATTTAGTAGTGTCTGACTCTTACAAGAAAACATAACGTAAAAAACCAAAAAGCCCCACGATAAAGTGAGGTCTTTTTATATTTTTTTTCGGACAATGTGATTATTCAATCCATGTAATTAACAGCTCGTACTGCTTATACGCTCAAAAATTTTTAGATACTGCTAGACTTTGGCAATCCATACTCTGCATAGTCGACCACGTGGTTGTTTTGTTCAATAGTCAGTCGATAGCCTTTGATGATACCGTCGTATGGCAAACTGCCCTCATACTGCTGATAATGCTCACAGATGCTGTCTTGAATCACTGATTTACGTGCAGCATCGTCTAATTTGGCAAAACCGCTAGGCAGATATACTTGCGCAAAACGTGAAGCTGCTCCACGAGACATCCAATTATCAGCACTCGTAAATGTAAAATCCACTTCCGCTCTTAAGCTATATCTGGGTAACGTATTAGAATAATTCGCCAAGTCGTATTTAATTTGAGCAATATCTTCTGCGAATGGCTGATACGGTATCTCAAGTACGGCAAACAGTTTTGTCAAAAACTCATCAGCGGTAAAGTGCTTGTCCATATAGCTACCATCAAGCCCAAGAAATTTGCTCGACAGTACATGGCGCAGGCGGTCATAGGCAGGTATGGTATGTTTAAGAGGATAGCCCATTTGCTTGACGATATCTTGCGGGCGCAGCTCAAATGACTCTATTTGATTGATCATATATTGCGCTAGAGAATGGCGTGGATGATAACGACGGGTATATTTAGATGGGTTAGCAATGTGGCTCATGATATTGAACACCTTAGACTCCTGTAACTCCGACGAAAAAGTATGATATACGCCCAAATAGGCAAAAAATCAGGCACAAATGAGGTTGTCGGAGTACAGGCTCATGCGCTTTACCAGAGTTGTTTTATATCGTGCTGGAAGTTGCAAGGTTTGTCACGCCGCCATGAGACTATTGTCATGGTCGGAAACAACAAAACTGTTAAACCCACGATAGATCGTTCAACGATGATAGCACATCAGATGACAAAAAATAAATACCGATATTTGTGACCGTTTGTGAATAATTCTTTTTCACTTTGATGATTCAATCTTAGACGTTTCGATGCATCATTTGTTCATGTATTAAAAAGAAGCTCAACATCGAAACTTTAATGTTGAAGTATTAAAAGTTATGCTTGATAGCCTAACGATTGACGTCAACAACTATTCGACCACGAACCTTGCCATCCAACAACTCGCTTGCTGTCGGAATGACTTCGCTTAGACCAATCTCTCTGGTGATTGCATCTAATTGCGTCATATCCAAGCTTGTGCTCAAACGCTGCCATGCTTCTACACGCTCATTATAAGGTCGTGTCACGCTATTGATACCAAGCAAACTGACACCGCGCAAAATAAAAGGTGCAACAGTAGCAGGGAAATCCATGCCTTGAGCCAATCCACAGGTAGCGACTAGACCATCCTCACACGTACTGGCACAAACGTTGGTCAACGTATGACTACCAACAGAATCAATTGCGGCAGCCCATTTCTCTTTACCAAGTGCACGTCCCGGACTACTCAATTCCGCTCGGTCAATGATCGTCGTTGCACCAAGGCTTTTTAAGTATTCGGCTTCTTCCAGACGTCCCGTAGAGGCAGTGACAGAGTAACCTTGGTTTGCTAAAAGTGCGATGGCAAAGCTACCAACACCGCCGTTAGCACCAGTCACCAGTACTTCGCCACGCTCCGGTGTCAGTCCATGACGCTCTAATGCGATTAGACAAAGCATCGCAGTATATCCTGCTGTACCTATCGCCATCGCCTGACGTTCAGTCATCGATTCAGGGAGCGGGATAAGCCAGTCACCGTTTAATCTGGCTTTTTGTGACAGACCGCCCCAATACTTTTCACCCACACTCCAACCATTTAACAACACCTTGTCGCCAGCTTTGTAGCGAGGATGGCTGCTTGTTTCGACAGTGCCCGCTAAATCGATTCCTGGAACCATAGGAAATGTGCGTACCACAGGACTACGACCCGTGATAGCCAGTCCATCTTTATAATTGAGTGTACTATATGCCACACGAACCGTGACATCGCTTTCTGGTAATTGCGTGTCCTGTATCTCAGTCAGGTTAGACTGATAAACATCGTCATTTTTTTCAATTAATATTGCTTTAAACATAGTAGCTCCTATTTAGACCAATCGTCTATAAATGAGTAAAAAATAATTTAGACCGGTCGTCTAAAAATATAGATAAAAAATTACTTCTGTATCCCTGCTGCAAATCCTCGGGAAAAAGTATCTAACGGACTGACATCTTGCGTCAACTTAGCACGCAAAACAGCACCTTCCCAACCAATCCAAAAGTAAGCAGCAAGCTCATCACAATCACTATTAGGAGGTATTTGTCCTTGTTGTATTGCAAGACGCAAGCAAGCCGCTAAACGCTTTTGCCAATCAAGCAGTATGTTTTCTAACTCACAACGGAAACTGTCAGGCAACACGACAATCTCTTGACCTAAGTTGCCTACCAAGCAGCCGCGTCGAAACTCGTGCTTGATCATTCCCGACTTAGCATCCTCAACAAAGTCACTAATACGCTGCATAGGAGATACTTGATCATTCAAAAGACAATAATCTAGTTTACGAGCAAAATATAACGCGTATTGATGCAACACTTCCTGTCCAAATGCTTCTTTGTTCTTGAAGTAATTGTAGAAGGAACCTTTAGGCACATTGATACGTTTGAGTATGGCATCGATACCAGTGGTCGCAAAACCTTGCTCAGTCAGCATCTCCATCCCAGATCTTAAGAGAGCTTCACGGGTATCCGTAAACTCTCGTTCAATATTGGGTGGACGCCCTCGACGGGCTTTTGGCTTAGTCATTGTCATGCATAGATATTATGACCGATCGTCTTTAATGTCAATCGATTATTTTTAGTGGTTTATTTATCCTTCAGCCGCTCTAATTTTTTTGACTATTCTTACTATCAGTCCTCACCATGATACGTTGCCTCATCCATCCAAACGATGGGATCTTCACACAAATGAGTTAAGTGATACCAGATATCATTACTACGGGCGATACGGTGGTGACCGCCTTCAAAGTAGTCGACTTCCCAGCTGCCAGGTAGATTAACTAAGGTTCGTCTAGCGACTGCCACATCAAGACTTTCATCATCGACTTCAACCATAACCCGCACCATCTCAGTATTGGTAGTGGGAAAAGACAGCTTCATATCGGCCACTACTGGGATACGGTCAGCCAATATCTCACTTGGATAGATACAAGGCGCAATCAATAGTGCCCGCAAGTTGTATTTATGCGCAAAATGATTGGCAAACCAGCCGCCAAGCGAATGCCCTGCCAACACCACTCGTGGATACTGTGTCATTTTCTCGCGAATCAATGCATCATAAATCTCAAATATTTCTGCGAAATTCTCGCGGTAATTGACCGTTTGACAGTATTTGGGCACACGCGTGATACAGGTATATTTACTGGTCTCATTGCTTGAATCAAGACCATGAAAAAACAATAAAAACGTGTCATTGTTTTCGATAGGAAACATCATAACCCTCTCCTTTTTTAATTATTATTTAGGTTTATTCTTGATAATTTGGCTTATAAATTAAACCGATTTTTGGCTAGCAATCTGCGCTTGATACAAGCTCAAAATCTCATCACAAGCTTGCACTGAGATATTTTCTGCAAAACCTTCGTTAAACCAAAAATCATAAACGGCTTGGACAATGACTTTCACCGCTCCCATATTTTCTGGCTTTTGTTCTATTAGTTTCATCGCAATATCTTGCGCTTGTATATCCGACTCGCTATAGGGCGCGCTCCAACCCACGCCATAACGATAAAGCACATCATTGATTGCCAATATGAATATGGCATTGGACACCCCAAATGAACCGACAAGCCTGTCTAGCATTGCACAGCGCTCTTCATAAATACTGACCTCTATCGGCATATCAGCCCGCTCAGACAGACAGTCACAACTCACCATGTGCGAGGGTTTACTAAAATCATCCCACAGCAATGGATAAGTTCCTCGAATTCCGCCCTTTTCCACTACATTAAATTGCCAAATCGCATAATGCGTATCTGGCCTCTTATAAGTCACATGTACAAACCACTGCATCATCGCATCACTGTCGTACATGATATGAGTGCTACCAATTCGCACGCCCTGCTTAGGCAGTACATCCTGATACACGCTATGTATGTCATCACTATAGAGCGTCACTTTACGTAAGTTTTCATCACTGACATCGCCCAACTTTGCTCGTGCTTCAGTTATGTTTCGATAGGGTTTAAAAGGCGCTACCCATCTGAGCGTCTCATTAGTATTGTTCACGAAATAAATATCATCTTCATAACTGTCTATAGAAACCGTTTCGAGGTAAAACAATGGCTGTTTTCGTATTCGGCCTTTCTCATCATTTGCTAGTGCCGTTATACCGGATAGCTTTGAGCCATCCGACCATTGCATATTGTCTAACCGTTTTTGCTCAAACTGATACGTTAATGTCGTCATATTTATATCCTTATTATTTTGATTTTGGTTTTTTCGCTGCAGTTTTTCGTTGTTACATTGCTAATATTTTTGCAATGCTAACGAGCTTTTTTCTGCTAGGTTTTTTGTTTATTAATAAATATAGTTTTTTAGGTTTGTACAGGCGTAGAAGTTTAAGATTAAGATTAAACGTAAATAACACTACTAGAAAGACTTCGCTAAGATAGCGTTTAAAAACTCAGTTAAAAAGTGAAGCGTTGCGCTCCGAGGGTTAACTGGTTTTTATCTCATGTCATTTTGCCTGACCTAATAACTATAGTATAAGCTCACATAAAAATAAAGCTGTTTAAAACCTTCTACGACAACTGGTGTCGCTTCTTTTTAAATGAATTGTAGTTTAGTCATTAGCAAGTATCCCAACACAATAAGTATCATTAGCGACAGTTTCATATTGCTTAAGTATCCTCAATAAACGTCCAATTAACAATCTTTATCAAAAAACACCTTTCACGATTGACGTGGGCTTGCTATCTTGCCCCGCAAACCTTGTATTCTAATTAAGCCTACCCCACTTTGACCTATCACACGTAGTATCTGCATTTGTATTGGATTTTATGACACATAACCTTGAGGCCAGCTCAAACGCTCGCCGAACTCAGTATTTTCAAGTATTTTTGATGGGCGTTAGTGCCTTTATTATGAACACCACAGAATTTGTCCCTGTGGCGCTGTTGAGCGACATTGCCCAAGACTTCTCTATTACGACGGCCGAGACTGGCTGGATGTTGACACTCTATGCTTGGATTGTCGCTGCGATGTCATTGCCCCTAATGTTATTGACCAGTCGATTTGAGCGCAAACGCTTGCTCATGGGTCTTTTTGCCGTATTTATTGCCAGTCACGTACTGTCCGTATTTGCATGGAGCTTTGACGTGCTGCTCATTAGCCGAGTTGGGATTGCGTTATCGCATGCGATATTTTGGTCGATCACAGCTGCTATCGCGATACGCGTCGCACCTGAAGGCAAAAAAGCCATGGCGCTTAGTGTACTGGCGACGGGTACGTCGTTAGCAATGGTACTGGGTGTGCCGCTGGGGCGTTTGGTTGGGCAATGGTTTGGCTGGCGAGCGACCTTTGGCGGTATTGGCGTCATTGCCTTAATTGTATTTATTCTACAAGCGAGACTCTTACCAACGCTACCTAGTATGTTTGAAGGGTCTTTTAGAAAGATTCCAGAACTCCTCAAAAACCCCTTATTGGTCTGTCTATACTTGCTTATTTTATTGGTCTTTACAGCGCACTATACGGCTTATTCTTATATAGAACCATTCATGCGCCAAGTTGGCAATATCAGTGAAAACGCTGCGACTTTTGTACTGTTACTATTCGGGGCAGCAGGAATTGTAGGCAGTGTGATATTTAGTCGTTGGGGCGATCGGTTCAATACCAGATTGATGTTAATATCGACCATACTGATGCTCGTGTCTATGCTTGCGCTGTTGCTAGCAGTGACCTCTGTATGGGCGCTCAGCTTTATCGCCTTACTGTGGGGCGCGGCGCTTATGCTACTGATTATCTCAATGCAGGCCAAAGTCATCATGGTCGATGTCAATGCGCAAGACATGCTGATGTCGATGTTCTCAGGTATTATTAATTTGGGAATTGGTACGGGTGCGCTATTCGGTGGTTATGCCGTCACGCATATCTCACTATCTAGCGTAGGGTACACAGGTGCGGCTATAGCAGTTGTGGCATTACTATTAATGCTATTTATGATAAAGCGTTTTCCTGAATTGAGTAAACGACTTGGCTAAATAATAAGTCGATATTAAAGGATAGCCAAAAAATAGCATTCAGTAAGGAACCGTCAGAGAACAATAAGCAGAATGCCAGCCATATAAATGGGCTGGCATTTTTTGTTAGGGTCTATGAAAGCATTACGGGAATTGCTTATATACTCATTGAACGAACGTTCAGCTGCAGTTATACTAATTTTATTGGACATAAGTATGCTTAGGCTATAAGCGTATTCAATAAAGGACTGATAGGGATTAAGCACAAAAGGATGAGTGTGAAATGGATACTATTCAAAATAAGGAAGTCATTACCTACGATCTAAATTTAGTGACGATATATATTGCGAATTTTCAACTTGTTGGAGATTCGTGATGCCTGATGAAATGACTCAAAAAGACAGTCCAGATCACAGAAATCAAGATAACACTGCGCCTCTTAGGCTAGGCAGGTTACATTACGCTTGGATCGTTGCTGCGACAGGCTCTATAGCAATGTTCTGCGGACTTGGCTTAGGACGATTCGCATTTGGCATGTTACTACCATCTATGTCATCTTCTTTAGGATTAAATTATACTCAAAGTGGTATATTGGGATTTACCAACCTGATAGGATATCTCGTTGCGGTGCTTCTAAGCCCTTTTATTCTACCTCGGTTGGGTACTCGAACGACTGCGACGGCAAGCCTTATCTTGATTACAGTCTCTATGCTTGGTATGGCTTTTACCACCAGTTTTCCAATACTTTGCGCGCTCTATGTCTTGACAGGTATTGGTAGCGGCGGCGTGGTCTTACCAATGATGAGCGTCATGTCACATTGGTTTTTTCCTTCACACCGCGGGCTCGCTTTAGGATTGGTCATGGCGGGACCCGGCTTTGGTATCATTTTATCAGGCTTTGTCGTACCCAAACTCTTACCCATCTCTACTCTACTGTCTTGGCAAACAGGTTGGCTAATTTTTGCCGTGATTAATATTGCGGTAGCTTGGCTTACTTTTACTTTGATTCGCAATCATCCAGACGATGTCAGCCAAAGCCCTTTTGGGCGCGCACCCACCTTACCTGTTAAAAATAAGAAAAAGCTAGAACGTAGCAATATTAAGCTGCTCGTACATTTAGGCATCATCTTTGCTATTTATGGCGCTACTTATATGGTTTACGTCACCTTTATCGTTACCAGTATGGTTGGCTCGTATCAACTAAGTGAAGCGACTGCTGGTGGTGTTTGGGCATGGATTGGGCTGCTTAGCATGTTCTCAGGTATGTTGTTTGGCTGGATTTCTGACCACATAGGTAGACGCCTTGGTCTGGCGCTGGCTTTTTTCTTTCTAGCCATCGCTTATCTGCTAGTCGGACTTACTGATTGGAGTTTGGGACTATATTTGTCAATTATACTGTTTGGCTTAGTGGTGTGGAGTGTGCCTGTCATTATGGCAGCTTCGGCAGGCGATTATTTCGGGCCTGCGGCGGCGGCAAGTGCGCTCGCAGCGCTGACTTTTGCTTTTTCAGGTGGGCAAGCTCTCGGGCCAGTAGCAGCAGGCTATCTCGCAGAAATCACTGGAGATTTTAGTATCAGTTATATGATATCTGGTATCGCCGCTTTTGTAGCGCTTGGACTTGCCTTATTATTGCGTCCACAAAAACAAGCTTAATTCCAGTCTCTATAGTATTGATACTCCTAACTATACTTTGCTCTTGCTGCCAGTGACATCTGTATGCGCATTTGGCCTGATTATCTTATTATAGAGTGCTGAGTTTATACTATATATAATTGGGCAGTTACTTGGGTTAAACAAGCAATATCAATAGATAAGCCTTATACTTTTCAATAAAAATAACTGAATAAAAATCAGGTGCTTACAGCATAATTACATAGAAGGAAACAAAATATTATGTGAGCGAGACAGTATGATTTTTTAATACTTGAACACCCCTTTTTTATGCTCTAAAAACTTACTCATACAAGGCAATATTCTTGCAATTTTGCAATCAAAACGATTGCTAGCTTTTTAAAAAGTGGTTACACTCGGTTGACAAACTATTACATTGACGACAAGGAAGTCGCTATGCCTCGTAATACCTCTCGCCCTACCGTTAGCCCTACTACTCTCAAAACTTTTGCCAAAAGCATGCTCGCTATCAGCCTATCTATCGCTGGCATTTCTCACGCAAATGCTTATGACAGTGTCACCTTTTTCGGTGATAGCCTGACCGATGGTGGCTATTTTAGTTCCATAACTCAAGGTAACTTGGGGCTTACAGAATCAGGTCAGTTTACTACCAATCCTGACAATACATGGGCGACCTCATTTGCTGAGCAGCTAGGAACAACCTCTGTTCCCATTGTCTATCTTGGGAATCAAACTGGTAATAACTACGCCATTGGTGGCGCGCGAGCAGGTGAAGAGGTTATAAATACAGATTTTGGATTTCCAGTGGATATAGCCTCCGCCAAAACTCAAACAAACAATTACTTAGCCAATAACAAAGTAGATCCTAATGGACTATATGTCGTTTGGGCAGGGGCAAATGACCTGCTTGCTGCGGCGGACCCTATTAATAATGCCCAAGCGACCATACTTGGTGCAGTAGCTAGCCAAACCGAAACGATCAATGCACTAAAAGACAATGGTGCAAACTATATTTTAGTACCCAATATTCCTGATATTGGTTTAACTCCAAGAATTATCGCAGCACAAAAAGTTGCCGATGCGGCTGTCAAAAAAGCTATTGAAGATGGTGAAAATGCTGATTTTATTGCCAACATTCCAAATCAAACTATTCAAGCGCAAAGCACTGGTGCTACTAGTCTATACAATCAATTTATGCTCAGCGGCGTGGCGGGTACTGGGGCTAATATCATACCGCTAGATATGTTTAGCTTAACTCAGGAGATCATTGCGTCGCCTGCTCAGTATGGTTTTACTAATGTCACCGATGAAGCTTGCGGTGACAACAATAGCTCTCTAACTTGTGGACCTGATACTCTTGTAGAAGCAAACGCCAACGAAACCTACTTTTTCGCTGATGGCATACATCCAACAGGTGCTACTCATCAACTGATTGCTGACTATGCAAATGCTGTAGTCACAGCGCCTAGCTTAATCGGCGTCTTGCCACATATTGCAACGACAACTGGACTTGCAACCAATGAGCGCTTACAGTCACACGTCAATCAAATCCAAAGCAGTGAGCAAAAACCTGCCCGTACACTATGGGCCGTCGGTGAAGTCGCTAATCAAGAGATTGCAGGGTTTGATGGTGATAATAATACCCAAGTATTGCTTGGCGTAGATTTTGCTCATCCTAACTCAGCCAACGCCGTGACAGGCTTATACGGCAACATCACTCAAAAAGACTTTGAAAACTCAGACGTTGGCACAGGTTTGAGTGATATTGATCTGGGAGAAGTTGGTTTTGGTGTCTATCATAGCAACAAGTTTGGCGGTTTACAGATCAATGGTGCTGCAGGATTTGGCAACATGGATGTCGATGTCACACGTGCTGTCACACTTGGTAGTAACCAACAACAGTTTAAGTCAAATGCTGATGGCAAGCGCTTTTATGCCAACTTGCAGGCAGGCTACCCAATGCAAGTGAGCAATATTGCCGTTACGCCTTATATCGGTGCAACAGCGAGCCGCGTAAAAATTGACGGACTCAAAGAAAAAGAGATGTCTGGCATTGCTATGCAGTTCGATGAGCAGAAGTACTCTACGACATATGGCAAGCTTGGTCTCAAAGCCAATCATAGCTTGATGGAGAACCTAAACTTATTTGGTGATATTCATTACCAAAAGCAGCTAAGTGACAATCGCGAAGCAGTAACCGCACGTTTAAATACGCTACCAAATATCAGCTTTGAGACGCCTATGGTCGAAACTGATGATGATAACGTTGCCATGACACTTGGCCTATCTAGAAGCTTTGGCCTCTTAAATGCCAACGTTGGTGTCACGCATTCACAAGGTAATGACGACGATTCAACCAGCCTATTTATTGGACTTAATGGTGCATTCTAAATAAGTTGTTAATCTAGAAGAATGGTATAGGTGACAATTAATCGCCTATACCATTATAAATTCAAAGACCTCTGCAATATACTATATTGCTTTTGCTCTATAAATTTTCTACTGCACAACTTCTCAATGACAAAATCTACTATCACAAACTCTCTAAAAATCTACTTTACCGCGTAAAGCCTTTGTCTTACCGCGCTGGGTCTTTTTATCTACCCGTTTACGTTTGGCATTTCTGCTTGGCTTGGTCGGCCTTCTCGTTTTATTAACGTAAGTGGCTTTGGTGATAAAGCTTTGCAGACGTTCAAGCGCATCTATTTTATTGCGCTCTTGCGTACGAAACTGCTGCGCCTTAATAATTAGCACGCCTTCCTTGGTTATTCGGCTATCTTTGCTATTTAGCAGTCGCTGCTTGTACTCATCACTCAGACTTGAGTTATTAATATCAAAACGCAGGTGAATGGCAGAAGATACTTTGTTGACATTCTGCCCACCTGCGCCTTGCGCTCGTATGGCGCTGATCTCTACCTCATTATCATTGAGACTGATATTGTTATTAATGAAAATCATAGTATGCTTTTATCGAATGTGAATAGATATGGTTCATGATAAAGCATTATATAGTCAATCCTCTATAAATTAGGTACGGTGTCAGTCTCACTTAGTATACTGCTTGTAATACTTTCACTCGGCTTTCTAGGGCGTGTCCTCATTTTAAGAATGGGGATAAAAATGAGATAAATCGCAGTCAAATAAGGAAAATAGCGCAGATAATATCGAGATATTAGTCAGCTGTTTGACGCCATTTGGTAAGATTTAGCCATTTTTAACCCATTTAGATAACTATCGATTGAATTGAGGACACGCCCTAGTAACCAAATTATATTGAACCAACTGCTTATATTTAACTAAACATGGATTGGTCTACTACTTTGCCAACAGTTGACGACTGCGCTCAATCACTGGTGCATCGACCATCTCACCATCTATTTTGAATACTGCCTGTCCGCTTCGCTCATACTCCTCGACTACACGCTGTGCGAATAACAGGGCCTCATCTGTTGGCTGCAATGTTTGTTGGACGACTGCCACTTGCTTGGGATGGATACATAGCATTCCTGACATCCCCATTTGTGACCATAACTGTACTCGATCGCTCAGTCCAACTTCATTGTTGAAGTCAGGATAAATGGTATCGATGGGTGGCGATAATTGGTGCACTTTTGACGTCAGGATTAGTTGATAGCGGATTTGATTGGCAATGATATCTGCGGCAGGTGTTCCTACTTGTACTTGCAAATCATTGCACAGATCTAAAAATCCATAACTAAACGCGGCCAAGCCGACTGCTTTTGCCATACTATCAATTTGATACAATCCTATCGCACTCTCAATCAGTGCAATCACAGGTAAATTGATAAGCTGATGTACGCTATGAATATCTTCTTCTTGCTCAGCTTTGGCCAATAACACGCCAGCCAAATTAGGCATTTTCTGACAGAGAACTATGTCCTTAAAAAACTCCTCGCTGTCTGCTTTATTAATACGCACCCAAACCGGCTGATAATCTGCACTGTCATGATATTGTTGCAATGCTTCACGTGCGGATACTTTCTCTTCTGGCGCCACGGCATCCTCTAAATCGACAATAACCGCATCTGCCCCACTAGCAAAGGCTTTTGCTACTCTATCGATGCGAGTCGCTGGCACAAACAGCCATGTTTTATTTTGAGAAATTATATTTATTTTATTGTTGATAACTGAATTCATGCGTGACTCCATCATATTTTCCAAGTAGCTATTAGCATGTTTATTATGCCACTATACAGCTGATGCTCATTTAAAATTAGCAATTTATTCGTTAGTGCAAAACCAAATCAAAAAAACCGCATGAAAATTAATCTCATGCGGTTCTTGAGTCTCATGCAGTTTTAAACAATTACTTTCTTATCTAACCTATGTCTTATAGATTGTCTAATTAAGCCAGCATGCCACCATCGACAACGATAGTCGCGCCTGTGGTATAGCTTGAGGCATCAGACACTAGATACAATACGGTACCAGCCATTTCATCTGGCTCAGCCACACGTCCTAGCGGAATTGAGTGTAGCGCCATTTTTAAGACTTTATCATTTGTCGTCAATGCAGAGGCAAACTTAGTATCCGTCAAACCTGGCAATAGCGCATTGACACGGATATTAAGTGGGCCACATTCTTTAGCAAATGCTTTGGTCATGCTGATGACAGCTGCTTTGGTGATTGAGTAGATACCTTGCTTATCGCCTGCTACTAAACCATTGACCGATGCGGTATTTAAGATGACACCGCCGCCCTGCTCTTTCATCATTTTGCCAGCAGCCGATGACATAAAGAAGTAACCACGGATGTTAACTTCAACCGTTTTATCAAAGGCGGCTAAATCCGTATCTAAGATATGGCCATAGTAAGGGTTGGCTGCAGCATTATTGACTAAGATATCGATTTGACCAAATTCACTTTTGATATGCTCAAAAATTGCGTCAATTTGATCCATATCTCCCACATGACAAGCAAAAGCACTGGCTTTATGACCGTCCGCTTTGATGCTATCAGCGACTGCTTGGCAAGCATCGATTTTTCGGCTTGAGACAATCACATGTGCGCCTCTTGATGCCAATAGACGGGCAATAGACTCACCAATACCACGGCTAGCACCAGTTACTAGAGCAACCTTACCGGTTAAATCAAATAAATCTTTCATCATTATTCCTTATATTTTTATAAACTTTATATTTTCAATAATTTTTGAGTGCTAAATTCATGTATCTAAAACGTTTATCTAAAATCAGATAACTAAACGCAGATAATCGCTGTCGAAACTAACAGCGATTATCGAGCACTAATGAACTGAATAATGAGCGCTCAATGCTCACGGTTACGCTAGCATACCACCATCTAAGGTGAAGGCATGACCATTCATAAAGCTGCTTTCATCGCTGGCAAGCCACGCAATCGCACTAGAAATTTCACTGACGTTTCCTAGGCGGCGCAGTGGACTGGCCTTTATCGTTGCTTGCTGCGTACGCTCATCCATCGTTGCCATAGTATTGCGAACCATTGGCGTATCAATGAAGCTTGGGCATACCGCGTTAAAACGGATATTGGCACGGGCATACTCATGAGCAGCAGATTTGGTCAGACCCATAACGCCATGTTTAGCTGCACTGTAGGCTGAAATCATAGGCGCTGAACGCAGACCAGCAATAGAGGCGACGTTGATCACATGACCACCGCCATTAGGCAGCATACAATTGACCGCAGCACGCATACAGTGCCACACACCTTTTAAATTCACGGCGATATTACGATCAAAATCATCATCGCTTAGCTCATGCATTGGTGAAGGCTTGTGGTCGATACCAGCGTTATTCACCACAACATCTAGGCCACCAAGCGTTTCTACTGCAAAATCAAACAACGCACGTACTTCATCACCACTGGTCACGTCTACTTTTTTAAAGACGATACTGTTACCAGCATCTTGACCTTGTTTGGCAACCGCTTCGCCCATTTCCTCTGCCATATCACCAATGACAACTTTTGCGCCGCGGCTGGCCAGCAACAACGCACTGGCTGCACCGATGCCTGATGCACCGCCCGTGATTAAAATTCGTTTACCCGTTACATCTGATGCAATTCCATTTGTATTCAGTGTCATGATCTATCCCTCTACCTTAAGTACTAGTTTGCCGAAATTTTCACCGTTAAAGAGCATCATCAAAGTATCAGGGAACGTCTCGATACCTTCAACGATATGGTCTTTCACTTTCATATCACCTGACTGAATCCAGCCAGCAATCTCTTTCATTGCGATTGGATATTCTTTAATATTATCGAACACCACGATGCCTTCCATACGAGCACGATTGACCAATAGTGATAGATAGTTCGATGGACCTTTTACTGCCGTGGTGTTGTTATATTGGCTGATAGCCCCGCAAATAACGATACGCGCATGTAGATTAATCTGAGTAAGCACGTCATTTAAGATATCACCGCCTACGTTGTCAAAGTACACATCGACGCCGTCTGGGCAAGTTTTCTTTAGTGCTTTTTTCACATCTTCGTTTTTGTAATCAATCGTCGCATCAAACCCAAGCTCATCGACCAAGAACTTACATTTCTCAGCGCCGCCCGCGATACCAACGACTCGGCAGCCTTTAATTTTGGCAATCTGACCGACCAAGCTACCAACGGCACCAGCAGCACCAGAGACGACAACTGTTTCGCCTGCTTTTGGCTGACCCGTTTTTAGCAGACCGAAATACCCTGTCATACCCGGCATACCGAGGACGCCTAAGTAATAAGACAATGGCGCCAGTTTCGGATCAACTTTATGCAGACCTGTACCATCGCTGACCGCATATGACTGCACGCCGTCGTGACCTGCGACATAGTCACCTACTGCAAATTTCTCATGCTTACTTTCAATCACTTCACCCACAGTACCGGCGCGCATCACTTCACCAATTTGTACTGGCGCGATATAAGATTTGGCATCGTTCAACCAACCACGCATCGCCGGATCGATAGAGATGTATTCAACCTTAATCAGCAACTGACCATCAGTAATCGTCGGTATTTCTGTCTCGGTATAATCCCAAGTCTCAGCGCTTGGCTCGCCTACAGGTCTTGCTTTTAGGCGCCATTGTTTGTTTATCGTTGTCATGTCTCTTTCCTTAGAGTTGTTCTTAGAACCAGTCCGCTTGCATATCAGTGCAAACCGAGTTGGTGTTGGTTAATAATTCGATGTCGCGTTTAACTAATGGTAGTTCCCAATCGATGAAGTATTTGGCCGCTTGTATCTTGCCTTTATAAAAATTCTGCTGCTCGACATCTTGCGTCGTACTTAGTAGCTGCTCGGCTTTACTGGCTTGGCGAATCCAAATCCAGCTCAGTACAATTGAGGCAAAAATATTCATTAATGCTTGAGCATTACCAGTCAATGTCAGCGCTTCTTCTGTCTGCAACACTTTGCCCAAATGCACGAGCACTTCATGCAGCTGACCCATATAAGGCATCAGCTTGCCTGCAAGTTGCGCGCTCTCAGGCGTAGTGATGCTTTCTAAATCTTGTGTAATCTCACGTTTTAGGATTTGAATGCCTAACCCACCTTTTTGCCATAACTTGCGGAATGACAAATCTAGCGCCTGCACACCGTTTGTGCCTTCATGGATAGGATTTAGACGATTGTCACGCCAAAATTGCTCAGCTTGATATTCACGCGTATAGCCTGCGCCGCCTAATACCTGAATACCTAAGTCATTGGCTTTTGGGCCATACTCAGATGGCCATGCTTTTAGCACTGGCGTTAGCAAATCTAATAGTTCGGTTAGCTCATTTTTTAGCGTTTCGTCTTCACAGGTATTGATACGGTCAATTAGGTTTGAACCATATAGACATAATGAGATGCCGCCTTCAGAGTAAGCTTTTTGTGCCAATAGCATGCGCTTTACGTCACCATGCTGAATAATGGCCGTTGCATCATCTTCAGGCTTATTGTTTGGCGCAATGCGACCTTGTGTACGGTCTTTGGCATAATCTAGCGAATACTGATAGCCGCGATAACCAATCATAGAAGCACCAAAACCGACAGCGATACGTGCCTCATTCATCATCTTGAACATATAGCGCAAGCCAAAATGCTCTTCGCCGATTAAATAACCATGACAATCGCCTTCATCGCCGAAGCTCAATGCCGTAGAAGTCGCACCTCTATAACCAAGTTTATGAATCAGTCCAGTCAGATGTACATCGTTACGCTCGCCAACAGACAAGTCAGCGTTCAAGCGATACTTAGGCACGGCAAATAAAGAGATACCTTTTACGCCACCTGGGCCACCTGGCACTTTGGCCAATACCAAATGCACGATATTGTCAGACAGCTCGTGATCACCTGCTGAGATATAAATCTTGCTGCCCTTGACGCGGTACGAGCCATCGTCTTGTTTTACCGCGATGGTTTTGATATCGGCAAGCGATGAACCTGCATGTGGCTCAGTCAGTGCCATGGTGCCGGTGAACTCACCTGTCAGCATGCGCGGCATAAAGGCTGCTTTGATATCATTGCTAGCAAAATGCGAGATAACGTTGATTGCCGCAGTGGTCAGAAATGGATAGGCAGTCGTTGATGGATTGGCTGCCATAAAGTAGCCTGCCACAGCAGTCATAACCGTCTCAGGTAACTGCATGCCGCCGTCTTCGAAACTATAACGACCAGCAATAAACCCAGACTCGCGAAACGCATCAAAAGCGACTTTCACATCGTTTATCATGCTGACTTTTTTGCCATCGAACTGCGGCTCGTTCTTATCTGCGATATGGTTGTGTGGCAAAAATAAATCTGTCGCAATCTTATTTGCCGTCTCTAGCACAGCATCAAATGTCTCACGGCTATGTTCTGAGAACTTTGCGTGCTCGGTGAGTGATTCTGTGCCTAGCACATCATACAATTGGAAAGGTAATTCAAAATCGTTTAGGAGGGTATCTGCGGCCATAGTATTCTCATTAACTGATTAAATTTGGTTATCAATTGATATTAGTCTAATTTGATACCTGTCCGTATTGTCATTTATGACATAATTATGGTCAAATAAGACATAAACAGAGTGTCTAACCGGTTAAAATCAGCCAAATAATGGCTATTTTGGTAAGCACAGCAAAGGAAACGAGTGACTTATGCCCTATTTCAAACCTTTTAAAATGATTATTCTTGGCTTCGATGGTGTGCTCGGTAGTGTACTATCTGGCGCATTGGACTTGTTTTCATTCACGGGGGTCAGCTGGCAGCGCTTCTCGAATGAGTCTGTAGAGCCACGATTTAATGTACAGATTGCAAGCTTAGGTGGTGGCGATATCAGGTGTAGCAATCGGTTAATCATGCAAGCCCACTGTGATATTCGAGACGTAACAGAGTGCGATTTATTGCTTGTGCCCACTATTGGCGATTCTATTGATAAGGTATTAAAGCAAAATAGTGAGCTGCTGCCACATTTAGTACGGCTTGCGAATACCAAGGCCGATATAGCAAGCAATTGTAGCGGAGCATTTTTTTTGGCAAAGGCAGGATTGTTAGATCATAAGATAGCCACCACACACTGGGGCTATGCCAATAAGTTTAAGGCAGATTTTCCATTGGTGGACTTACAAGAAAATCAGTTTGTGACCCATTCAAGAAGCGAATCAACAAACCAGTCGGGCAATATATTTTGTGCAGCTGGCGGCAGCGCCTTTTATGATTTAGGGCTATTATTGATTGAGCGCTACTGCGGACGTGAGATCTCTACGCAAGTGGCAAAAACCCAAATTATTGATAGCAAAAGAGGTAGTCAAAACAGCTATACCAATGTGACCCTGCACAAGCCGCATTCCGACCATTTGATTAAACAAGTCCAAGAATATATCGAAGAGAACTTTCAACATTCTTTGCAGGTCAGTAGTTTAGCCGCTATGGTAAATATTACCCCGCGCACTTTAAACAGGCGCTTTCAGTCCTGCGTAGCAATGCGACCGATTGAGTATATTCAGGCCGTCAGAATTGAACAAGCCAAACGCTTACTTGAGTTGGGCGATGTATCAATAAAGTCGCTTGCCGATCAAGTAGGTTATGATGATATCTCTTCATTCACGCGCTTGTTCAAACGCGCGACAGAGCTAACGCCTAAAGAATATCAAGATAAGTTTTCGCGGTTGGCTATTTAGTCATGGCAGTGAATAATAGTTAGAGATTAGTATTTAAAAACTATTGCTTAGCAATTAAGTAGTCTGCCACAAGCCTTCCACTTGGATGGCATCAGCCTTGATGGTTGGATAATTGGTAAATGCTAGCTGATACCCACCATTTACATCAGGACTCAGCTGGCAAGTTGCTCCTAGCGGAAAGCTGTATTTTTTGCCGATATGACCAAAAGGCATACCACTATATATCGGCAACCCTGTCAATTCATGCAGCTGACGAATGACTGTGGCGACATCATAACGTTTGTCATAGCTGTCCTCGCCCGTACCAGACAATGCGCCAAACACAATCGCTTGCTGATTTTTAAAGATACCTGCGAAATATAAGTCATATAACATGCGCTCAATACGATACGCTTGCTCGCCAACATCTTCTAAAAACACAATGCCGCCATCGATACGCGGTAAATACTCACTACCTGCCAGCGCCGATACGACACTTAGGTTGCCACCCCAAATCGTACCAGTTAACAGTTTTGGCTCACCCTTTGTCAGTATAGCAGGTAGCTGCTGACTGGTTAAGGTAGCCTCTTGTATGCTGATAGTTAGATTGGGATTGGTTAACACTTCAACAAACTGCTGACAGCTGACTTTATCGGGCGCGGTTTTGCCAAACTCACTATAGAGCATTGGCGCGGCAAGCGAACTCATTGACCCTTTTGCTAATAGCGCACATTGGATAGCCGTTACATCGCTAAAGCCTGCGAGTATCGTGCCGCGCTCCTTCATAATCCGTCCTAGTGTCGACCAGTCCACCATAGGCAATATGCGCATGGCACCGTAACCACCGCGCACACCTAGCAGCAGCTTTGGCGCGGCTATTGCCCCAGTGGCAAGGTTTTGAAAATCGCTAGCACGCTGTGAGTCCGTTCCCGCAAAGCGTAAGTACTGACGATTGGTAATAGCAGGATTCTCTACTTTAAACCCAGCACAAGCCACCCGATCCAATGCCAACTGATTACGCTCATCATTACCACCAACGTTGGAGCTAGCAAAAAGTCGCGTCTCAATCGTAGGCGTGATACAACCTGTCTGCGTCAGTGATTCCTGTGACGTTTGTAAGGACGACTGACCCTCTAACAACGAAGTTGGCAGATCATCCTTGGTCAGTTGCGAGTTATTACCAGACACGATAGGACTGGCTGCAAACGCTTGAGAAATACCTTGGCTCGCTAGTACTGCTGTGCCTGCACTCACACCGATTCGACGTAAAAACTGCCGACGGTTTAGCCTAGATGTTGTTTCAGTTGCATGACTATTTTTATTATCTATCCATGCCTGACGCTTAATCCCCATATTTTACTACTACCTTATCGCTTTTATTTTTATGATTTTTTTAAACCTTGTGGCAGCATATTGTAGACGCTTTTCTGACACTGATGGTTGCCTAATCTTTACCGATATTTACTTTTTCGCTACTGAGACACACAATATAGATCGACTAGATTTGTTACTGTAAATACAAATTCATCGCAAAAAACAAAAGGTAATAATTATGTTTAATAAAAAAACCGATAAAAATAAGTCACTTGACTCTAATTTAGAATATTTGCTAGGCAAAGAAGACAAGCTGAAAGAAAAGTTAGAGGACAGCGGCTATCTTGAGCCGTTTAGTGATGATTTAATGCTATTTATGAGTCTTGTCAAAGACTATTATAAAGGTGACTACCGTAAGATTCCTTTCAAAACAATCTCAGCTGGCGTTATTGGTGCGCTCTATGTGCTAAATCCAATTGACCTCATTCCTGATTCTATTCCGTTTATCGGCCATATCGATGATGCGCTAGTACTTAAATTTTGTTTAAAGCAGGCCAGAAAAGATCTGCAAAAATACAAAGAGTGGAAGCAGGAACAATCAGCTACTAAGGATAGATTAGAAGATAAGAACGACACGGATAAGACTGATAACGATAAAACTAGTACTGATGAGAAAGACAGCGACGAGACTGGTACTAATCTTAAGAAAGCCTCATAAATATTAATACTTTCAGCGATTAAAAAAAGTGGTTCATAATCACAGTATTAAAAAAGCCACGACCGCGAATTAATATTTCGGTCGTGGCTTTTGTTATTTACAATTCATTCAATACTGTATTTTAATCAGGTACTTCATAATTAGCTTTTTCTGGATTAAGACCAAACGAGTAGACGAATGTCGCAACGAGACTATTGATAATAATGAAAGGTAAATCAATCGCAGCATGACCAAGTGCATAGCGACCAAGCAGCCACGAGACGATCAACATGATAATAAAAAATGCACCCAAATATGCCAAAATCGCAGGGTGTTTTAAATTATAAGGCTGCTCAGGCGTCGGTTGTTTGTCTAGTACATACGTCCTTACCGCCCAACCAGCTGCATAAGAGAACCCACCTAACACTACGTAACTGAAAAAATTCATATCGCTTCACTCTAATGGTATGACTGTTTATAACAAAATACTGTCTATACAAATATCATCGACCAACAATGATATTTATAGTCGATACTTATTTAAATACTATTATCAATGCTTATTTAAATACTGTCATCAACATTATCGATAACAAGATTGGCATGTGGATTGGCTAAAATATCGGTATTCACCTCATCGCACTCCACGCGGTAGATCGTGTTGGCGCCTCGATAAATGTACGACAAGTACTCACTGTCTAAGAGCGGATCAATATTTGCGTAAGCTGGTTTGACATGAGCCAGTACAAGCACTCGATCAGGACGACCAATGACTGCATCGACATTGTCTGGGTCAATAGAGAAGAACTGCGGTATGTCGCTATTGTCTATTATTTCTAACGGCTCTGGAGTATCCCAGACACGCTTAGCAGTGACGGGTTCTTTCATCTGCATTACCCAAGTGTCATTTTGCTGGCTGACCTTTATTTGTGCAGGTTCATCTTGACTCACCGTATAACAACCCTCAAAGACAGACAGATCTGCTGCAACTTCGGTATCTACTTGAGGGCTAGTATCATTACAAGCGCTCAGAAAAATCGCGCTGCTGGCAGTCACACTGAGCATCAAATACGTCAGTCTCTTATTAAATAAATTCGAGCGTAAGGACATAATAGGGTTATCCTGCAATCATGCATTAAAAACTTTTATTAAGTGTACTATTATCAAAATGTCACTAGATAGCTGTATCAGAAAAATACGCTTGGGCATCTTTGTAGCAAAGATAACTCTGTAACTAAAAACTAGAGCCTTTCAGCGAGCTTCGCTATTTTAACAGAAAACCAGGACGTTACTATTATGTTATAAGTTACCGTAAGAGTTTTCTGACTTTGTGCGTCACGACTGCCCATATTTATGATAGATTTGCTATACTCACAACGTCATCATCATCGTTCGAATAACGTAAACGAGATGCTCTAATACTACCCTATGCTTACCACTTATCAGGTCCATACTCCTTTATGTCAGACAACCGTAATTCAATGCCAAACACTCATAAAGATAACGCGATTGATCCATTGGCTGCTAAAACAAATACCACTGTGGCCTATACTGATGGCGCTTGCAAAGGCAATCCTGGCGCTGGCGGCTGGGGCGCACACCTTATATTTAGTGATGGCAGCTCGCAAGATTTATACGGCGGCGACAAAGAAACCACCAATAACCGTATGGAGCTAATGGGTGCGATACAAGCACTGACCCATAGCCCGCACGAGCATACACTTGAGATTTGGACTGACTCCAGTTATGTCCAAAAAGGCATCACTGAATGGATTGAAGGTTGGAAGAAAAAGGGCTGGAAAACTGCCAGTAAAAAGCCTGTCGCCAATCAAGACCTATGGCAACAATTGGATAAACTCTGCCAACAGCGTGATGTTAGCTGGCATTGGGTCAAGGGTCACGCTGGACATGCTGGTAATGAAAAAGCAGACGAGCTGGCAAACTTAGGTGTCACCTCAAACAGCGGCCATTCAGCTATAGTCAGTGAAGCAGATACGACTAAAAAAAAAGACCACATAGCGACTGATATTAATCCTAACATTGACACTAATACTGACGCTAATACTGATACCTTGCAAAAATCGTCTAGCGCTGACTGGCTAAGTTTCGATCCATTGGGTCTAGATATGATGGACGATGAGTTTGATGAAGAGCTCTTAGAACCTGAGCCGCTAAGAGAAGACTATCAAAGTACAGCTAACACCCTTAAGATAAATGAAGACATTTCTGTAGAATCTAACAGCCATCAAGACAGTACATACAAACCGACGAGTACCAAAGCTATGCCAGATATTCAAACGCACCTAGATGATACCGTCGACAATGATATGTTGCCAAGTGTAGAATCTGATGCACCTAAGTTCGATGGAGATACTAGCCGTGCCAACCCACATTTTAAGCCGCTACTACCAAAGCCGATACACCGCCATGAAGCAGATCGTCAGCTTATTATGGATACAGAAACCACAGGGCTTGATGCACTAAAAGGCGACCGTATTATCGAGGTCGGTATTGTGGAGCTAGTCGGACGTAAGTTTACTGGTGAAAAGCTGCACGTTTATATCAATCCGCAGCGCGGTATGGATGATGAAGTCATTCGTATTCATGGTATCTCTGAAGCATTTTTGACCGACAAGCCGACCTTTGATCAAGTGGCTCAGTCTTTGTACGACTTTATGGATGGCGCTGAGATTATCGCTCATAACGCTACTTTTGATATGAACTTCTTAAATATGGAGTTTGCAAAAGTTGGTTTGAATGACTTTGCCAATCGAGTGCAAGTAACCGATTCACTGGCGATGGCCAAGCAGCAGTACCCTGGGCAAAAAAACACGCTAGATGCCCTCGTGCGTCGCCTAGATGTTGGTAAGCAAGACCGTACTTTTCACGGAGCATTACTTGATTCAGAGATTTTAGCCGAAGTTTATCTGGCGATGACTGGTGGACAGGTCACGCTTGCCATCGAAGACGATACAGATACCGATGGCGGACAAACCGCTCATGCAAGTTTCGCCAATTTAGCGAATTTATTACTGGCTTCAACATCGGATGAAACTGCTGACCAAAGCTGGTATGCCGCTTTGGCAGCAGATTATCCTGCCCTAAAAGCTAGCATGTAATTGTCATTTGAATTTTTATTGAACCGACATTTGTATAATTTAGTCTTGATTATTATGATAGAAAGCGTTAAAACATCACTAGCTAATACTTTCTGAATCAAATTTATAATATTGCTATTCTCATCAGTACATTATGGAAAAATACTTATGGACCAGTCTGCGCAAATGAAGCTAACCGCCCCAACGCTTAGTGTTACTGATTTTAACCTACCATCACTCCATTTACTGCATGATGAGGTTATAGCAACGCTTAAAGACACTGAGATTCATCTGGGTGAGTTCAATGATGATAGTAGCCAAGCTCCTTTGTTGTCAGATTCTATCGAAGTATTAAAGCAGCTTTCTTGTATTTTTAAACTGATTTCTTTGGTCGGTGCAGAAGCATTGAATGATGCCATTGTTGGTGGTCTACAGAGACTTTATGACAATGGTGATAACAACGATACCGACTTGATCATGGATCTATCAGAAGCCATCATGACCTTAGATCGTTATGTCGAGTTTGTCCTCTTGACTGAATCGGTAGAGCCTACTCTACTCATACCTGTCATTAACAAGCTTAATGCACATAGTCAAAAACTTCCTATTACAGCAGACTATTTTTCTGCATTTGGCAGCAGTAGTGTCATCATCGCCAATCCTGAACAAAACTTTGAATCTCTAAGCACGCTTAATCTAGACACAGAGCTGCTGACCAACGCGTATCGTAGTGGCCTTAGCATTGCACTACTCAATCAAGATGGCAAAATTGACTCAGCAGATCAGCAAAAGCTGGATGCCATGAGTGCAGCTTGTGCATTAATTGCATCAAATAATGATAGCTTATTTTGGCAAGCGGCGACTGCTGCTGTGACTGATATCGCAGCAGTATTACCATTAAACTTGAGTCAAAAACACACACTTATCTATTTAGAGCAGCAATTTCAAAGCTATTTACCAGTCATGGATACCCGCTTTGCAGATTTAGTGAGCTTTGCCTGTCAACGTGATAACGAGCAAGCGCATCAACTACGTGAACAGTATGCCAGTAACCATTTAGAAGGTGCTCAGCTAGAACAAATGAAACGCTTTTTATTCGGTCCTAACCGCGAACTTACCGATACGTTAAACACAATTATTCAAAATCAGATCAATAATATTAAAGAACACGTCGATAGTTATGCACGTGGCGATTCAATCAACCCTATTGATATGCAGACCGCGCAAATTATCGAAGAGCTGACTGAGCTTAGTTCAGCATTACGTTTATTAGGTCTGTCCAACGCAGCCAATAGTCTTAGCGAAGCAGCAGAAGCTGTGAGCCATTGGCAAGCACCTTCCCCTGACGATTTTGATCATTTGCTACTAGCGTTAATGCATGCAGAGAACGCCGCCATTGCCATGGCAGAGATGCATACACCAGGGGCAATCTATCTGCCACTGAATAACCCGCATATCTCATTGCATCAGCTTAATACGGCTAATGATACCTTGATACAAGAAAGCCGAACTGCTATTGCTAGTGCCGAGCAAGCCATCAATGATTATTTGGCGGAGCCTGAGCGCGATATGCTCAATATCCAAAATATTCCTGGGATGATGCGTCAAGTAGCAGGCGCAGTACGCTTCTTACAACTGCCCACACCTGCCAGCATGCTGAGTCAGCTAGCCAACTACATTGAAAAGCGTATCGAAGGCGGACGACGTATCGAAGACAGTACGTTAGCCTGCATCGCTGATGTTATCATGGCGGTCGATCATCACTTAGATGGTTTTGAGAATAATCGCCCTGTCAGCAAACAAGCGCTTGATGTGGGGCAGCAAAGCTTAAGCCACCTACTTGCTGCTTAACTTTTCTTATTGTCATGGCATGGTTATTATCTCTTAGCCATGACATCTCATTTACGTATAAATAATTCAAGATAATGTAGGTACGAGTCAGGCACGTGAAAGCGCTACAGTCATTAGGTTGAACTAGCCTGGTCATGAGGCTGAACCAGCCTGACAACATGTATAGATATCTGGGTATCTGGTTTACATAGAATTGATGATATTTTACTCTAAAACAGTCTGTGTCTACGTCGATGCGGACTTACTTTATAATGTTTGGAATTTTATATGGCCCATGCTTTTGTATTAAGTGATGACAGTATCTTATGCCGTCAAATGCCAGATGGTTGGTGGCCTTTGCAAGTTCAGCTATCGCCCGATAGTAATGACTCAAATGAGCAAGCTTATCAGGTCGGTCACGTAACGCTGCACGAGAGCCTAGCACCAAGTCATTGGTTATCAGACGACAGCACTGGCAACCATGCAGATGATACGGTTGATGCGAATATGTCTCATAGCTTTACCGCTCAAGCCACGAGCGCCATGACTTATGACTATGCAATTGCTCATAACATGACGCTACCAATTATTGCTGAAAGCAGTGGTAACACTTTTGTTCCTTATCGAAAACTAATGACTCATTTGCCAGTCGCTTTGTCAGATCAGATTAGCCAAGCAATACAACTATTAAGCTGGCAAGCAGATACGCAGTTTTGTAGTCGCTGTGCTAGTCCTACTGTACATGCTGACCAAGGCGAACGTGCCATGGTTTGTCCAATATGTCGATTGCGCCAATACCCTCGCGTACAACCTTGCGTCATTACTGCTATTACTCGGTCAAATCCAGTGACGGGTGAGATGCAAATCTTACTGGCTCACCATCACCGTCATGGACAGCAAAACCTGCCGCCAATGTATGGTTTGATCGCAGGGTTTGTAGAAGTTGGAGAGAGTCTGGAGCATGCCGTAGTACGTGAAGTCGCAGAAGAGGTCAATATCAGCGTAACAGATATCCGCTATGTCAGTAGTCAGCCATGGCCTTTTCCCTCTAACTTGATGCTTGGTTTTCGCGCCTCGTATGACAGTGGCAACATTATCTTGCAAGAAGATGAGCTAGCACATGCTGATTTCTTTGATCTCTCAAACCTACCTAGAATCCCGCCAAAGGGTAGTATCGCTCGTGATTTGATCGACCAAGTGGCTAAAGAACAAAATATAGATTTATAATCAGTCCTTATCTACAAATACCACATTACGCTATAGTATTGTATTTTCAATCTCATCTCTTTAAAATCGCTGCTCCTGTGACAAGCGTTTTACTCTAGACTTTATTTTTTAATAAGTAACACGCTAACCTGAGCAGTAAAACGCTGACAGAGCAGATGCTCTTATAGATACTGTTTTACAAAGACCGCTTTCTCAACACTTTATCTCTATTTATACTAATACCAATTCTAACGACTGGTATTAAGGTCCTTAATTAAATGCAAAGTAGCACCAATATACGCTTAGTCAATCTACCTATCTTATTCGATGCATTACACATTGATACCTTGCCTGCTGACATACAGGCAAAAATTGCACGTGTGGATGCTTGTTTGCCACAGACGCAATGCGGGCTATGTGAGCATCCAGATGGTTGCCTGCCATATGCCGCTGCAATTGTATTAAATGGCGAGCCGTACAATAAATGTGTGCCCGGTGGTCAGCCAGTCACCAATGCGATTGCTCAGACTCTCGATATAGACACTTCTAACACTACGCTAACGGCGGTGCCTTCACAGTGGCCCATAGATGCCACTTCCGAACGTCCGACCGAGGTTCGTGCGGTTATCCGTGAAGATGACTGTATCGGCTGCACCAAATGTATTCCTGCTTGCCCAGTAGATGCTATCGTTGGTACTGGTAAGCATATGCATACGATTTTTACAGATTTGTGCACGGGCTGTGAGCTATGTATCGCGCCCTGCCCTGTTGATTGCATCGACTTAGTTACGATTGAGCGGGAAATATCTGAGCCTGAGCGAATAGCAGAGCAAGAGGATTTAAGACAACGCTACCACACTCATTTAAAACGTGTGACAGAACAGCTTGCTGATACGAGCAATAGTAGACCTGTCGTTAGTATGGTAGAGGCTAAGCTCAATAATGCAGCAAGTCAGTCTCTAAATATCAGTGAGTCGCAAGCAAAAAACACCATTGCAGCTGCCAAGCTCCGTACCAAAATCAAAAAACTGGAAAAGCAACTGAGTGTGCGTGCAAATGATAAGAAACAAGTAGAGCTCGAATCTTTACAAGCCGAGCTTGAGTCATTGCAAGTAGCGCTATAACGGTAATAGCTGATTACGCAATTAATGCGTTAATAAATTGATACTTTAATCATTAACATGAATGCTAACGCTAGCATATAATTTGGCACAATCATTCATCAAAATAATAGTCAAAATGCCATGAGTAAAACGGTCAAACATAAAACAGCTGACACGCCACCCTCTAGACGAATGCCCAATCGTGACGTGCGTCCATTCTTTGAAAAGCTAGCAGCGACTATTGATGAACCTGTCACCGAACTCAATTATGACAATAATTTTGAGTTACTTATCGCAGTAATTTTGTCCGCACAAGCAACTGATGTGAGTGTCAATATTGCCACCCAGCAGTTGTACCCCGTGGCGAACACACCTGAAGCTATACTGGCACTAGGCGAAGAAGGTCTAAAGACATATATCAAAAATATTGGCTTATATAATGCCAAAGCCAAAAACGTCATAAAAACTTGCCGTGATTTGATTGAGAAATTTGATAGCACCGTTCCTGATAACCGCAAAGACTTAGAATCACTGGCAGGTGTCGGCCGTAAAACTGCCAACGTTGTATTAAATACTGCTTTTGGCCAGCCTACCATGGCCGTTGACACGCATATCTTTCGTGTGGGTAATCGTACTGGGCTTGCCACTGGAAAAACCGTACTTATCGTCGAAAAAAAGCTGGTCGAACGCATTCCAGAAGACTTCATCGTAGACGCCCATCATTATCTTATCTTACACGGCCGCTATACCTGTCAGGCTCGTACACCCAAATGCGGCGCTTGCCCTGTCTATGAAGAATGTATGTTCAAAGATAAAGCTGCATTTTTAGAGTTGTAACGTATTGTTCATTTCAAGCAAACGCTACTGCTAGCTAATCACTCAGCTAGATAAACCGCTATCCAGTAACCACCTTTGATTGCAGTGAACTGCTTGTTGAGCGTTTCTTTTGACATACTCCCACCACTTTCGCGAAGCTCAAGTGGGGGATTCTAAAAGCAAACGCTCTTAGGCGACTTTCTCACGAAGGTCGCTTGTTTTCTGTTTCAACGGGCGACCTTTACTGCATCCTCCCTCCACAGACAAAACGGCATGTCCTGCCGCTAATATGTTACGAGCCGCATTAAAATCAGCGTTCGCAACATACCTACATTTGACGCACTCAAATTTTGACTGAGTTTGTCTGTTATCGACAGCGATATGCTGGCATTCAGAGCAGGTTTGGCTAGTGTATCGTGGGTTTACCTTAATCAGTAACCCACCGCGCCATTGTTGCTTGTACTCAAGCATATTGACCATCATGCCCCAGCCTTGATCTAGGATGGATTTATTTAATCCTGATTTGGCTTTGACATGATGACCTTTGTTCTCCACCGTACCACTGGCTGATTTTGACATATTGGCGACTTTTAAATCTTCACAAGCAATCATGGCGTGGCTTTTGCTGATGCTGGTGGTGATTTTATGCAAGTAGTCATGTCTGATATTGGCAATGTGGCTGTGGAGTTTTTGAATCTTGCGGTTTTGCTTTTTCCAGTTCTCACTGAATTTTACTTTCTTTGCTAGCCCTCGTTGCAGTTTGGCAAGTTTGAGTTGATTGGTTTTAAAGCTGTTTTTGGGTTTAATATATTCACCGTTTGAGGTGGTGAGTAGTTTACTGATGCCCACGTCCAAGCCAATAGCGCTTTTAGAGGGGTGACGAGGGTTCTCTGTCAGCTCGTGCTCTGTGCCAAACGACACATACCAGCGACCTGATTTCTTGCTAATGGTGACATTTTTAATCGTGCCAATAATGTCTTGCGATTTTCTAAACTTCACCAAGCCCACGCCATTCGGTAGTTTTACTCGATTGCCCTTAACACGGCAGTATTTATCAAACTGAACTAACCGAATTGAGTCACGCCCATCGGATTTGCGCTTAAATTGTGGCATCAACGGGCGTAGCTGGATTTCTGTGCCATCAGCCAGTTTAAAAAACTTGGGTTTACGAGGTTTCTTTTTATTTTCTTCCAATCTGGCATGTACTTTAGGATTAAAGAAACGTGACCAAGCCGATGCAAGATCACGTACTTTTTGTTGTAAAGAGACAGCGTTTGAGCTGCTTTTTAAGAACTCGAAATCAGGATTGCTCTTTAGATCCATGATTTTATTAACGAGGTTCGTGGCATTGATAAACTCATCTTTAGCAAACATCTCAAATGAGATCACTAGCATTTGATTCCAAACAAAACGTGCAGAGCCGACAAGATTATTTAGAACAATCTCCTGCTCTGCATTAGGCTCAAGCCTAAATTTATACGCTTTGTTGATTTTCATAAATGCGTTCTTTATTAATGAGTGTGTGTTTGATATTATGCTTATAATACTAGCATTTAAGAGTTTTTATTACAATGAGTGAGATATATAAAAACCGCCATGCTGCCTTTAATCTCCACGTTCATTTGGTTTTTATTACTAAGTACCGAAAAAAAGTTTTAGGTGAGCTGCATCATGATTATTTCAGTGAGTGTGCTGCTGAGGTATGTAAAAGTTTTGATGCTGAATTAAAAGAATGTAACGGTGGAGCAGATCATATCCACATGCTTATCCAGTACCCGCCAACGGTGCAATTAAGCAAATTGGTTAATAACTTGAAGTCAGTCACAAGTAGACGAATGAGGGGTGATTTCATTGATTTAAGAGCAGCTTATTCCAAGCCTGTGCTTTGGTCACGCTCCTACTTTGCAAGCTCTTGTGGCGGTGCGCCATTAGATATTATTAAGCAATATATTCAGAACCAACGAGGTTAGCCAGTGATGCGGAATTCACCTCCACCCTAATGTCGGGTGGAATCCTCTTTCGCTTTTTTGATAGTAGAGTAAGTGTTGCTCACTAGAGTTTTATAACGTTTCAAGGTAGAATAACCCTATTTTGCGTTAAGAGATTTTGGCCATTACCCTGCTTCTGATAAGGCAACCTGCACATTAGCGTTGTCTATTAGGGCAAGTATTGACTCGAGTCGTTACCGCCAAGACCATATTAGAGCGAGGCAGTATCATTTTATATATTGATTAAATGATAGTCCGCTCACCCTTTGGTCAAATGTATTAGCAAAGATTTTAGTCAAAACCGATTTTAAATTGAGAAATACCGATTATCTGCCGCGTAAATGCGTGGTCAAAATTAATTAGAGCAGCACTCAGATGTGCTGCTTTTCCTACCCTTATTGATTCAATTAAGCGATCCCATTATGCGTGAATACAACTTATTTACCTCAGAATCTGTGAGCGAAGGCCATCCTGACAAAATGGCTGACCAAATATCAGACGCTATCCTTGACGCTATCTTACGTGAAGATCTACATGCACGTGTGGCATGCGAAACCTTAGTAAAAACAGGCGCAGTCATACTTGCAGGTGAAATCACCACAACCGCAAATATCGATTTAGAGCGTCTGGTTCGTGACACCGTAAATGGCATCGGCTATCACCATTCAGACCTAGGCTTTGATGGCGAGACTTGTGCAGTCATCAACATGCTAGGCAAGCAATCTCCTGAAATCGCGCAAGGCGTCGATCGTAGCGACCCAGAAGAGCAAGGTGCAGGTGACCAAGGCTTAATGTTTGGTTATGCCAGTAATGAGACCGAAGTACTTATGCCAGCACCTATCGAGTATGCTCATCGTTTGATGGAGCGTCAGTCGGAGCTGCGCCGCGCTGGCGAGTTGCCTTGGTTGCGTCCAGATGCCAAAGCGCAGGTGACCTTGAAGTATGACGGCAATCGTCCTGTCGCTATCGATGCTGTTGTATTATCAACACAGCATGATCCAAGCATCTCGCAGTCAGATCTACAAGAAGCCGTGATGGAATCTATCATCAAGCAAGTGCTACCAGCTGACTTATTGCACGCTGGCACACGCTATCATATCAACCCAACTGGTAAGTTTGTGATTGGTGGTCCTGTCGGTGATGCTGGTTTGACTGGTCGTAAAATTATTGTTGATACTTACGGCGGTATGGCACGTCATGGTGGCGGTGCGTTCAGTGGTAAAGATCCTTCAAAAGTCGATCGAAGTGCTGCTTACGCGGTACGTTATGTGGCCAAAAACATTGTAGCAGCAGGTCTTGCTGAGCGCTGTGAAGTACAGGTCAGCTATGCAATTGGTGTCGCTGAGCCTACTTCTATCTCTGTTAATACTTTTGGTACTAGCAAAATCAGTAACGATGAGATCATTCGCTTGATTCGTACGCATTTTGACCTACGTCCTTACGGCATTACCCGTATGTTGAACTTACTACAGCCAATGTATCAGCAGACTGCTACCTTTGGACACTTTGGTCGTCCAGGTTCAGAGACTGCCTTTACGTGGGAAAAAACAGACAAAGCTGATATCTTAAAAGCAGACGCTGGTTTATAAGAGTCACTATTTTAAAACGTTTACCAACCATTTTTATACTAAAAACTACTGACACTTATTATTAGGAGTTGCTTATGTCTCAAGACAATATTCAAGACCAAAACGCTGATGCTAACATCGAAATCACCCCTGAAATGCAGGCGTTCTATCAACGTGCTGACGCTATCATCGGTATCGCAAACAGCCAGTTAGGCCCTGAAGCACATTCAGGTCAAGTAGGTGCTTCTTTATTGTATGCTGCAGCACGCTATAGCGCGTCAGTTGCCTCTATCGGCTTCGTAAAAGGCGATGATTTCGCCAAAGAAAAAGACGATATCGTCGAGTTTTATGTCAAACAGTATCGCCAAATGCTGAGCGATAATTTAACTGATTATGCTCAAAACTTTGACAAATACGTGCAGCTAAATCAAGACGACAAACCAGCTGAATAAGCGTATTTCTTCAGTCTAGATGTCTTTGATTTAGACATGCTGCCATAAAATCAGTATTTGATTGTAGAAAATAAAACCCCAAGCTTCATTGAGCTTGGGGTTTTTTGTACGGTGTTTAAGTAGATAGCTACTGACAAATGAGCTACCATAAATGCTTAAGCGTTTATCATTAGTAGGTAAATCAATCATCGATAACAGGACGCTATCGAATATTATTAATAAGGACATTTTTTATGAAGCAAACTCTATCTACTCGTCGATTTTCCACAATTAATCAATCTTCGTTCAAACCATCATCACTTATACTGACTTTAGCCTTAGTTTTAACTGGCTGTAGCTCTATCTCTGATATCGGTACATCTGGTCAAACACCTACCCCATCCAGTCCTGATATCAGTCAGCAATTTGAAGGTGCTGCTCTTACTCAATGTCCGCCCGCTAACCCTGCCAACAATATCTGTACGGCACAATATGAACCCGTCTGTGTAAAGACGAAAGTTGGAACAGTGATCAGCTACCGAACGGCTAGTAATGCCTGCTCAGCCTGTAATATCCCTGAAGCCGTTGGTTATGCAAAAGGCGAATGTAGCTGATCTATAAAGTGGTTGTATCGAAAGCTGCTGTATTGGAAGCTTTTTTATTAAAAATATTGAACATCCATAAAAATACCCAGCTTATGACAAGCTGGGTATTTTTGTAGCTAAGAAATAAACTCTAAAGCTTAAGCATCTTTCTCAAGTGCTGGTGGGCCTTTTAGCAACTCTTCATCACGGAATTCATTGGCCGAGTTATGCTCTGCCGACTCTTCTGTGGTGAACCATTGCTGATTACGATACAGTATCAAACGATCTCGACTGAGACCGCGCAATAGAGAATACATCATCACGACGATCACAATAGCAAAAGGAAACCCTGAGACAATCGATGCCGCTTGTAATGCACTCAAACCACCTGCTGCCAATAATACAGCGGCGATAACACCTTCAGAACCTGCCCAAAATAAGCGCTGAATCTTTGGCGGATTGGTATCACCACCTGATGTCAGCATATCAATGACAAAACTGGCTGAATCTGATGAGGTGACAAACCATAGGACAATCATCACCACGATGAGCAAGTTGACCGCACCTGTTAATGGATAAGACTCCATCAATTTAAAGATAGCGCTACCTGTATCGGCTTTGACCGCTTCGATCAGACCTGGGCTAACTATGTTAGGGTCTGCTGCTGCCACCAACTCCATATTTACTGCAGAACCACCAAAAGCAGTAAACCATAAGAACAATATCGTGATAGGAATTAATAATACGCCTAATATAAACTCACGGATGGTACGGCCACGAGAGATACGTGCAACGAATACTCCAACGAATGGTGACCAGCTAATCCACCATGCCCAATAGAAAATCGTCCAAGAAGCTTGCCAATTTTCTTCGCCTCTATAAGACTCTGTCCATAGACCTAACGGCACGATTTGATGCAAATAGTTGCCGATGTTTTCTACGAAGCTGTTAAAGATAAACTGCGTAGGTCCAAAGATAATCACAAAACTTAGCAATATCACAGTGAACAATATATTGGTATCACTTAGACGCTTGATGCCTTTATCCAACCCCATAAACAGAGATAACCCTGCTAGCATGGTGATAAGGCCAATCAAAATAATCTGCACCGTAATATTATTGGGTATACCAAATAACGTCTCAAGGCCTGAGTTAATCTGCAAGACGCCAAGACCTAACGTGGTCACTACCCCAAACATCGTACCAAATACGGCAAGCGTATCTACCGTATGCCCCCAACCGCCGTAGATCTTTTTACCCAATATTGGATAAAGTGTCGAACGGATAGCCAGTGGTAAACCTACTCGATAATGAAAATATGCCAGCGATAGCGCAACCATGCCATATAGCGCCCATACATGTAGACCATAATGTAGGAACGAGATATTCATCGCTTGCTTGGCAGCGGCAACTGTCTCCGCCTCGCCTAATGGTGGTGCCATGAAATGATACAGCGGCTCAGCAGTGCCCCAGTAAAGCAGCCCAATACCGATACCAGCTGAAAACAGCATACCAATCCAAGAAACCATATTGTACTCTGGCCTCTCGTTCTGATGACCGAGTCTGATATCGCCGTAGCGGCTAAATATCATATAAATACTCATGACCAATGTTAAATTGACCACGACAATAAAGAACCAGCCAAAGCGTAAAGAGACAAATGCTTTTGCTTGGTTAAATACTACTTCTGCTTGTTCATTGAATAAAGCGCCAAAAATAATGAACGCTAGTATCAAGATTGCTGAAGTCAAAAATACAGGTTTGCTTACCCGCGGAAAAGGGCCTAATCGGCCAACTTTTACATGATCCATAGGTATATCCCCAAAAAAGTGCGTAACCATACCAAGGTATGAACGAATTATCAAATATAACACCTTGTAAATACTGCCGAATGTATAGAAATGGTAGTAACATTTCGGTAATAATTTTCAGCAATCCGAATCTGTCCTGAATAAATTTAAGTATCTTCACCCAATAAAGAAGCCCCAATTTAAAAATAAATTGGGGCTTCTTCTGTTAAAAGCTTGAGTAGTTGTCTTACTTTCACCTGCTTTTAGTCACCCTTAACAATCTTGGGTGGGCCTTTGAGTAAATGCTCGTCAACAAACTCATCTGCAGAGTTATGATCTGCTGATTCATCTGTGATAAAGCTTTGCTGCGCTCGATATAGAATCAAACGGTCACGGCTAAGGCCCCGCAACAACGCATACATTATGACAAAAACCACTAAAGCAAATGGCAATCCTGCTACGATGGCAGCTGCCTGCAAAGCAGACAATCCACCAGCCGCTAACAATATGGCAGCGATAACGCCTTCTGTGGTTGCCCAAAACAAACGCTGAATCTTTGGTGGATTGGTATCGCCACCAGCGGTCAGCATATCAATCACAAAACTGGCCGAATCTGACGAAGTCACAAACCAAAGCATAATCATGACAACAATCATTAACGTAATCGGTTTGGCTAGTGGGTAGTACTCAACCAGCTTAAAGATTGCGCTACCCGTGTCTGCTTGTACTGCTTCAACCAACCCTGGGCTAATACCTGTCACAGCAGAGGCAAGCTCCATGTGAATCGCTACGCCACCAAAGGTCGTGAACCAAAAGAACAAGATAAGCATAGGGATTAATAGCACCCCAAACGTAAACTCACGGATGGTACGGCCACGAGAGATACGGGCAATAAAGATACCAACGAATGGTGCCCAGCTCACCCACCATGCCCAATAAAATATCGTCCAAGCGCTTTGCCAATCTGTTCCACTATAAGACTCGCCCCACGTACCCAAAGGGACGAGTACGGTCAGATAGTTGCCGATATTTTCGATAAAGCTATCAAAGATAAAGAGCGTTGGCCCTAAAGCCACCATGAATACCAATAAAACGATTGTAAAACCGATATTGATATCACTAAGGCGCTTAATACCTTTATCCAGACCCATCATAACGGAAGCGGCTGCAAGCGCTGTGATGAAAGCTATCAAACCGAACTGTACAGTGAGACTATTCGGCATGCCAAATAGTTTCTCAAGTCCCGCATTGATCTGCATCACTCCAAGCCCGAGTGAGGTGACCACACCAAACATCGTACCGAACACGGCCAAGATATCGACCGTATGCCCCCAGCGACCATAGATTCTTTTGCCGAGCAAAGGATACAAAGTTGAGCGAATCGATAAAGGCAAACCGCGACGAAAATGAAAATACGCTAACGACAGTGCCACAATCGTATAGATGCCCCAAGCGTGTAGACCCCAATGCATAAATGAGATATTCATCGCTTGCTTTGCGGCTTCAACCGTTTCGGCCTCGCCCATTGGTGGTGCCATAAAGTGATACAACGGCTCCGCTGTACCCCAGTAGACAAGACCAATACCAATACCAGCAGAGAACAACATACCAATCCAAGAAAACAGATTGTACTGCGGTCGCTCCGTTTGGTTACCTAAACGAATATCACCATAGCGACTCATTCCTAAGTAAATGCAAAGCCCGAGCGCTGTATTCACTAAGATAATAAATAACCAACCGAACTTATCGGTAATAAAATTCTGTAAAAAACTAAAAACGGCCCCTGCTGTTTCAGTGAAAAGCGCACCGAAAATAATAAATCCAACGATCAACAGTGACGATGTAATAAACACAGGTTTACTCACCCGTGGAAAAGGTCCTAATCTGCCTACTTTTACTTCTTCCATGTGCAAGTCTCAAAATTTAAGGAATATTACCTTAACAAAATAGGCTTTAACTATCAATCAATTACAAAATAAAACTTGATAAAACCTTTAACTTATTCTAATAAGATTGATAGTTTTTTTAAAATGTCTACATAAATACAGATCTAAAAGCAGCTTTATCATGATGTTATTTGGGCAGTAATCTGAGTAATTGTGCATCATTACCATCTTCAAGTGTCCACACTTGCCCGTCTATTGCTAGCACACTGCGTACACGCTCACCCATGTCATAGCGATAACGCTCAGCGGCGGTATTGTCTTCGCTTATGCCCACTACGATAAGCGCTTTAGACGATAGGCCACTGATAAGCGCATTGCCCTGCCAGCTAGGAAAGTCATTATGAGTACCAGCCACATAGATGCTCATAGCAGATGGTGATATGACAGGTGTCCAAGTAATTTTTGGTGCCGTAAACTCTGGCTTTGTGTCATGGTCAGGAATGTCTAAACCTGAATAATTGCGGCCATTGGATACCACTGGCCAGCCATAATTGTTACCCTTCTCAATAATATTAAATTCATCGCCACCTTTTGGTCCCATCTCATGCGCCCAAAGCTGTCCACTATCATCAAATGCCATACCAAGCACATTGCGATGTCCGATGGTCCAAAACTGTTTGGCCAACTCATTATCAGTAAACGGATTGTCTGTCGGGGTGTTACCATCAGGACTTAACCGTATTATCTTACCCAGATTGCCATTCATGTCTTGTGCTGGGTCTTTGTCTTGACGCTCGCCTGAGCTGATATATAGATAGCGCCCATCGGGAGAAAACAGCAGGCGATGACTATAATGTCCTTGTCCTGTGACTTTCGGAGACTGTTGCCAGATAGGCGTGATATCTTGCAACGTAGGTGTGGCTGTCTCTAATCCTGAGAGTGTCGCTTTGATAACTTTAGCGCCAAATTTATTACTATCACTTCCTGTTCCTGCTTCCGCGTAGCTAAGATAAACGGTATTGGACGTCGCAAAATCTGGAGCCGCGATGATGTCTCCTAAGCCGCCTTGACCACCGTAAGCGACTGTAGGAATGCCTTCGACTTTAGTCTTATTACCCGTCGCCGTATCTACGATAAATAGCTCACCTGTTTTTTGTGTTACTAGTAATTTTGGCGCTGTGCTATCTGCAATGGGTAACGCTGTCATGGCCCAAGGCTCATCAAAGGTAGCGATTGCTTTGGTGGTAAAGTCAGGCTTGCTAGTCTTTGTTTGTGTGGCGGTTTGAGTGTCGCTATCTGAAGTGGAAACCTCTTTATACTCTGTTGTGGTACTTTTATTATTACTAGTACTTACTGCTGAAGGATTGGAGCACGCAGCAGTGCTAAACAGCAGTGCTGCAATGATTAGCGGCGAAGTTAAAGGTATATTTATACGTTCAATATGAGCTGTCATTGTTCTGTTTCTCCATTCAGTTGATACTGATACTATTAGTCTTTGATTTAGTTATAGCATAGTCCTGAGACTTAAGAGATATCGAAATGGTAAAAAAACAGTAACGTAAAACGTGCCTTATAAACAAAAACCCCTTACCTACGATTGTAGATAAGGGGTTTGTTTTAAGCGTAAAGTTGGGTCATAAAGACATCGATGCCAATGTGATTAGCTCATTCTAAGCTTATCAAAAGTTAGCTTATCATCGGCACCTACATCGACTTTGATAATATCGCCAGCGACAAAGTCACCTGCCAATAATTTCAATGACAATGGGTTTTCGATCTCTTGTTGAATGGCACGCTTCAAAGGACGAGCACCATAAACAGGGTCATAACCCACGGCAACCAATTTATTCATCGCATCGGCTGACAGCTCAATATCCATCTCACGCTCTTGGATACGCTGACGCAAACGATCCAATTGAATATCTGCAATACCTGCCATCTGCGACATACCAAGCGGATGGAAGACTACGATTTCGTCAATACGGTTGACGAACTCTGGACGGAAATGCTGCCCAACAGAATCCATTACTTCCGCTTTGATATCCTCGTAGCTTTCACCAACCATTTCTTGAATCTTATGTGAACCCAAGTTACTGGTCATGATGATCACAGTGTTCTTGAAATCTACTACACGACCTTGCGAATCGGTTAAGCGACCATCATCCAATACTTGCAGTAAGATGTTGAACACATCAGGATGCGCCTTTTCTACTTCATCGAACAATATGACGCTATACGGCTTACGGCGTACCGCTTCAGTCAACGTACCGCCTTCTTCATAACCGACATAGCCTGGAGGCGCACCCACTAAGCGGCTGACACTGTGCTTTTCCATATACTCACTCATGTCGATACGTACTATCGCATCTTCAGAGTCAAACAAAAAGTTTGCTAGTGATTTGGTCAGCTCGGTTTTACCCACACCAGTAGGTCCCAGAAATAAGAAAGAACCAGAAGGACGGTTTGGATCAGACAAGCCTGCACGGCTACGACGTACCGCATTGGCCACCGATTCGACCGCTTCGTTTTGACCAATGACGCGCTCATGGAGCTTTTCTTCCATTGCGATCATCTTATCACGCTCGCCTTGCATCATTTTGCTGACTGGAATACCAGTCGCGGCCGCAACCACTTCGGCGATTTCGTTGTCTGTCACCTTATTACGTAGCAATTTGACACCGCTACCTTCACCTGTCTGCTCTTTTTGCTCAGCCAAGTCAGACTCATGAATACGGCGCTCAAGCTGCGGAATGGTCTCATATTGCAGCTTACTCATGGTCTCATAATCGCCTTCACGACTGGCTTTGTCATAAGCGATACGGGCTTTATCCAGCTCGTCTTTTAGCTGTTGACTGCCTTTGACCAACGCTTTCTCTGCCTGCCAAACTTCATTAAGATCAGCGTACTCTTTTTCCAATTCTGCTATTTGTGCATCGAGCACTTTACGCTCAGCTTGCGCGCCAGCATCTTCTTCGTTTTTGAGCACCTCACGCTGCATTTTTAGCTGAATGAGGCGACTATCAAGTTTGCCAAGCGACTCAGGTTTACTGTCCATCTCCATACGCAAGCGGCTGGCGGCTTCGTCAATTAAATCAATCGCCTTATCTGGTAGCTTACGGTCAGTGATATAGCGATGGCTCATGCGCGCAGCAGCAATGATGGCGCTATCTTGAATATCGACGCCATGGTGCAACTCGTAACGCTCTTTTAAACCCCGTAATATCGCAATGGTATCTTCGACTGTTGGCTCATCGACCAAAACCTTTTGAAAACGACGTTCAAGCGCAGCGTCTTTTTCGATGTACTGGCGATACTCATCAAGGGTGGTCGCACCAACGCAGTGCAGCTCACCGCGTGCCAGTGCAGGTTTTAGCATATTACCCGCATCCATCGCACCTTCAGACTTGCCTGCACCAACCATCGTGTGCAGCTCATCGATGAACAGAATGACATTGCCTTCTTGTTTGGCCAAGTCGCTCAATACGCTTTTGAGACGCTCTTCGAACTCACCGCGGAATTTTGCCCCAGCGATTAGCGCGCCCAAGTCTAATGACAACACTTCTTTACGGCGCAGACCTTCTGGTACGTCGCCATTGATGATTTTTTGTGCCAAGCCTTCGACAATCGCCGTTTTACCAACGCCCGGCTCACCGATGAGCACAGGGTTGTTTTTGGTACGGCGCGACAGCACCTGAATGGTACGGCGAATTTCTTCGTCACGGCCAATGACTGGATCTAGTTTGCCAAGCTCTGCTTGCTCAGTCAGATTAATCGTGTATTTGTTGAGTGCATCACGCTGATCTTCAGCGTTTTGGTTATTGACGGTATCATCACCGCGCAGCTGCTCAATGACCGCTTTTAGTTTGCTTGCCGTCACACCTGCACTTTCAAATATTTTTTTGGTTTCGCCTTGTTCGGCGAGTGCCAACATCACCCATTCTGTTGCGATAAAATCATCGCCTTCTTTTTGCGCCTGACGATCTGCCAAATTCAAGATTTTTACCGAGTTTGGATTTAGATTGACGTCACCTGTCGGCTCCGAAATCGTTGCTTGGTTATCCAATGCTTTAGCAACGCCATTTTTTAGCGCTGGAATAGAAGCACCTGCTTGTTGGCAGATAGATAAATTAGACTCATCTTGTAGCAACACGGCGAGCAAATGCACAGGATCAATGCCCGTATGATCACGACCTAACGCTAGGCTCTGAGCTTCTTGAATCGCTGATTGCAGTTTTTGCGTAAACTTCTCAAATCTCATGTGTGTGTCCTTTTATAATTGGTATTCTCAATAGCACCTCTAAGGATTATCTTAGTCTAGTGCCTACTGTTATCTGTCACTTATATAAGGTATATATACATCTATTTCAAGACAATTACTAAATAAAACCTTACTTAAAGCAATGATATTGATTATTAATAATATTTAAAGGGGCTATTAATACCAGTTAAATATAGTTAGTAGGCAGGAAACGCCATTTTATTAGTGCAAATGAAAGATAAACCTCCATTAATTAGGTTAATGAATAATGCACTTACTTAGTATAAATTAGATAATAATCCGACTGTTCTACTCCACGATTTCGATAGGAGTACCAAGTATCACCGATGCCATAATCTCATCCATCTCATCATTGGTAACAGCGATACAGCCATCTGTCCAATCACGTCGTTGATTAAACAATGCCAAATACCCAAAGCCATTCATTTGCCCATGAATCATAATATCGCCACCTGGATTGACCCCTAATGACTTTGCTCGTGCCTTGTCCTCATCATTGGGATAGCTAATATGGATAGAGCGATGGGCAATGGAATTTTCATTCTTATAATCTAATGTATAAACCCCAACGGGCGTACGCTGATCACCTTCTTGTTGCTTATGACCTACTGGACTACCCCCTAGCGCAATACGATACGACTTAATGGCTTTACCATCGCTCATCAGTTTTAAGACACGATCTGATTTGTCGACAATGACTCGATCAATCACTATAGAAGGAGGAATATGATTCTTGGGTTTTGAGGTGCTTTTGACATAAGCAATAGCGCTGGTGCTGACAATGGCAGCAAGACTAAGAACAATAGTGATAGGCAGCCAAGGCATACGCTGCTCATTTGATGAGTAAGATTTTTTATAAAAAAATAGCATAGGCTTTGATTCCCATAATTAATTTTTTGTCATTAATCATATGTATCAAAGTACTATGCCAGATTCTGTAGATACGTTTTGTGCAAAAGTGATGAATCACTCACGAGACTGTTACACCATGCGAATCGCACCATCTAAGCGAATAACTTCACCATTTAGATAAGCATTATCGATGATATGAGTCACCAATTTGGCAAACTCATTGGGATCGCCCAAACGTTTAGGATATGGCACGCCTGCTTCTAACTGTTCGCGTGCCTTTTCAGGAATACTGTCCATCATCGGCGTAGCAAAGACACCTGGTGCGATAGTCATCACGCGGATGCCATGACGTGCCAGCTCGCGAGCAAGTGGCAAGGTCAGACCAACCACGCCTGCCTTGGACGAAGAATAGCTAGCTTGACCTACTTGACCGTCAAAGGCAGCGATAGAGGCTGTATTAATAATAATACCTTGATCTACATTCTTCTCTACATGGTCGCCTGCACTACCATCACTCGCTATGCGCTTGGCAATGCTAGCAGCGACCAAACGGGCAACGTTAAATGAGCCGACCAGATTGATATTGACCCCACGGCTAAATGCCTCAAGGTCTGCCGGATTGTTATCACGATCCAGTAGCTTTTGTACCACTACGATACCAGCACAGTTGATTGATCCTTGCAGGCCACCGAAAGCTGATTCTGCCATTTCGACCGCTGATTGCACTTCATCACCGTTAGTGATATCACAGCGTACAAAGCGCGCACTATCACCTAACTCGGCGACCAGAGCTTGTCCAGCAGTTTCATTTAAATCAGCGATAACGACGTTGCCACCTTGACCTACAATCGCCCGAGCCACTGATTCACCTAATCCTGATGCCCCGCCTGTGACCAAAAAGCTGTTTTCTTTAACTTGCATGATTATTCCTTTAAATTTTTGCTTCTTATTAGATATTTTTCTATTAAATTTATGGACGCTTTGCCAAATTATTTATGCGGCAGACAGACTACGCAGCAAAAAGCGTTGTATCTTGCCACTTGGCGTTTTCGGCAGTTCTGTCACAAACTCGACCTCACGCGGATAAGCATGAGTGGATAGGCGTTTGCGTACTAGCTCTTGGATTTCTTTGGCAATTTGCTCACTGCCTTCGATGCCATCTTTTAGTACCACATAAGACTTAATAGTGTGACCGCGCACTTCATCTGGCACGCCTACCGCCGCAGATTCTGCCACTGCTTCATGCTCTAATACAGTGTTTTCGACATCAGTAGGCCCTACGCGGTAACCTGCGGTAATAATAATGTCATCATCACGGCCTGAGAACCAGTAACTGCCGTCACTATGACGCTCGACCACGTCGCCTGTCAGATAGTAATCATCTACAAAGGCTTGTTTTTCATTCCAGCTATAGCCTCGGAAATAGAACGCAGGTGACTGACTGACCACGACTGCTAGCTGCCCTTGCTCACCATCCGGTAGCACATTCATATCATCATCTAGTACCACTAGTGTATGACCTGGTAGTGCCATACCCATCGAGCCAACAGGACAATCATGCGCCAGTGCATGATGTGCACAGCACGTCATGCCAGTCTCTGTTTGCCCATATTGGTCTTTGACTTGGCATTCTAGATAGGTTTCAACCCAGTTGACCACTTCGGTGTTTAGCGTCTCACCTGCCGAGTTGGCACAGCGTAAAGACAGCTTAGCATTAGTATCGTTATGAGCGCCTTCATTAATACTATCAAACACACCACTAGATTTCATCATTCGAAATGCGGTTGGTGAAGAGGCCAAATTGGTAATCTTATGACGCACCATAAAGTCATGGGTATGGGTCGCATCGAATCCTGCTTCATTAAAATAAGTGGTGATGCCCAGTAACAGAGGCCCTGTGATGGCATAGTACAAGCCATACGCCCAGCCTGGATCTGCCATGTTCCAGTACTGATCATCTTCGCGTAGGTCGATGGCATAACGCATATATAGGTAAAAAGAAGGTAACGCAGCCAATGGAACGCTGACCCCTTTTGATTTACCAACCGTACCTGAGGTAAACATTTGCAAGAATGGCGCATCAGTATCGAGCACCACGGGTTCGAGCGTTTGCGACTGTGCTGCCATAGACTGGATATAGTGATCATCACCCCATGTCTGGGCATCCTCCACACTGCCGACCAATACCATTTTGGTTTGCTCAGCCAAATCTTCAAACTTGCTGCGATTTTCTAAATTAGTAAAAACGACTTTGGTATCGGCTTTGTCCATCCGATACTTGATTGAGTCATAGCCAAATGCGGTAAATAGTGGCTGATATACCGCGCCGATGCGCCAAGTTGCTAATACGACGGTTAGCAGCTCAGGCGTGCGCGGTAGCATCGTCGCTACCTTGTCGCCCGCTTTTACCCCATACGACTGTAGCAAGTTAGCGATTTGAGCACTCGCTTTGTCAAGCTCACCAAAGCTCATGCGTGTTATATTGCCTGCGGTATCTTCGTGTACCAGTGCGGCATTGTCAGCGCGGCCGTCACGTACATGACGACCACAGCAAGCCATATAAGCATTTAGTCGATCACCTACCTGCTCGCCAAATATTTCTGACAGCAGTGTATCCATATCAAAATTATTATAGTAATCGGTATAGTTTTTGGGCGTGGCGGTAGTGTCTGTATCAATATTCGTCGGGGTTTGAGAGGCGGTGTTCATAAGCTAATCCTTTAGCAATAGCAGGTAACTGGTAAAATGGTATTTATGATTAAAAAACGGCCACATCCTATAGACCGTTTCATAGGTTCGTATTTATCATGCTCTATTAGTAACGCATTTTTACGTTTATTTCAATACATAACGTATCATTTTTATTTTATAGAAATGGAGATAATCTATAACTAATTATCATTAATTCGCTATAAGTCCGCGAAGACACCTACAATCAATAGCCAAAGTACTGCCGCATATTTTCAATTTCCTATTAAAGAATTAACACCTCAATATTATTATCTAAAACCTCACACTTAAACATCAGCTCTTAAAAACCCTAACAATGCTTTTTCTTCGCAGCTTTGGTATTTTTTGGTTCGACCACGGCGCGCTTGTTTATAAGTTTCAAAAAACTGCCCTGCCAAAAAACGCTCAATGACAATGGGATGAATATAAGAGGCACGGCATACGGTCGGCGTGTTGCCTAGCTCTGCTGCGACACTTTTTACCATATCAGTGACTAACTGCTGTCGCTCAGCGCTTTCTGGCGCACTGGTTAATATGCTAGCGCCTGCAGTTGTTTGCAGTTCGTCATATAGGTAGCTTGCCGCAAGTACACTGGCCATCCATGTACGAAAATCCTTTGCGCTGTATAGCTTACTTTCACAGTCCATGCCGCACGTATGCATCCGTAAGTAGTCATTGATATCGCTACTGTCAACGACTTGCTTATGACCGTTGTCGTCTAGATATTTGAATATTTGATAGCCTGGCAGCTCAGAACAGGCCTGAACGATATCAATCAATCGCTCGTCTTGCAGTTCGATGTGGTGTTCTTTTGCGCTTTTGCCGACAAAATCAAATGCCAGTCCATTGTCGGTTTCACTGACATGCTTGCTGCGTAGCGTACTCAGACCATAGCTTTTATTTTGCTTAGCGTAGCGGCTATTACCAATACGAATCAAAGTGGTCTCTAGCAATTTAACGACGGCAGCAAGCACATTGGTACGTGATAAGGACTCTGCTTCCAAATCTGCCTCCACCTGCGCGCGTAGATTGGGCAGTGCCTCTGCAAATCCTATCATCGCATCAAACTTTGCTTGGTCACGAATATTGTTCCATGACGGATGATACAGATACTGCTTGCGAGATTTTTCGTCTCGCCCTGTTGATTGTAGATGGCCTCTTTCGTCTTGGCATATCCACACCTCTGACCACATGGGCGGTATCACCAACGCATCAAAACGCTGACGCAATGCTCTGTCTTTTACCGTGTTACCCGTTGCATCACGATAAGTAAAGCCGCGACCCCAGCGTCTGCGCTCGTAGCCTGGTTCGTCGTCACTCACATAACGCAAATTGGCACGGCGTGCGAGATGCTCGTAATCATGACGCACGTCTTTGGTCATTGTCTGCTGGCTAGTCTGTAATTTTGCCTTTGTCATAAACCTATATACCTTTAAGAATTCATGGTTTTAGCATAATTAATGGCGGTAGTTTTTGCTGTTTATTTGGCACAGACAAAGTGTAATGCTGTGTAAAATTTGGCTTTCAGGATAGTAGCTTAAAATTCATTTGAAATATGACACCCACAAAAAAAACGCCAAGCATAAAATACTTGGCTTTTTTCGTTTTGATACCGCTATAACTTGGAAGTCGTTATTTACCATATACACATAGATAAGCGGTTTCGACGTCTATTTTTACTTGGAACTTCTGATTAGCTTCAACGGTAAACTGCTCGCCAGCGTTAAACGTTTGCCACTCATCACTCTCTGGTAATTTTACGGTCAGTGCACCGCTCACCACGCTCATGGTTTCAAATTCACTGGTGCCAAACTCATATTCACCAATTTCCATGACGCCGACAGTCGCAGGCTTGGTAGCCGTTTGAAAAGCAATAGAAGTCACTTTATCATCAAAATAATTATTAACGCTTGGCATAATTTTCCTTAATTAAATATTGGTTACTATTTTAAAACGGCTGCTTATTTAAAACAGCCTTTTACAGTCCTGCTTTTAGACTCGCCTCAATGAACTGATCGAGGTCACCATCTAACACGGCACCTGTGTTAAAGGTTTCAACACCCGTACGCAAGTCCTTGATACGTGAGTCATCGAGCACGTACGAGCGAATTTGACTGCCCCAGCCGACATCAGACTTACCGTCTTCGACTGCTTGCTGTGATTCCATACGTTTTTGCATTTCAAGCTCATAGAGCTTAGCACGTAGCATTTTCATCGCGGTGGCTTTGTTACCATGTTGACTACGCTCATTCTGACAGGTCACTACCACGCCCGACGGCTCATGGGTAATACGTACCGCAGAATCTGTCGTGTTTACGTGCTGACCACCCGCCCCAGATGAACGATAGGTATCGATACGCAAATCAGCTGGGTTGATATCAATCTCAACGTTATCATCAATTTCAGGCGAGACAAAAACAGCGGCAAATGAGGTATGGCGACCATTATTGCTATCAAATGGTGATTTACGCACTAAGCGATGCACGCCAATTTCGGTACGTAACCAACCAAAGGCATAATCACCCTTAATCTCAATCGTGGCTGATTTAATCCCAGCAACGCTACCAGAAGATACTTCAATCACGTCAACTTTAAAGCCATGCGCCTCTGCCCAGCGCGTATACATGCGCAGTAGCATCTCGGCCCAATCTTGCGCTTCTGTGCCGCCACTGCCTGACTGGATATCCAAGTAGCAATTATTAGGATCCATCTCGCCACTAAACATGCGACGGAACTCTAAGTCAGCAACGCGCTTCTCCGCATCGTCAAGCTCGGCTTGTACATCAGCAAGTAACGACTCGTCTTCTGCTTCTACCGCCAGCTCCAGCATGGCAGATGCATCTTCTAAGGTGGTCTCAAGCGAGACCACGACATCGATGACGCCATCAAGCTGGCTTTTCTCTTTATTAATCTTGGTTGCACGCTCTGGATCATTCCATAGCTCGGGGTTTTCTAATTCTAAATTGACTTCTTCTAAGCGTTCTTGCTTACCATCGAAGTCAAAGATACCTCCGCAAGTCCTGTCCACGCTCAGATAGATCTTTGATTTGTTCTTGATACGGATTGATTTCCATAAGTATTCCTGTCTTTTTAAATAGATATCTCATTGATATGGCGCTATTTTAAATGAGATTGACGATAAATAGTTGACTAATTATCAATGCCTTTATATTAAATAATCATAAGACCTCTTGCAAAAGTCATAAGCTAAGCTCGAAATTAACAAGACCGGCGAACAGCTTCATTCTAAGATCATAGCGC
>NZ_JADQAN010000020.1:0-58904 GCF_022129425.1 Psychrobacter sp. Ps1 | reverse complement strand
TTTCTTGGTCATGGTAAACTCCTCGTTGAGTCGTTAGTTTACCAAGTTTACTTGTACGGTTTCTTCAGCATAGCTCACATTGTATACTTGTAGTGGTCAAATATTTTTAGACAGTACTTAAGAGGTTTTTGTTGAAATAAAGTCTCTTTTTCTCGCTCGGTGTTAAATACTCATTAAAGCTGTGTGGTCTTACACTTTGATAATAGCCCCAAATATAATCATTTACTGCCTGCCGAGCCTCATCAATATTGTCATAGCCGTTTTTTGGCATCCACTCTGTCTTAAAGCTTCTAAAGAACCTCTCTGTAGGTGCATTGTCCCAACAGTTGCCTCGTCGGCTCATACTATGCGACATACCATTGCACTTGGCTACGCATTTAGCATACTCTTCACTGGTATAATGACTGCCTTGATCTGAATGAAACAGCACGCCTTTAGGCTCAAGTCTTATGTGATATGCCATTTTTAGTGCAGATGTGGTCAGCTGGGTATTCGGGCTATCTGACAAGGCAAAACCAACAATACGTCGAGCATATAAATCCATAACGATGGCTAAATAACACCATCCGGCTTTGATACGAATATAAGTAACATCACCTGTCCACACTTGGTTTGGTGCAGTGGGCGCAAACTGACGGTCTAGTATGTTTCCATAAGCTTTATGGAATTCTTCACAACGCCTGTACTTATGTGATTTTATCTGTCGACTAATCAACCCCATTTGTGCCATCAGTTTAACTGCTCTGTAGCGTGTGAGTTTAATGTCATGTTGATGCGTGACGATAGCAGATACCGTCCTTGCACCAGCCGAGCCATTTGACTGCTCAAATACTTCTCTGATTAAGGCTTTGAGCCTTATAAGTTCAATGTCTATAGACCTAGATTTAGTACTGTTGTAATAGCTGCTTCTAACAACCCCAATGCGTCATAGGAGCAACTACCAAACGGTTTTTGATGACGATGCCATTATTAAGGGTAAAAGGTTGAAATAAAGGGTGGTATTTTGATTTCATAAGAAAATTCTCCTAACAGTATATTGGGTAACTTGAGCTTATGTATCAGCTATCTTAAAATTTAATTAACTTGCCATTGGTTAAAATCTTCTAGCGTGGCTTGTAAAATTGCCTCTTTATCACAAATGGCTGTGCCTTCTGCTCGAATCAAGGTGCGTTTTTTAAAGCCCATTTTTGCAAACATCATATCCAAATAACGGTAAGCAAATTCCATTTGTTGGCATTCTTTATCCAATGAGAACATCGACCCACTAATTTGTAGAAACAACACGGCTCTATTATCGGTCAATAAGGGTTCAATTTTACCTGCCTCGCTGTACTGGAAAGTCTCTCGTGGCACCAACACCATATCCATATAATCTTTGAGTCGAGCAGGGATATTGTAGTTATACATCGGATAGATAATAACGATTTTTTGATGCGCTTTAAACTGCTGTAACATCGATTGCCGAGTGTCGGCGATAGCTTGCTCCGCCACACTCAAAGCCTCCCCTGCTTTTTGTTTATAAATGACCGTTAGGGTTGCCTCATCCAAGGTAGGTAAATCCATGTCATTTAATGGCAAATAGGTTGTGCTTTCAGCAAATTGCTGTTTGATTTGTTGTAGTAACTGAGCCGAAAATGACTCAGTATGGGCATTGATTGTGGTATCAATGACAAGCGTTTTCATGGTTTTATACCCCATTTTTATTGGTTTAATTTGGCTAACACATTTTCTGCTAAGTCTTGCAACGTTTCTTTGACAGGGCGTTTGGTAGGCTTTAAATTAATGGTGACATGAGATAAGCCTTGTTCTTTCTGCTCTTGCCAAAATTCCAGCAAACTATGTGACCCGCCTCGTAGATAAATATTGCGAGATAATTGAGCAGGCTCATTCGGATTCTCACTAAGTTCGACAAAATTGGCATAACCAAAAGGATGCCAAGCGTCATCTTGATTTAAATCCGCCAAGGTTTGCACGATATTTTTGGTATCTTTTGGGTTTACCCCATGCCAAATCCACGCATCGGCAGTATTAGCAAGCCAATCTAGTTCCTGTCTGGCACGACCAATAGCAACCATCGGTAAGCGTTGTTCAAGGATAGGGATAAAGCCAATATTGCCTGTTAAATCCCCATAATGTTGCCCTTTAAACTGCGGAAATTTTTGGGTGGTTAAGGCACGAATCATGTCCCAACTTTCTCGAAAACGCTCGGCACGATTGTCAAAGTTTTGCTGAAACACAGGGTATTCCACAGGTCTATCGCCACTCGACATCCCCAAAATAAAGCGATTATTGCTTAATACTGCCGTACTTGCTGAGGCTTTGGCGATATGAATGGGACTCCGCAAAGGTGCAACGATGCCTGCTGAACCTATCGCAATTCGTTGGGTTTTCGCAGTCAAATAGCCCATGGCAACCATGGGGTCAAATGCTTGTCCAACATCGCCAAAACTTGGGTCATAAAATGGCACATCTCGCAACCATAGTGCAGAAAATCCAAGCTGTTCTGCTAAGACAGCGGTTTCCCCAAAGTCTTCTAAGCTCGGAATCGGACTATTGGGATAGCCTTTAAACGGGGCAATCAATCCCAAGGTGAGTTTATCCGCTTGAAACACCTCACTAAATGCAGGGTGATTGGCAAGATGAGGGGGTAGTTGTTTTTGTTGCGGGGTTATATTTTCATTCGTCTGAGCGGTGTGAAATAATTGGCTATTGTCTTGTCCAAGAACAGAGAGGTTTGGTACAGCAGTTTGTGAGCTTGTGGTCATGGGAGTCACTCCGTTAAATTAAGCATTAAAAAATATAGCCCTAGTATAATGCTTTTATTTTTAATGATAATTGGGGTAAAATTAGAAACAGTTTTGCTTTTTTTGCAAAAATATGTTTATTCAAAAATACACTTAACTGCTAACAAACCCATGACCATCAATTACTTCTATGCCCTCACTATTTTTCACCATGTGGCGAATACTAATAGCTTTACTGCCACGGCAAGTCAGCTTGGGCTGGCGGTGTCGTCTGTCACTCGGCAAATTGATAACTTAGAACAATCCTTGCAAGTTAAGCTATTGAATCGCTCAACCAGACATTTGGATTTGACCCATGCAGGGATGCGTTATTTACAACAGACCGAGCCGATATTAGCTGAATTACAACAGGTAAATGAAGCGATTAAAGAGGAGCAAATTGAGCCACAAGGGCGATTGTGCCTTACTTTTCCCAGTGCCTATGGGATTGAAAAAATCGCCCCATTGCTTGCCGAATTTGCCCATTTATACCCAAAAATTGAATTGGAGCTATTTGCCAGTGATGAATTTGTAGATTTATTTAATGAGAAATATGATGTAGGGGTGCGGTTAGGGCGTGTGGAGGATGACCGCTTGGTAGCAAAATTTATTGCCTCTCAGCAACGGCTGTTATGTGCCAGTCCCGATTATCTACGATTGCATGGAACACCACAAATACCGTCACAATTAGCCGAGCATAATTGTTTGCCGTTTATGTATCAAGGCTATGCGTCAAAGTGGTATTTCCATCAAACGGGTAAAACGCAAAGTTTGCGGGTGACAGGGAATTTGATGGGTAATAATATAGAAATGCTGAAACAAGCCACGCTTGATGGACAAGGGATTAGCCATTTACCTAATTGGCTGATTGAGAAAGCGTTGCAGTCTGGGGCGTTGGTACAGGTGTTGTCTGATTGGCAAGTGACCCCGTCTTTGGCGACAGATGACGGGATTTATTTGGTGTATCCGCCCACTAGCCGTAATGTGGTAAAAATTGGCGTGTTGGTGAATTTTTTAGCACAACGTTTGATAGGTTAAACTGTAGATGGTGATATTGTGAAAAGCAGTAGAATATTATGCGTATCTAATTTAGGAAAGGCTTTCTTCATCATACTATTCTGATTTAAGTAACTGAACAAATTTAAATTATAAAAAACCGTTCGTGGTGAGCTTGTCGAACCATAACGGTTTTCCTACTCTTCAACAGGCTCAGGGTGAACGGAAAACCATATATAATTTTGTTTCATTACTTACTAGAATAATAGCTTAATACTTTTGTTTGTGCGGTGTGTAGTGGTCATATCTTCTCTCCAGTCTTGGTGATAGTATAACCTCTTATCTACTGTCCTATTTCATTATGCCACTACAATGACACCTGCTGAGTACAGGCAGGTGGCTTAATTATTCTACGATGATGTTGTGTTAAGAATGGGGTATTTACAATGAGGTAATTCCGCTTATGGAACATTTAGCAGGCCTAACAAGACCATAAGTTGACCTCCCTGCGCTACACTTCAGCCGGTAAATTATGGCAGCGTTGATATCACTACCACTTGTCAAGTTGAATACACTGATGACTATCTAACTTTTAAGCCATAATTACTTTAGTTTGAATTAAAGTGAGTTAATGCATAGACTGAAGCAAGTAATGTCTTCAGTCTATGTTCGTAGTTCGATTACACTTATTCTATCGGAGACGGCTTACCGTGCGGGCTTGAGCGCAGATATTGTTTGGGCGCTTTGACGGTTGCGCCAAGCTCGGCCGCCGCGTGCCACGGCCAGTGCGGGTCGTAAAGTATGCCGCGTGCCAATGCAACCGCGTCCGCTTGCTGCTCGGTGATGATGCTTTCTGCCTGCTCGGCCTCGGTGATTAGGCCCACGGCAATGACAGGTATATTGACCGCTTCTTTTATCGCGGCAGCAAAAGGCACTTGATAGCTCGCTTCCACAGGGATTTGCTGCTCTGGGCTCAGTCCTGCGGTGCTCACATGGATATAATCACAGCCTAACGCCTCCAATGCTTTAGCCAGCTCGATCGTTTGGGTAAGGTCCCAGCCGCCTTCGACCCAATCGGTTGCAGAAACCCGCACGCCCACTGGCTTGTCACTTGAAAACTCAGCCCGAACCGCTGTAAACACGTCAAGTAACAAGCGCATTCTGTTTTCAAGACTGCCGCCGTATTGATCATCACGTTGATTAGAAAGCGGCGATAAAAACTGATGCAATAGATAGCCGTGCGCACCATGAAGCTCAATTAAGTCAAGACCCAGCGCATCGGCACGTCTTGCCGCATCGACAAAATCACTGATGAGTGTATCAATGTCATTTTGATCCATGGCTGTGGGTACAGTAGAGTTTTCGTCATACGCCAGCGCTGATGGTGCCACCGTTTGCCAGCCATTTACCTCATCAGGGGCAATCGAGCCGTCGCCGTCCCATGGTTTTTTGGTTGACGCTTTACGCCCAGCATGGGCCAACTGGACGCCTATCGGCATCGGGCTGTACTGTCTGATTGCCGTTAGTGTTTTATCCAGTGCCGCTTGCGTCCTGTCATCCCATAATCCCAAATCAGCATAGCTGATACGTCCTTGTGGATTGACCGCTGTTGCTTCTAAAATAAGTAGTCCTGCGCCGCTCAAACTCATTTGGCCCAAATGGATCGTATGCCAATTACTTGCCGCGCCATCATTGGCAGAGTACTGACACATGGGTGCGATGATAATACGGTTATCTAATGTGAGTTGCCCAAGTTTCAAAGGCGAAAAAAGCTGGCTCATGGTAAATCCTTAAAAACGTGCCTAAAGGCATGGAAAATAAAATACAAAAACAATATAAATGACTTATACGATTAGCGCTTGAATACATGATGGGGATGAATGGTTGTTTTTATAGGTTACATTTAAGTGACGCTAGCTGATATATAGATTACTCTCAATCATGTTTTTCATATGCAGCAGGCGAGGGGCGATGTCTTCTTCTAGCTTGGTGCGACTCAGGATAAAACTTGGTGCGCCGCAGTTAAACGTGAGCAAACCTTCCGTCGGGTGCATCAGCGCAATGGCGACCGCATTGACATCTTTTTGCCATTCACTGATAGAAAAACAATAGCCGTAATCTTCATAATCTTGAAAGGCTTTGTCTAGCCCTCGTCTGATCTTTAGCCAATCATCCTTGTACTTACTACGAATCGCATTAAGGATAAACTCTTGCTCAGCAGGTGGCATACTTGCCAAGCAGGCTCTCCCCATCGAACTCAAATGAATCGGTAGATAAGAGCCGACATTGCGTTGCATGGTAGTACTACCGGCACCTTGTACGACGTTTAGATACACCATCATCAGTCGATCACGAGTAGCCATGGCAACGGCACTATTGGCATAGTCTGCCAACTCTTCCATATAAGGAGTCGCAAGGTTATTGATAGAGATATTAGTCATCATGGTATAACCAAAACTTAGTACCCCTGTCGAAAGCTGGTACTTACTACTATTGGTCGATTGTTTTAAATATCCCAATTTGACCAACGTATAGGTCAGACGAGTAATGGTGCCTTTAGGAAGGCCTGTCAGTTGACTTAGGTCTTGGTTGCCTAGATAAGGTCTCTGCGGGGTAAAACAACGCAGCAGCTCTAACCCTCGAGCCAACGCTGTGACAAACTGTCGGTCATTTTTATCTCTCATCTCTGCAATGGGTTCTAACAGTTCAATATGCATCTCGTTGTTAGCGTCTTCATCGGTAAGGGTATCATTAGTCATATGTCGTCTATTATCCCCAATCAAATTCATACAAGCGTTATAAAATCACAAAACTTTATTATTCATAGCATTCTGTGAGCTAATATCAGCCCACAGTTACCCACTGTCTCTTTGATTATATTATATCAATTTACTTTCACATTCTCATTCTCAGCATAGCATAACGAGAAACTATTGTTTCGCTATGCGGTATGAACGGTAGCAATAGTCATTATAAGAGGTATGGTTAGGCTTGTTGTGGATCATATTGCTTTTCTTTAATGAACAAAGTAGGGATAAGACCACATAAGAAATATGCACCTGCCATAAGTAATAAACCTGCGCCGATAGAGTTATGCATGGCCATATAACCGATGGCAACAGGAGCAATCACAGAGCCAAGCCGTCCGATATTAAATGCACCACCAATCGCAGTACCTCGGATAGCAGTAGGGAAACTTTCGGTTAGATAGGTGGCATTAATGGCATAGGGGATACCATATAAGAAACCAAAGGTGATCATTAACCAACCGATATTTTCTGGAGTATGCATATACACTAGAATAGGAATAAACAATGCAGTGCCCATCGTACCAAAGGCAAATACTATCTTACGTCCGATTTTATCAGCCATGAATCCAGCCACAACTTTGGCAAACATCATTGTCAGGTATGTTCCCGCCATATACAGTGCCATTTCTTTGAACTTGATACCCAATTCAGTTTCTAGATAAGAAGGTAGCCAGTTGCTGACACCAAAATAGCCGAATAACAAAAGTCCTGAGCTCATTGACCATAGGATAAACATGATACGGTGTTTCGGATTTTCCATTATCGCTTTGTATGGGTTCTCTGCTTTTTTGAGAGTATCTAGTGCGCCGCTCAGTTTTAGTGCTCGAGCGTCTTTCCAAGACTGGGGTTCAGGGACTAAAAAGTACATTGATACTGCCAAAAGTATCGGCAAAAAAGTCAGTAGATATAGTGTACGCCAACCATAGCTAGGGATGATCCAAGCGGATACACTGGTGATAACCAATGAGCCTAAAGTAAATCCAGTCATTAATGCAGCAAGGACGGTGGTTCGATGCTTGGTAGGTACCATCTCTGACATAAGCGTATTGGTAGCGATATAAAGACTACCAAGCCCCAAGCAGGCAATAACCCGTAGCGTGACAAACTGCTCATAGCTCTGCACCAATCCACTAAAACCAGACAATATAGAGAACATGCCAGTCGCAAGAACGATGACACGTACTCGGCCAAAGCGATCGCAAGCCCAACCACCAAAAAACCCACCGATTGCCATCCCAAATAACGACCAACTGCCTAGAGCGCCAGCTTGTACATTGGTCAGTGCAAACTCTAGTTTTAGGCTGGATAAGGTAAAGGCAAGAATACCGATATCAGCCCCATCACATAGTAAAACTAAAAAACAAAAAACAAAGGCCAGTTTCCAAGGTTGTTTTTGGGTGGAGCTCATACTTGGATCTGCAGTTATAGCGACACTTTTCACAATTTATATCCTTAACGTTGTGAGAATGAAAAACTAATTTGATGCGTAGTGGTAAAAATAGAGGGGAACGGTATCAGCATCCTAGCAAATACCGCCGTGCATTCTGGTGGGTAAAAAAGTGGTAGGGATTACTCGCTGGCTTCTTTAATCATATTGCGGGCAATGATGACTTGCTGAATTTGTGTGGTACCTTCATACAAACGATATAGACGTACATCACGATAAAAACGCTCAATACCGTAGTCTGCGATATAACCGGCACCGCCATGGATTTGTACCGCTCTATCAGCAACACGGCCACACATCTCAGTGGCAAACATTTTAGCGCATGAGGATTCAGTAACGACGTCTTTGCCTTCGTCACGCAAACGTGCAGCGTCTAGTACCATGGATTTGGCAGCATAGATTTCTGCTTTTGAATCAGCGAGCATGCCTTGAATCAGCTGAAAGCTAGCAATTGGTTGACCAAATTGCTTACGCTCGACAGCATAATTGAGCGCATCATTCAGCATGCGAGTGGCGGCTCCAGTACTGGCTGCCGCAATATGCAAGCGCCCTTTATCAAGAACTTTCATGGCCGTTTTAAAGCCAACCCCCTCAACACCGCCGATGAGTGCATCCGCCGGTACGACGCAATTATCAAAGATCACATCACAGGTATGCGCGCCTTTTTGGCCCATTTTTTTGTCAATTTTGCCCAAAGTAATACCCGGCGTGTCACTCTCCACAATAAATGCTGAAATACCGCCAGAGCGTTTGTTTTGTGGATCGGTGCGTGCCATGACAGTGAATACGCCAGCCTGCGGGGCATTGGTGATATAGCGCTTGGTGCCATTGATGATATAAGTATCACCATCTTTAATAGCGGTCGTTTTCAATGAGGCAGCATCTGAGCCTGACTCCGGCTCAGTCAAACAGAACGAACCGATGATTTCACCACTGGCCAACCGAGGTAGATACTTCTGCTTTTGTGCTTCAGTGCCATCAATTACTAGGCCAGATGAGCCAATACCATTATTTGTCCCTATTAATGAGCGAAACGCAGGGGAGGTACGTCCTAACTCAAATGCCAGCGTGACTTCCTCTTCCATAGTGACACCAAGTCCGCCGTACTCTTCGGGTATGGTCAGTCCAAAAAGCCCTAATTCTCGCATTTGCTCAATGATCTCTTCTGGAAGGCGATCATTTTCTGCAACCCAATGTTCCATAGGGATAAGTTGATTGTTAACGAAGTTACGAATGGTTTGGGTGATGTGGTCGAGGGTCTCTTTATCTCTAATCATATGAATCTTCCTTGTTTGATTGATGCCTGATATCAGTATCGGCTCTGTGACTGTATTAAATAATGTGACGTCCTTGGATAAACAGCATAATCGATGAATTATTAAATTACAATAGTTTTGGTTTAAAAAACCGCATTGCGGTATTTATATAATTGAATATAGCTTTTTATTTCAAATTTATTCTAATTTATCAAACTTTTATGCTTCACAAACCAAAATAAACAGTATATATTGATATTAAATACCGCACAGCGATATTTAATATTTAAAATAAATGCTTTGTTAGGGTGTTTATACTTTATGCAAGAATGATGTTTAAGGAGTCGATCATGGAAGAGCCGCTCATTATTTGTGAGAAAAAAGGAGAGGGCGTGAGTGTCGTTAGACTTAATCGCCCCAAAGTGCGCAATGCACTAAACAGTGAGCTACGTCAACAAATGGCAGATCTGTTCATTCAACTAAACGATGACCCACAAACCAAGGCGATCGTCCTTACTGGTGGTGACAAGGTGTTTGCCGCTGGTGCGGATATAAACGATTTTTTGACTACTAGTACAGTGGATATGTACCTACGTCATAGTGAACGCTATTGGGATGCCATTACTAACTGCCAAAAACCCATTATTGCTGCCGTCAATGGTTATGCGCTGGGCGGTGGCTGTGAGCTAGCGATGCATGCTGACATCATCATCGCAGGCAAGTCTGCCAAATTTGGTCAACCCGAAATCAAGATAGGACTCATGCCAGGTGCTGGCGGAACGCAGCGTTTGTTTCGCGCGGTTGGCAAACATAAGGCCATGAAGATGGTGCTAACGGGCGATATGATCAGTGCAGATGAGGCGGACACAATGGGGCTGGTATCTGAAGTCGTTGAAGACGAGGCTACCATCACACGTGCCATCGAGATTGCTGAGCAGCTATCACATTACTCTCCCATTGCCTTAGCGCAAATCAAGGAAGTCGCAAATCTAGGCGTTGATATGCCTTTAGAAGGTGCATTGGCTCTAGAGCGCAAGGCTTTCCAGATTTTGTTCAATACTCACGACCAAAAAGAAGGTGCTAAAGCCTTCCTAGAAAAGCGTCCTGCAGAGTACAAAGGGCATTAATCCATAGCTGCGTTAATTCATAAGCATGTGAATTCATAGGCACGTTAATTCAGAGCCACATTGTGATCGCTTTTGAAGCAAGTTATCACCTTTGAACCAAAATTTCATAGCAAACTATGTAGAGAGTTATTATGACTGTGAACACAATTGCCATTATCGGCACTGGTATTATGGGCATGGGTATTGCTCAAATTGCTGCTCAAGCTGGTATCCAAGTACTCTTGTATGACGCCAAGTCAGGCGCTGCTGAACAAGGACGACAATCCTTGCAAAGTACCCTAGAAAAACTAACTGCTAAAGGCAAGTTTACCGATGAGCAGCTACAGGATACTTTAAATAATTTGACGGTACTACAAGAGCTTAGCCAAATTGCGACTGCTGAGATAGTGGTTGAAGCCATTATCGAAAATCTAGACATCAAAAAACAGCTTTTTGCCCAGTTAGAAGGTGTGGTCACCGCCGATACTATTTTGGCGACCAATACCTCTTCCTTATCAGTGACCGCCATTGCTGCTGACTGCGAGCATCCGGAGCGCGTGGCAGGATTTCACTTCTTTAATCCAGTCCCTTTAATGAAAATTGTAGAGGTCATTCCAGGTCTGTCTACTCAGCAATCAGTGATTGACGTTCTCTCCGATTTGGCCAAACGTATGGGTCACCTAGGTGTGGTAGCAAAAGACACACCGGGTTTTATCGTCAATCATGGCGGTAGAGCGTACGGTACAGAAGCGTTAAAAATATTGGGTGAAGGGGTAACAACGTTTGAGAATATTGATCAAATTTTGCGTGAAGGCGCAGGATTTCGCATGGGGCCGTTTGAGCTGTTAGACCTCACTGGTATCGATGTATCGCACCCCGTGATGGAGTCTATTTACAATCAGTTCTATCACGAAGCGCGTTATCGCCCGCATCCACTGACCCGTCAAATGCTGGTAGGTAAAAAGCTCGGTCGTAAGGTTGGTGAAGGGTTTTATCACTATGAAAACGGTCAGAAGTTGTCAGCAGCTACTGCTCTAGATCAGTCGTCCGAAGTACTCATATCTGATGCCGTTATTACCTCAGTTTGGGTTGGCGCTGATCTGGCAGAAGACCAAAATCAGCTAGTCGATTACCTAAAGTCTCAAGGTATCACTATCGACGACAACGATAAGCCAAACCTTGATAGTTTGGTGCTGCTCGCACCTTATGGCGAAGATACGACTAATGCTGCCATTCGTTATCAAGTTAATCCTAAGCAAGCCGTTGCCATTGATATGCTCACTGGACTAGCAAAGCATCGTACTTTGATGCCAAGTCTCGTCACGCAGGAGGCATTTATCGCACAAGCTTATACGTTATTTGGTAAAAGCTTGGATGACAGTGAAGCAACCACACAGCCTATGGTCGGTGCCACGCTGATTTCCGAAAGCATCGGCTTTGTGGCACAACGTGTGGTCGCTATGGTGATCAATCTTGGTTGTGACATTGCTATGCAAGGGATTGCCACGCCAGAAGACATTGATAATGCCGTCAAGCTTGGGCTAGGTTATCCGTACGGTCCTATCTCTTGGGGCGACCGTCTTGGGGCCTCGCGTGTGCTGCTTATTTTAGAGCGTATCTACGGGCTGACAGGTGACCCACGTTATCGTCCAAGCCCTTGGCTACAACGCCGTGCCAAGCTTGATGTGTCATTGTTTACTCAGCAGACCAAATACTAATATTGACGACACAGCAATATTGCCAAACCATAAAACTATTATTCAGAGTTAAAAATACGACAAGGAAACGTTATGTTAGATGCCTATATTTATGATGGGTTAAGAAGTCCTTTTGGTCGCTATGTTGGCGCATTAGCAACCGTACGTGCTGATGATTTGGTTGCTACCGTGATGAAAGCGTTGGTCGAAAAGCACCAACTATCTGCTGATATCTTTGATGAAGTGTTGCTAGGCAGTGCCAACCAAGCAGGTGAAGACTCTCGTAACATCGCGCGTAACGCGGCTTTGTTAGCAGGGTTGGATGTCAATACCCCAGGTCAGACAGTAAACCGTTTATGTGCGTCAGGTCTGTCCACTGTTGTCGATGCTGCTCGCAGTATTACGTGCAATGAAGGGGATATTATTTTAGCAGGTGGGGTCGAGTCGATGACGCGTGCACCGTTTGTATTTGCCAAGACAGAACAGCCTTTTAGCCGTGACTTCAAAGTATTTGATACGACCATTGGTAGCCGTTTCCCCAACCCAAAAATTATTGAGCAGTTCGGCAGTGATACCATGCCGCAGACGGGCGATAATGTCGCGCAGAAGTATGGTATTACGCGCGAGGAAGCCGATAAGTTTGCAGCCGCATCACAAGCCAAGTACCAAGCTGCTAAGCAAGCAGGGTTTTTTAACGATGAAATAACACCTATCACCGTACCCCAAGGTAAGAAATTGCCTGCAAAAGTAGTCATAGAGGATGAGCATCCGCGTGCCAGCTCTAATATTCAAGCACTACAAAAGCTCAAACCGTTAAACAAAGATGGAATCGTCACCGCAGGTAATGCGTCTGGTATCAATGATGGTGCTGCCGCGCTTATCATTGGCTCAAAGCAAGCAGAGGAAAAGCTAGGCTTTAAACCGATTGCCAAGATCTTATCATCAGGTGCAATGGGTGTTGAACCCAATATCATGGGTGTGGGTCCTGTTGAAGCAATTAAGCTAGCACTAAAGCGTGCTGGTTTGAGCCTCGAGGACATGTCTGTCATTGAGATCAATGAAGCTTTTGCTTCTCAAGTGCTTGGCTGCCTAAAAGGGTTGAATATTGATTTTGATGATAAGCGTGTCAATCCCAATGGTGGAGCCATCGCTGTCGGCCATCCGCTTGGCGCATCTGGTGCAAGAATCGCCTTGAGTACCGCCCGAGAGCTACAGCGCACAGGTGGCAAATATGCCGTGGTCAGCTTGTGTATTGGTATTGGGCAAGGGCTTGCCATGGTGATAGAACGCGTCTAAGACTCAAAAGCACGCTCGCCCCATTACTGGTTATAGTTGATTCAGTTTAGAAGAGACACAGGGCAACCGAGCGCAGATTTAACTGTGATACTTCAAGATAGGTTAACGCTGTCACTCTTTTATAGAGAATTGACTATATCAAGGACAATTTATTATCAAGGAAGATACCATGACAACCATACTCAACGAACACGATAATTACCATCAAGCCGAAGAAGCGTATGGGTTTCCGTTAATTATTAAACAGTTACTAAACCGCGCCAAAATCGCCTCTACCAACCAAACCATTAGCTATGCCGACAAAGTCACTTATACCTATGCTGAGTTTTTTAAACGTATTAATCGCTTGGCTAATGTATTAAAAAATATGGGCTTGCAGGCAGGTGATGTGGTCGCGGTCATGGACTGGGACAGTCATCGTTACCTTGAGGCATACTTTGCAGTACCAATGTCGGGCATGATTTTGCAAACCGTTAATGTCCGTCTGTCAGAAGAAAAAGTGCTGTACACCGTCAATCATGCTGCGCCAAAAGCCTTATTGTTGAATGCTGAATTTGCGCCGATGATTAAAGACTATCGTGACGATGCGCCTTCTATTGAGCACGTAATGTGGGCTGATGATGCAGAGAATGATAAAGCAGAGGGTGATAAAAAAGAGCTGCCAGACTATGTCGATGGCGAATATGAGGCACTATTAGCAGCTGCTAGTGACGAGTTTGTCTTCCCAGATTTTGATGAAAACACTATTGCTACAACATTCTATACCAGTGGCACGACAGGTGATCCGAAAGGAGTTTTCTTTACTCATCGTCAGATCGTACTACAGACGATGGCAAGCACACTGGCATCAGCGCTCAATGCCGAAGGTCAAGGCGCGCGCTACAACGATGTATATATGCCGATGACGCCTTTGTTTCATGTACATGCGTGGTGCTGGCCGTATGGCGCAACCATGATAGGGCTCAAGCAAGTATATCCCGGGAGATATCTGGCACCAAAACTGGTCGATTTGATTGAGCAGCACAAAGTCACGCTGTCACATGGTGTCCCAGCAATATTGCAAATGCTCCTCAAAGAAATGGCAGAGCGTGGCCGAAAATTCGAAGATCTTAAACTGTTACTAGGTGGCTCAAAGCTTAACGAAGGCTTGGCCAAAGCGGCAATCGAATGTGGCATAGAGTTTATGTCAGGGTTTGGTATGTCAGAGTCTTGCCCTGTACTGTCTCGAGCAGTATTCGATGACAAAACAGAGTCAATGACGCTAGAGGATAACCTTAACTATCGTTGTCTATCAGGTTCACCCATTATGTTAGTGTCGATGGAAATTTGGGATGAAAATGGTAAACCACAACCCATGGATGGCAAATCTACAGGCGAGCTTGTGATACGCGCGCCGTGGTTGACCCAAAGCTATTTTAAAAATCCTGATGCAGGTAATGAGTTATGGAAAGGCGGCTGGATGCATACTCAAGACATCGCCTGCATGACCGCTGATGGCACGCTAAGCATCACAGACAGGCTCAAAGATGTCATTAAATCTGGCGGCGAATGGGTGTCCTCGCTTGAGGTCGAAACCATTTTGTCTTTTCATCCGAGTGTGGCTGATATCGCGGTGATTGGTGTGCCAGATGAGCGATGGGGTGAGCGTCCCTTGGCATTGATCGTACTAAAACCAGACCATGTCGACACAAAAATGGAAGATATTTTGGCATTAGGTCATCAAGCAGTTGAGAGAGGTCATTTGCCAAAATATGGCGTCCCAAGCGAAGTGAGATTTCTATCAGACATGCCAAAAACCAGCGTTGGTAAACTCGATAAAAAACGCATGCGTTCGATGTACTCAGAAAATCTCATCTAGTCAAACAATCCGGTCACCATCAAATCGACTCTGACAAAAGTGAGAACTTGTATAAACCCTAGCTTTTGACTAAATGCTAGGAATGGGGAAGGTGTGTGAGTCACGAGTACCCTGAGTCACACTCATTATCTCTATAACAAAACCTGTCTAACAAAAAGAGAGAAACTATGGAAGCTGCGCCTACGTTCCCAGAAATACAAGAGATTGTCACAAGCGATGACAATCACCCATTGCATGACTTTACCGTTATTTATCCTCAGCAAGTGGAGTGGGGTGATATGGATACTTTTGGTCACGTTAACAACGTTGTCTATTACGAATACTCTCAAAACGCTCGTATCTACTACAACAGGCGGCTTGGTTTATTTAACGAACAGACGTCTTCGGTGATGGCAGCCTCTTCATGTCGATACCTCAAATCGGTTGCCTATCCTGATGAATTATGGATTGGCGTCAAGGTCAAAAAAATCGGTAATTCAAGTCTGATTCATGAATATACCTATTACAGTACGGTGCAGCAAACAGTCGTTGCAATCGGTGAGTCAGTGTTGGTATATCTCGATAAATTGAGTGGGCAAAAAAAGCCGATCGATGAGTCGCAAAAAGAAGCGATTGCTGCGTTAGAGAATATTGACCAAGAAGCGTAACACCCAATATATCGGTCAAATTATGGTTTGGGTTTTTAATTAGGAAGTACTTATTAAGTAGAGGTTAATTTTCATCTAAAAGGATTATTTATTTTTATGGATTAAAGAAAACGTAGTAACAATTGGGATTGATAAGGATATCAACATAAAACAGGGAATAGATGAATGATGCTTTATATAAAAAGGCTATCTGTAGGTTTTGCTACGGTTATAACATGCGTATCTGCACAAGCAATCGATCTTGTGACGACAGGCGACACGACTTTGAGTATTGGTGGTTATATCAAAGCAGAAGGTGCTTTTAACTCTCCTGATGAAGGCGAGTCGGAATTTAAGGGTAATTTACGCCAGTCTCGTATCAATGTTAAGACGACCAAGTCGGTAGATGATAGAAAACTCACGGGGTTTATCGAAGGTGATTTTTATGGCGATTACGCCAAGGGCGGCTCAAATCTGCGCTTGCGTCATGCTTATGTGCAGGTTGATGATTTGACAGTTGGTAAGACTTGGAACGGTCAGTTTTTGGCAGTGGCGCCTCTGTCTACGGAGCAGCTTGACTTCTGGGGTACTGGCTTGGGCACGGCCTCTGGTGGTGGTTCTTATATTCGTCCAGATTTGACGTTGCACTATACTTATAAGGGGCTGCGTTTTACGGCGCAAGATCCTGTTTATGATAATGCGAGCTTACCTGATATGGTAGTAAGCTATAAAGATAAGATATCTAACTTTGACTATAACGTGGCTGTCACAGCTCGTGATGCTGAGAACGGAGATGGTTCAGATGTGGGTATCGGTGTTTCTTTAGCGGGCAAGCTGACATTGGGTAAAGATTCACTCCATGCCAGTATATACAATGGTAAAGGCATGGGTGCCTATTCTGCCATCTGTGTTGGCGGGCCACTAATTATGAATGGCGGCGTAGACTGTGATGCCGAGGATGGGAAGCTTATTTCGCAAACTGGCTATAGCGTAGGATATAAGCATCAGTTTACCCAAAAGCTGCGCGGTAACTTGCGCTATGGTGAGGTAAATGTAGACGATGCGGCAGACACTTCTGCTAATGTAAAAAGCGCAAACCTTATCTATGAGTATCTACCAGATCTAGATTTGGGTATTGAGTGGAGAAATCAGGACGTAACGACATTCCCATGGATGCCAGCAGGTCAGCAAATTGAAATAATGGCAAAATATGATTTTTGAGTTGAAGTGTTGAGAGGAGTAAGCGATACGATGGGGCATCTCCATAGTTATAGTGGAGATGTATTATCTTGATTAATGATTTTTTATCAATACTTATCATGTTATTCAGGTATTAGAATATATACTAGGAACTTTTTTATAAATATAACTGACGTTGCAATTGTAAGAGTCGAAACGCCAGTTATATTAGCTTATAAAAAGATAGTGTACTATGTGTTTGCTACAGTAACAGTAATACAATTTTAAAAACAATATTACTTTTACGCTGCTGAAGTATCTAATCTTGTTGGTTGCAGTTTGCTTTCTTTACTGTCCACTGCTGCGCTCAGATTTACTAAGAAGATAGCGATGGCTGCGATAATACCTGGTATAGCGATAAATAGGAAGTTCATCTGATGGGTCAGCTCTAAGGTGAGAAGCGCACCAGTTAGGATTGGACCTACAATAGCACCAATACGCCCAATACCTGATGCCCAGCCCATGGCAGTCGTGCGTACAGCGGTAGGATAATATTGAGCCACAAAAGTATAGAGCAGAATTTGTGAGCCGATAGTGGTAGCGCCAGCAATCGCAATGAGCGTATATAGTACAATCTGAGGACTGTTGTAGCCAAGCAAAATTAATGCTACTGCCCCAGCGACAAACATAATAGTTAGTACAGGTTTTAAATGAAACTTATCGGCCAGTACGCCACCGCCAATAGCCCCAATCATCCCACCAATATTAAGTGCAAATAGAAATAACATACTAGCACCTAATGAGTAACCGGCTTGAATCATTAGCTTTGGTAACCAGCTTGCTAAAGCGTAAACCATCAGCAAACACATAAAAAATGCTACCCAAAACATAATAGTAGTGAATCCACGTCTGTTCAGAAATAACGCTTTAATTGGGGCATCATCACCTTTGGTGGGTTCGTCTAGTACTAACGTAGTAGAGGGTGTAACTTTTTCTTGAGGAGCCAATTTTTGAACGATATTTTTAGCTTCGTCTTCTCGCTTTTCTTTGACCAAATACATCAAGGATTCAGGTAGCATCTTCCAGATAATTGGCAATAGCAAAGTAGGGATGCCCGCAATATAAAACATAATTTCCCAGCCAAAATCTAGCACCAAAAAAGATCCTAATAATGCTGACGTCATACCACCAATTGCATAACCGCTGAACATAATAGCGACTAAAGTACTACGCATACGTTTCGGTGCGTATTCAGATGTTAGTGCCACGCAGATTGGCATCACGCCGCCAATACCTAGACCTGCAATGAAGCGCAAAGCCGCAAACTGCATAGGCCCGCTAGCGAAAGCACCAAAAAAAGTAAAGCTACTGAATAGAGCGACACAAATCATAATTGTTTTTTTACGACCGATTTTGTCAGATAAAGTGCCAAAAATCATGGCACCAAACATCATACCGAATAGTGCTGCGCTAGCAAGAAAACCTGCTTGTACCGAAGTCAATGACCACTCCTCCATAAGTAATGGCAGGGCCACGCCGTAAATAATGAGGTCGTAGCCGTCAAAGATAATAATCAGTAAGCACCAAAACAACACTTTCCAATGAAAAGGGGAAAATTTGGCGTCATCAATGACTTTATTGATGTTTAGGGGTTTAGATTCCATTCGTTTTTCTCCGTGGGTAATATCCTTATACGTGCTTTACAAGTTAGGGTTTTACTGGTACTAAGTCAAAAACCATCTAAGTATAAATTTATACCTAAAAGGTATGGTTTTCTATATAACATTCTATTGAAACAATGTTGACTTTTATCTTTATTAGAGTATTCGGTACTCTTATAAAGTATTAGATACGAAGAATGATGCTTGCAGTGAGTGTGTGTAAGACAACTAACGCCAAGAAGTTTCATTAATTTCTATTATGAAAATACTGAATACGCAGAAAATCATCCATATACTAAAAAAATATATAGATGATTAAAAATATAAGATAAATAGATAAAATTAGCCTAATTAATCAACGCTAATGAATGTGTTTTTTAAAAGCATTTATTGGCGTTATTGCAGGTAATATTTAATATACTCATTAAGTGCTTCAGGTTGTTCAATATTTGAGATATGCGAGGCATTGATAGTGGCGAGCTTAGCACTAGGAATATGATCGACTATATATTGACCATCGGCAACCGTTGTCACTGGATCCTCGATACCTGCAACTACTGTGACTGGTACACGAATATTTTGTAACTGCTCGCGAGTATCAGCGACAGATAGTGCATCGCAGCAGCTGGCATAACCCTCGCTACTGCCAGCTGCGAGAGCGTCAGATAGTGCTTTAACTACATCAGGATGATTATCGATAAAACTTGCTGTGAACCAACGCGGAGCGGCTGTAGCGGCAATAGGATCTAGACCTTGCTCACGTACCAAGTGCGCGCGATCTACCCATGCTGCCTCATTGCCAATCTTCGCGGCGGTATTGCATAGCATTAAATGATCAAAGCGCTCAGGATGATGAATAGCTAACCATTGACCAGTCATACCACCCATAGAAATGCCACAAAAAAATGCTTTATCTATGTTCAGATAATCAAGCAAATCAATGACGTCTTGTCCAAGCTGATCGAAACTATAAGGACCTCTTGGTGCAGAAGAATTACCATGGCCACGAGTGTCATAGCAGATGATAAAATAATCGTTTTGCAAAGCATCGATTTGTGGCTGCCACATATGATAGCTGGTACCTAAAGAGTTAGAGAATATCAGAGCAGGGTTACTGCTATCACCAAAAGTGGCATAGTTTAGCGTTATATCTTTATTGTCAAATTCAGGCATGATGAACGTCCTTGTTTGTGATTGTCATGTGAGTAAGGTATTGGTTTTTGCCTATCAATGAGTGCATCTATTTTTTGAGCTATCTATATATTCTCAACACGCTTAACTCTCAACACGCTCAATAATCATCGCGATACCTTGTCCAACTCCGATACACATTGAGCAGATAGCATAACGCTTACCTGTTTTTTCCAGTTGATTAAGGGCGGTTAAGATCAAACGTGCACCTGAGGCGCCGAGTGGATGACCAAGGGCAATCGCACCGCCGTTAGGATTGACGCGCTCGCTATCATCAGCTAACCCTAAGTCACGTGTGCAAGCTAGAGCTTGTGCAGCAAAGGCTTCGTTTAATTCAATGACATCCATCTCATCGAGAGACAGTCCGGTTTGCTTAAGCAGCTTTTTCATTGCGGGTGCTGGGGCGAAACCCATAATACGTGGCTCAATGCCTACCGTAGTTGAGGCCACAATACGTGCCCGTGGCTTTAGATTAAATTCTCTAACCGCTTGCTCTGACGCTACTAGGAAGGCTGCTGCACCATCATTAATTCCAGAGGCATTACCAGCAGTCACCGTACCATCTGCGGTGACGATAGGACGCAGTTTAGTCAACTTCTCAAGGGTGGTGTCAGCACGAGGATGCTCATCAGTATCGACGGTGACAGGCTCGCCTTTACGCTGCGGAATGACGACAGGGGTCATCTCATCTTTAAAAAATCCTGACTTTTGCGCCGCTGCGGTACGTTGTTGGCTACGTAGCGCAAATGCATCTTGGTCAGCTCGATTGACATTGAATTGCTCTGCGACATTTTCAGCGGTTTGCGGCATAGTCTCTGTGCCATATAGCTCATCAAGCTTTGGATTGATAAAGCGCCAGCCCATAGTAGTATCTTCCAGCTTTTGACTACGACCAAATGCCTGACCTGATTTGCCCATCACAAATGGCGCACGGCTCATACTCTCAACACCACCTGCGATAATTAAATTGGCTTCACCAGCTTTAATCGCACGCGCCGCTATCGCTAACGCATCCATCGACGAGCCGCACAAGCGGTTAACAGTTGTCGCAGGCACTTGATAAGGTAGGCCAGCTAGCAATGACGACATACGTCCGACGTTACGGTTGTCTTCACCGCTTTGATTAGCACAGCCGTAGATGACGTCATCTACTTGTACCCAATCGACATTAGTATTACGTTCGATTAGCGCCTTGATAGGGATAGCACCTAAATCATCCGCACGTACGGGTGCTAGACCGCCGCCGTAGCGTCCAAAAGGGGTGCGAATGGCGTCAATGATATAAGCGTTTGTTAAGTTATCCATTGTAGATATTATCCTTTTTATTATTTTACTGTAGTAGCGTCAGTCAGTGTGGCACCCGTCAAGGCCTGTAAGTCTTCGAAGCTAATGCCATCGACCATTTCGGTGACTACTAAGCCTTTATCGGTGACATTAATGACACATAAATCAGTATAAATGCGATCAACGCAGTTTTTGCCAGTCACAGGATAAGTAAGCTCGCTGACGATTTTAGGGTCGCCCGTCTTGGTGGTATGATTGGTCATGACAAAGACTTTTTTGGCACCGACGGCTAAGTCCATTGCGCCGCCAACGGCAGGTATTGCATCCTCTGCACCGGTACTCCAGTTGGCTAAGTCGCCATTGGCTGCCACTTGAAACGCGCCCAATACGCAAATGTCGATATGACCACCACGCATCATCGCAAAAGAGTCGCCATGATGGAAGAAGCTACCGCCATCGAGCATGGTGACGTATTCTTTGCCGGCATTAATCAGCTCGGGATCCTCTTCACCTTTAGCAGGTGGTGGTCCAAAAGCTAGTAAGCCATTTTCTGAATGTAAAAATACATCTTTATCATCCGGTAGGTATTGGGCAATTTTGGTCGGTAGTCCGATGCCTAAATTGACATAAGCACCATCTGGAATATCTTGTGCAGCGCGCTCGGCAATTTGATCGCGGGTCAAAACGGTGTAGGAAGTATGGCTCATGATGACGATCCTTATAATTGGCAGTATTAAGCGGTGGCTGTCGTTGCTGTGCTAGCATATTCATCACTAGCAGGTTCAGTACTAGTAGGCTGGATTTGCACCACATGCTGCACAAAGATACCCGATGTAATAACATACTCAGGATCAAGTTCACCAAGATCCACCGTTTCAGAGACTTGGGCGATAGTTACTTCAGCTGCCATTGCCATGATTGGACCAAAGTTGCGTGCAGACTTGCGGTACACCAAGTTGCCCCAGCGATCGCCTTTATTGGCTTTAATTAAGGCAAAATCAGCCTTTATCGGATATTCAAGAACATAGTCTTTACCATCGATATGACGAGTCTCTTTACCTTCTGCGAGTAAAGTGCCAAAGCCTGTTGGCGTATATACTGCGCCGAGTCCCATACCTGCTGCTTGAATACGACAAGCCAAATTACCTTGTGGTACGAGCTCCAGTTCAATCTTGCCAGCATGATAAAGCTCATCGAATACCCATGAGTCTGACTGACGAGGAAAAGAGCAAATAATTTTGCGTACCGCGCCCGTTTTTAATAATCTGGCAAGACCATGATCACCGTTTCCAGCATTATTATTAATAATGACAAGGTCTTTAACACCTAAATTGATAAGGCCATCAATGAGTTCAGCTGGCTGCCCTGCGGTTCCAAAACCACCAATCATAATAGTGGCGCCATCTTTAATTTGATTAAGTACATCCGTGATATTTTTTTCAGCTTTATTAATCATGCTTATGTCCTATACAAAAAGAATATTAGGTATTGCGAGACTTAAGTTTTATGCATCTTCGAGACTGTCTTGTCATTTGGGCTGTTCTATTGATAAAAATGACGTATGTTTTTGCTTATGAAAACAAAGGTAATAATCGTTTTTTGCTTAAAACATAGTAAGCGACCATGCCGATAAGAATGCCCCAAAAAACAGAGCTTAGTCCCAGAAAACTCATACCAGATGCTGTTGCCAAAAAAGTGATAAGCGCTGCGTCTCTTTGAGAGTCATCTTTCATTGCTATAGTAATGTTGGTAGAAATAGCACCGATAAGTGCAAGACCTGCTAACGCTGCGACTAGCTCTTTGGGCAGCAAGCTAAATACCATCACGATGCTACCGGCAAGTAGGCCCCCTAATAGATAAAAAATACCGTTTGCCACACCTGCTATGTAGCGTTTCTCTTTTAATTCATGAGCATCTTTGCCAGTGCAAAGTGCTGCAGTGATTGCTGCTAGGACAATCGTAATACCCCCTACACAGGCGACTGCTAACGAAGCGAGGCTTGTAATACTGAGGATAGGCTTGGCTGGTGTGTCGTAACCATTCAGATTAAGAATCGCCATGCCAGGTAAAAACTGTCCAGTTAAGCTGACAAGAATGAGTGGAATCGCAAGGTTGAATACGGCATTCCACGTCCACTCAGGCCATATCACAGTAGGTATGGTAATGGCCAAATCTATATCGACAGGGTTCATTTTGCCAAGTAAGACGCTTAAGATAACACCGCATAGCAGTACCCAAATCATCGTATAGCGCGGCGAAAAGCGTTTGGCTAATAAATAGCAACCGAGCATGCTAAAGACGATAAATGGCATGCTATCAGTGGCTTTAAATAATTCTAAGCCGAACTGAAATAGGATGCCTGCCATCATGCCAGCGGCAATACCGTTAGGAATCCATTTTAATATTTTGTCGAAGTAACCTGTCGCTCCAATAATAAATATGACAATCGCTGAGATGATATAACCGGCAACAGCTTCATTAATACTCATCTGTGGAAATAGGGTAACCAGTAAAGCGGTACCAGGTGCGGACCATGCTGTAATAACCGGTGTTTTATATTTAATAGATAAATAAATACCAGGAATGGCAGCACCAATGGAGACACCCCAAATCCAAGACGCCATCATGGCATCCGATACTTGTGCGGCTTGTGCGGCCTGAAAAAAAATAATCAAAGGACCTGCATAGGAAATAAGAACCGCTAAGAACCCTGCAACCGATGCAGAGAGCGACCAGTCGTTTTTTAAGGTTTGGATTACAGAGGCCATATTGCTTCCTTGCAAATTAGCATTCGTTACGGGGTTGCAAATTAAGATGCATGCTACTGATTGACAGATTTATTATTAGCCTTCGTCGCCACCGCCCACAGGAATGGTACTACCAGTAATATAAGAAGACTCATCGGATGCTAAAAACAAGATGGCATTGACTTGCTCATCAATCGTGCCGTAGCGTTTCATAAAGGTGCGATCAATGGTCTGATCAACCACCGCATTCATCCATGATTTTTCATCATCAGTTAATGGTTTGGCGTTACGTGGAATCTTTCTGGGCGGCGCTTCAGTACCGCCAGTTGCCACGGCATTCACACGGATGCCATCGTTTGCATACTCAAAAGCGAGCGATGCGGTCATGGCGTTCACGCCGCCTTTCGCTGTCGAGTAGGGTATGCGGTTGATACCACGAGTAGCGATAGAGGACACATTAACAATAGTGCCTGACTGCTGTTTGACCATGGTTGGTAATACCGCATGACAACACCATAATGTTGGAAATAATGAGCGACTGATTTCCTTTTGGATTTCTGCTTCAGAGAAGCTGGTAAAAGGTTTCATCCATATTGCGCCGCCGACATTGTTGACCAATATATCGATACGCCCATAGCTATCAAGTGCCTTATCAATAGCCTCTTTAGCACCTTGATGGGTTTCAAGGTCAGCTTGAATGGTAACGGCTTCTCCGCCATCAGCAATGATTTCAGCCAGCACCTCTTCTACTAATGGAGAAAAGTCTGCCATGACGATTTTTCCGCCCTCACTTGCTAAGCGTAATGCGACTCCGCGTCCGATGCCTTGAGCGGCACCGGTGACGATACATACTTTATTATCAAATCTTTTACTCATTGCTACCTCCTAAAGAACTAAAATCAGTTTATAAGATCATGCATCAAAGTCACCTTGAATGGCTGTCAGCTTTAAATTTTTATATCTACTTCTTTTGTTAAAATATGTTCACGCTTTATATTCTTTCCTTCGTAGAACATTTCTTCGTTTTCAGGTGAAATGCCATGTCGTTTTTGCCAAGCGGCTAACCAAGCAACGAAGAAAGGCAAAATAAAGGCAGTAGTAACTACTGCAGCCGCAATTTGTGCAGTTGCGGCCCCCTGTACAGCAAGATAGCTTGGATCTAGGGCAGCAACCATAGCAGGGGTTGCAATAGCATTCCCTGCTACACTGGCTTCAGAAGCTGCAGCAACTAGGTTTCTACATGATCTAGGATGTCGTCGAGCCCTGTGCCAAAAATACAGAGCAATCAGTGCAGTGCCCCCAGAAAGTATGGCAGTTGCAGCTCCTAATAGAATGCCAATGGAGCCTTGTCCTAGTAATACTTCTAGATTAATTCCGGCTCCAATAGCAAATGCGGCGAAAGGAATGATTAATTTTTCACCTGGCTCTAAAAATTTTCTAGCAATAGTGCTGCTATTTCCAAGAATAAATCCGAATATCATTGGGAAAATTGCAGCAAAAAGAGCTAGTAAAGGAAATGCTGCAAGTCCTGCTACACCAAGTGCAACTAAAGTAAGAAAAGGTCCGTCATTAATAGAAAGTATTGAAATTGCACCCTTGTCTGTTTGGTTTCCAAACTGACTTGTGAGAGCTACATAAAGCGATCCGTTTGAGTTAGACATTGCAGCAATAATAGCTATAGGTAACAGTCCAAAAAGCACACCTTCTGGAGTGAAAAAGGCAACAGAAAGCCCAAAAATGACAGCAATACCAAATTTTGAGATTAGCAATACAAGGCCTTTCTCTACAGATGGTAAGGCAGTTTTAAAACTAATTTGAGAGCCCACAGCTAGGAAAAATAGTCCGATTAAGACTGCAAGCCCGTTTTTAAAAAGAGCTGTAGTGAAACTACCAATATCTAATATTTGCGGTGCAAAAGTATTGAACATTACTCCAAGAAATAGAGGCACAATCATTAATGCACCTGGTATTTTTAGAAGCTTGAGCAAAAGCCTGTCTAGGCCTGTATAACTATCAATGTTTTCCATCTTCACGTTGTCCTTTATGACGTGATTCCTATGTAAATTCTTAAACCTTTCTTATAGTCTGTAATCATTACATTTATGGTATAAACCTACTTTTCACTAGGCGTGAATTTTTCATAGTAAAAATTACTCGGTTTTAGATTGCTGCTATCTAACCAGTTACTCACCGCATCCACCATCCCTAACGGACCACACAAGTACACATCGACGTCACCATCGTTCAGCCACTCATTATCAACATGACCGGTAACATAACCTTTACGCTCATGACTACTGTCTTCTGTGGCGACACAGGTGCGGTAGTCAAACCAAGGGTGGTTTTGTTTTACTTCTTCTAGTTTCTCAACTTCTATAAGATCAAAATCGTTGGTGACGCCGTAGACCATCCTGACAGGATGATGAGCACCAGACACTTCTAAACTTTTTAGCATCGATAAAAAAGGCGCGATACCGGTACCGCCTGCTAGAAATAGGGTCGGGCGGATTAGAGGGCGCAGGTAAAAGCTACCAAATGGACCCTCAAAATTAATCTCTTGGCCTATAGTTGCAGTATCAGATAAAAAGGTGCTCATTTTGCCGTTAGGAATATTGCGGACGACAAATTCAGCCTGATTGACACTAGGTATAGAGCTAAATGAATAGGAGCGTGTCTCGTTAGAATCAGGAATACTGACATTGACATACTGGCCTGGCAAAAATACTAGCGCATCTGGATTATCGACTTCGACACCAAAGTGAATGGTAGACTCAGACAGTACATTCAGCTGCTGTAGTTTGCCTTTGAATACAGACTTGCCAACTTTGCAAGCTTCAGAGGAGGTTGGTACTTTGATCACGCAGTCGCTTTCAGGAATCATCTGACAGGTGAGTACATAACCTTCTTCAGCTTCAGCTTCTGTGAGTGCATCTTCGATATACATATCAGGGTGCATGTCATAGCTGCCAGATTCACAATGGCAACGGCAAGTACCGCAAGCACCATCTAGGCAGTCCACAGGGATATTAAATTTTTGACGATACGCTGCTTCGGCAACTGTTTCGTCGGCTTCACATTTGATGAAGCCCGTGACGCCATCTTCGAACTGTAGAGCAATGTTATATTCCATGAGAAATATCCCTTTTCAACACGTGGTAACTCAATAACTGAGTGATCAATTTACTAAATAATGAGTGACTAAATAACGAATAAATAAGGATTAAACGTGATAAACATCCATAATCTGATGGACATAATCGTCTTTTAAGACCACATACTTATCTAGAATCTTTGGACTGTCTTGCGTCATGTCTATTTTGTACTGAGAGTAGCCCCAATAAGTATTGGTTTCGTGATAGCGAAAGGATTTGTTGATCCAGTTAAAGCGCACTGTCACGATACCGTCATTGTCTTCTAGCAGTTCAATATTCGATAAATTGTGCGTGGTACGCGTATCAGGAATGGTCGCTGATGAGCGCTCAGTCTCAATACGGAAGATGCGATCTTCAAGACCACGGCGGTCCGGATAATAAATCAGCGAAATTTCTCGTTGTGGGTCGCTGATGAGCTGACCATCGTCATCCCAACTTGGCATCCAAAAGGGGCAGTCTTCATCATAATAGGTGAGCCATTCTTCCCATTTTTTTTCATCAAGGAGTCGTGCTTCACGGTATAAAAACTGTCGAATGTCTTCAATATGAACGGTTGCATTTTTCATTATTAATATCCTTATATTTTGTCAGTTCCATAATAACTGGCAGGTCAACGGTATAAATATATCGATAGCTATTAGCATCCGCCATGTAGCTGCTGCTCTTGTGCTAAAGCTTTTTTCATCTCTTCATGCCAGTAGTGATGCTGAACGGTATAGAGACCTTCATCTTCAGTTTTCATGCCACTCATTAAAGGTTTGAGGTCGATAGCCGCTGCCCCTTCATCTGCCCCTTGTATCCAGTGTTCAGAACCTCGGCACATATCATTCCATTCCATTTTGATGCCGTTATAGCCTTCTTGGCATGAGCGGAACTCTTCTAGATCATCAGGTGTGGCCATGCCAGTGACGTTGAAAAAGTCTTCGTACTGACGGATACGGCGCGCACGTGCCTCATCGCTTTCGCCTTTGGGTGCAATACACCAAATACTGACTTCGGTTTTATCAACCGCAATAGGGCGCAGCATACGAATCTGCGAGCCGAACTGATCCATGATGTAGACGTTTGGATATAAGCATAAATTACGTGAGCGTCCGATCATCCAGTCTGCCATGGCTTCACCGTAATTTGCGATATATTCGTCGCGATAGGCATAGTTTGGACGATCTTGTGGATTTTCCCACTGGGTCCAGAGCATCATATGACCGTTTTCAAAAGAGTAAAAACCACCGCCTTGACGACCCCATTTACCCGCGTTCATGGCTTTGATATTGTCTTCTTTAGCCGCTTCTTCTTTACGACGTGCGGTAGTGGCAGCGTAGTTCCAATGGACGGCTGAAACGTGATAGCCATCAGCGCCGTTTTCGGCTTGTAGTTTCCAGTTGCCATCAAAAGTATAAGTAGAAGTGCCACGTAGAATTTCTAAGCCTTCTGGGGATTGGTTGACAATCATGTCAAGGATTTTGGTTGAGCCACCAAGCCAGTCTTCGATTGGCTGAACATCATCATTTAGGCTGGCAAATATAAAGCCTTTATAATTGGCCAGTTTTACTTGTTTTAGGTCGTGTGAACCTTCTTTATTGAAACATTCTGGGTAGCCGGCGTGTCTTGGGTCTTTAACTTTAAGCAGCTTACCTGAGTTGTTAAAAGTCCAACCGTGGAATGGACAGGTGTAAGTGGCTTTACTGCCTTTTTTATGGCGGCATAATTGCGCACCGCGGTGGGAGCAAGAGTTAATCATACAATGCAGCTCACCCTCTTTATTGCGAGCTAGAATCACCGGCTGGCGGCCTATGTATGACGTATAATAGTCATTGTTATTAGGCACTTGATTCTCATGCGCCAAATAGACCCAGTTATTCTCAAAGATGTATTTCATTTCAAGCTCAAATAGCTCTTCGTTGGTGAAGGCGCTACGATGCAGACGATAAATCCCTTTTTCGCTGTTTTCTTCTAAAAAATCATCAATACTGATGTCTGATCCTTCAGGTACTAGATTGATACGCTGGCTCATGGCTGCCTTCCTTGTATAATAACGGTGTTAAATGAGATTAGAATTTTACGTTTGATACGGCAACTGAGGGCATATCAAACGTAAGTCGCTAGTAGTGATCAATTAATTAATGCTATTTAATATGAGTGCTCATTAACCTTGTGCACGGCGACGTGCTACCTCACTACCATGTACATCAGCTTTACTATTTTTTAACAGATGGAAGTCGAAATCGATTGAAGCATAAGGCTTATCAAGACCTTTTTCTTTGAGCTTATCAGCGTTGTCAACCATGGTGACTTCCGGTACTAAGCCTTCACGACTGGCAAAAGCAAAGTCATCCCAAAGGTATTCATCACCATCAATATTGATCTGCGTGGTTATTTTGCGCATACCTTCAGCACTAACGAAGAAGTGAATGTGAGCAGGGCGATTACCATGACGTCCTAAAGCACTTAATACTTGATCCGTCATACCACCTGGTGGTACTGAGTAACCCAGTGGCACAATACTACGAAAAGCATACTTGCCGTCACCATCAGTAATGATAGTACGACGTAGATTAAAGTCAGGTTGCGATTCATCGAAGAAAGAGTAGTTACCTAAAGTGTTGGCATGCCATGCCTCTACTTTAGCATTAGGGATAGGATTGCCATCTTCGTCATAAACATATCCTTGCATAAATAGCACTGTGCCTTCTTCATCTTCGCTACCATCATCAAGCCTCGCAAAGCCTTTTTCTTCAGGAGCACCTGATACATATAGTGGCCCTTCAATGGTACGTATTGTGCCACCTTCTAATCCAGCCGCTTTCATATGTTCTTCAATCATTAAATCCATGAAATGATCAAAACCTAAACCTGGTGATAAGAGGCCGGCTTCTTTGCCTAAATCGCCAATGTAAGACACACCAGTCCAGTATTCATCAGCAGTGATATTTAGATCATTAATCGTTTTCATCAAATCGGTCACAATGCGCAGGGTGATTTCTTGCACACGTGGATTAACTTGCTCTGGGTAATCGATTTTACCTTTGATGAACTGCGTGGCTAAAGCTTCAATTTGGCTGCGTTCCATGTCTCTCTCCTTGTTGAGGACTGTTTAAAAATTTAGGATTTTGAATCGAGTAACCTTACTCAGTGTTTTAAATTTAAAGATTGGTTTTGGTTTATTGTCTTATAGAGCTGTTTTAACTATCATCACTGTGTACGGATGATGGATGGCGCAATAGTGGCGTTACTTGAACTTTCATATATGGATAAAGCGGGAGTGACATCATGATGTCGTGCAGCTCTTCATTACTCTCAACATCAAAAATACTGAAGTTAGAGTACTCGCCAGCCAAACGCCAAATATGACGCCATTTGCCTTGCTCTTGCAGTTTTTGAGATAGCGCCTTTTCGGTAGCTTTAAGCTCATTGACCTTGTCGGCATCCATATCTGTTGGTATTAAGACATCCATTCTGACGTGATATAACATAATCATTTCCTTATATTTTTGATGACTGAATATTTCTTATGACTAATAACGAGTCATTTGGCTTAACCTTAAAGCGATTCAGTTTGAACCTCATTAACAAATGAGGATTTAGGTGATGCTGTGAGTGCTTGTTTGGCGTAGTGATAAACCTTATCGCTATCTACTTCGATACCAAGACCTGCACCAGTCGGGACATTTAAGCCAAAATCTCGATAATCAAGAGGCTGTGCTAAAACGTCGTCAGTTAATAACAAAGGACCAAAGAGTTCAGTGTCGAAGTTGAGACTTGGATATGTCGAGAACACATGGGCGGATGCTGCCGTACCGATAGGTCCTTCAAGCATCGTCCCGCCATAAAGCTCGATACCTGCTAGATGTGCCATTTGTCCGATGAGACAAGCCGCTTTTAATCCACCAGCTTGATTGATTTTTACAGCAAAGACATCGGCACAATGATCCGTTGCTAAATGAAAGGCGTTTTGTGGGTCTTGGACAATTTCATCCGCCATAATGGCCACATCAAAATGCTCTGTTAGGCGTTTTAGTGCGGCTTTATTGCGCATTGAGATAGGTTGTTCTATTAAGTCAACGCCGCCAGCTTGCAATAGACTAATACCTTGCATTGCATTAAGTTCTGTCCATGCTTGATTAACATCAACGGTGATGCGGCAATCAGGTAAAGCTTGTTTAATAGCTAACACATGGGCGACATCATCAAGGATAGGGTTGCTACCTATTTTTAATTTAAAAATCCGATGCTTTCTCTGTTCAATCATCTGATGAGCTTCAGCGATATCGGTATCAGTATTTCCGCTAGCAAGCGTCCATGCCACTTCGATACGATCACGGACGCGACCACCGATGAGCTCGCTGATAGGTAGATTGAGTCTTTTGCCTTCGATGTCGAGTAGAGCAGTTTCAATCGCGCATTTTGCAAAACGATTGCCGCTGATGTGGGTATTCAATAGCTGCATTGCTTTTGCTGTGCTTGTAGGCTTTTCTTTCATCAAGAGAGGGGTAAAGTAAGTATCGATATTAGTTTTGATACTATGAGGACTTTCTTCAGCATAACTTAAGCCGCCAATCGTCGTTGCTTCGCCCCAACCTTCATAGCCGTCTTTTGTTTGAATGTGCACTAAGACTAGTACTTGCTCTCTCATGACTGTACAAGCGAGCTTGTGCTCTCGAATAGTCGGTATCGGTACCAATAAAGTATTAATTGAACGAATCATGACAGTCCCTATTAAATAAATGATGCTTCCATATGCTTAATAAGAACTATAGTTATTAGATAACGACATGTCTAAGACCTATTTAGTCTTTTTTTAATACTTTTTAGGTATTTTGTCGAAAGGTAGGTGGTATGTTATGTTCTTTAGATATGGATGTTTTGTATATGAAGTAGGTGATGGATAAAAGGGAAGAAATTAGAACGACTTAGGATAGAAACAATAGGAAGTCAATCAAGGAAGAATAATGGAACTCAGGCATTTACGCTATTTCATAGCCGTGGCAGAAGAAAAAAGCTTCAATAAAGCAGCTGCTCGTTTATACATCTCGCAGCCACCACTTAGCCGGCAGATAAAACAGTTGGAAGAAGAGATTGGCGTTACGCTTATCGATAGGGAGAATCGTCCCTTGAAACTCACTGAGGCTGGCGAATTTTTTTATGATCATGCTATTCAAATTTTAAAAAAATCAGACGATCTGCGTACTATGACTATTCGTAAGGGAAATTTTGATAATTCGCTCTCAATAGGCTTTGTATCATCTATATTGTATGGCATATTGCCGAGAGTAATATCCCGTTTCAGAGAAGTTCATCCGAATATCGAAGTTAAATTGTATGAGCTAAACTCTTGGCAACAAATGCAAGCATTGACAGAAGGTAAGATAGATGTAGGTTTTGGCAGGTTATTATTTGAAGATGCTTCTATTAGGCGAATGGTGCTTAGAGAGGAAGATTTAGTAGTTGCTGTTCCTATCGAACACCTATTATCAAAAGAAAAACGCGACAGTTTAAGCTTGATCGATTTAACAAATGAAAACCTCTTACTTTATCCAACAGCACCGAGGCCCAGTTTCATTGATTACGTATTAGAACTATTTGAAAATCGTAATTTGAAGGCGAATTATTTCATGGAAGTACGTGAATTGCATATTGCCCTAGGGTTAGTAGCAGCAGGAGAAGGGTTGACTATCGTACCAAAGACACTTGAGCATTTACGTCATCAAGAGATAACCTATATCCCATTTGAAGAGGGGATATTAACTTCGCCAATCGTGATGAGTGTTAGACATTTTGATAAGTCTGGATTACTGGAAACGTTATTAGATGTTACTTATCAAATTTATGACGAAGAAGGCTTCATATATAAGCGTGAAAAAATTTGATCAAGTATAAGTTTTAAGGGCTTTACTTATTTAAGGCAAAAGCAATAGGCATACTAACATCGTCAATTTTTCTATAACAATCGCTAATAATGCTAAAGTAGCAATCAAAAGTTTACATTAACTAAGGTTGCTATGTCTAATACAGAGTCTAATACAGAAAAACCAATACTTAAACAGAGTATCTCGCTATCAGAGAATAGCAAATATACATTTGATAATATAAGCACAGCGCAGTCTGCTTTCTTAACACTACCAGTTGTTATACAGACTGCACTAGAGCAAGCTAAACGAGTTGTTTTAGTTGCAAATAATCCTGCTGTCACCACGGCTCAGCTTGAGATGCTATTACAGCCCGATGATGTCTTGGTGTTATTTAATCACTTTATTCACGCTGATTTTTTTGCCAGCCATCAGTTAGCTAGTTCACTACCTAAATTGCTATTTTTTCGGCAGATTGGTGATAGTAAGCTACATTTTGGCCTACCTCCTAGAAACAATCATATATCAGTGGTGGAGCAAATGGCAGAGACCACGTCATTAGGGATATTGACGAGCAACCAGCCTTATCAGTTTCCAACATTAGCTGATGACCCAAGCCCTAATGACGATCCTATTACTGCTCAGCGCATCTTAGATATTCCTTCGAACATGCAAAAACTGTTATCAAGCCCTACCTATCACAGTGTGCTATCAGAGCATCATAAAGTTGTTGCTGATTATCCATGCTTTACCGATATTCATTCGTCAGCACCCTCATCAGGTTTTCTATTGTATCGGCTGATGCTGGCAGCTCGAGCATACTTACACCATATTCAAAAGACAAAACTACCGTTAGAGATAGTAATGATCGGCTTCAATGACAATGACAAAACTGCTCACTTTTGGCATGGTCATAATTGGGATTTTGAACGTCAGGAAATGAGTCGACCACCTACAGGAGTGACTATTCATCGATACTAGAATATTGATTAACTAAGTTATGTTTAGCTAAAAGTAGTTAAACATAAGGAGCGTCTGGACAATGAGAAAGCTCCACCTCTTTGTCATTAGGCTCTCGTTGTATGGCTATCGGTAACGACTGTTCCTCTGTCCAATCAATCAGTTCCATATCGGAAAATTGGGACAACCATCCTGCCATGGGCCAACAGTGCCATTTTTTATAGAAGCGATTGGCATTGACAATGATACTGTCCAAATGATTAAGAGGTGGCCGGTAGACACTGTGCTGCTGATGATAAGCGATATCAGCAGTAAGGTAAAAATCGATATCTAATCGGCGTGCTGTAAAAGCAAAATCGGTATCCTCTGCACCATAACCTGTATATTGGGTGTCGAAACCGCCAATTTCATCAAAAGTCTGTCGCTTGATAGCGAAGCATAGGCTCCAAAATGCACCGTAATCATCAGTTTGTTTGATAGCGGTTTGCTCTGTTTCAGTAGGATATGAGTCAGATTCATCAAAATTATAACGATAAGGGTTATAGACAGACAGCTCGTCTAAAACAGAGAAAGGCAGCTGATTGATTTTTAATTGTGCATTTTCTTCTACTGATAAAGGTCGCGTTAGATAGCGTGGTTGACCCATCAAAAGCGCATTAGGATATTGCAGAAGCTTCTTATACATTTGCTCAATAAACGTAGGCGCTACGATACAATCAACATCCAAAAAAATCAGCATATCGTGAGTTGCCTGCAACGCTCCAAGATTGCGATTATGTCCGATATCAAACTCTGTAGTTGTAGTATCGTCACCGTCATTCACAGCTGATTTAACCGTAGTTGGTAATTTCACAATGTTTAATGAAAATTCAGCTAACCGATTACAGTCAGCGTCGTCGTTGACGATAATGACTTCGGCTGGCTTTACACTACTATTTTCTAGACTGCTCAGTAGGTTGTAGAGATGACGATTACGACCATAGCAAGTCGTAATGACGGTCATCGGTACAGAATCAGAAGTCGTACTAGCGTTACTTGTTGGCTGAATGGTCATCGTTTATCTTTACCTCGCTATCAGGTTGCCTGTTACTTTTAATAAATCAGTATTTAATTAGTCAGTCTTTAATTGTTGATTCAGGTGTTAAGTTGAGTCGAGGGAGTAACCAGTTTTCAAACCAAAGCTTAGTAGTAGGATAATCAGTGGTGCTATGCATAAACGCTTGAGCAGCTGTTGGCGTAACTGCATTGGTTTCCTCACCGCTATCTTCCTCAATGTTATTTTTTTCAATGCTATCAACCGAGGTAGTAGGGTGTGGTTTGCTTCGACCATGAATTGTTTGGGCAATAGATTCATGTTGACCATCATCGACGCTCATTAAGGTTTTAAACTGCTGCCAATTTAGCGCTTTGTTTTGAGCGACTAACGCTTCAGCCATGACGGCCTGTTCATTATGTGGCCTGTCATCAGGCACCACTATGAGCGGCGTATCGTAATGATACGCTTGCGCGACAGCATTTAGGCCACAGGCCATCATCAGATAATCGCTATGACAAATGAATGGTGTAACGTCATCTACCTCAGCTGAGATATCGACATAACATCGTTTGTCATCGTCTATAGGCCCGAGAGAGACAATTAATGCATCGGGTAGCAGTGAGCGCAACTCCGGTAGTTTTTCGTCAATCGCTTTGTGTCCACCATAGCCTTTGATAACGGTAATAATAGGTATTGTAGCTCCGGACTTGTCTGTTAATTGAGTTTCGATAGCTGGTAGGTTTGTAGATTTAAGATCAGAAGTTTCATTATCCACGCTTAATTTTGCCAAGATATCTATAAAGTTTTTATAAGTGTATGACTCAGATTTTTGAGAGTAGATAAAGTCAAGATAGAGCGTCTTATCACAGACCCACTCAGATGTATGTGCAGATTCTAACGCTTTAGGATAAGGTGCTAGTAAGGCAAGCGCGCCAGCAAAAGCACCTATATGTGGCGCATCATCGCGAATACCAGGAAGCCTAACGTAAAGGTAAGGAATACTTGCCGCACGGCAGAGCATGGCCACCTCGACGCTGACATCGATGATCATTAGATCGATCTTACGTTGAAAAGTAGTGTCTAGTATTTGATGACTGCGTTTTTGAATGTCACTATTGCCTACGGGCGAGTAGTGTAGGCTGGCTGGTTGCCAGTACTGTCCTGCACGACCTGCTAATATGTCGTCGGGTCGTTCATTTTCTGCATTCAAACGTACAATTTGTTGTTCATCAATAGCGGTAAAACGATAGCTATTTATATCTAAGCTCGTAAATACCGTTAATTGCGCTCTTGCATCATTAGGTAGCAATGCAGCCAGTTTGTCTGCCTGTCGGCAATGTCCTGAGCCGTGATGATGCGCATAATATCCGATACGCATCATTACGACCCCTCAGAAAAGCTAACAAGATCATTATCAGTTTCAACTGGCGCTTGAATGGCTTGATTAAAAAATTGCAGGGAGTCTTTTGTTAAATCAGACAGCTCATAGCTGTTGATACTGTTGATATAACTTTCTGAATTATCTTTTATCAACGCAGTTCTATTTTTTAACGCTGCTCTATACAATGCCAGATAGCCGTCTACCATGGCTGACACTGAACAAAACTGTAAAGCACGGTCACGGCAAGCTTGACGTGATATGTTTTTAATCGTAGCAAAGCCATTGATAAAGGCGGCTTTGTCTTTCTTAGGTACGATGACTCCTGTCTCTGGTGTAATAATTTCGGCACTGGCTCCAGCATCGAAACCAATGACTGGTGTGCCACATGCCAGACTCTCAGCTAAGGTCAGTCCGTATGGCTCGTCCCAAGTGCTGGTAAATAGCATGGCAGTTGCTTGGCACAAGTAATTGTTAATCTCGTCCTTGGTGACATGACCTACATAACTGAATAGTTTGTCATCGCCACTCTTACTGTCTTTAAATAACAAAGGAGCTACTTTTTGATTGAAGTAGTCTTCGTTGCTTTTAGGTCCTGCTATGATAAGTTTCTTCCCAGCTTCCATACAGTACCGCATGGCTAAATGAGTGCCTTTCTCAGGGCAGATGCGTCCATACCAGAAATATACCTCGTCATCGCTACCATTAGTATTGCCAAGCGATTCTGTATTGGCAGTAAAGGATTCGACATCGATACCGTTATACACCACTTGTGAGGGAACAAACTCAGCGAATAACTGCTGTTGGTGCTTACTAATCGCTGTAAACTGAGTGGTTGTACCAGAGCGTAGCGTCAAAAGTGCCAAACGTAACTGTGGAAAAATCGGCGTATGAAAAGTGGTAAAAAACCTTTCGCCAAATGCTTGGCCTGTCATCATCGGAATGTGATGCAGACTGTGGTTATGTACGATATCAATTTCACCACGATCATCACGTTCGATAATATCTCGTAAGGCTATCTGATAAGTGAGATATTGGTACATTTCTTCACGGCCCATGGCGACCGTTTCATGCTCATTATCATAGACCATCTTGTTAAACTCATGACGAGTTAATAACGGCACCAACGTTGCTTTTGTATCGCTATCTTTATGAGCGTAAAGCAATACCTCATGACCTTGCGCCACTAGCTCATCACAAATCAATTGGGTAATCATTTCTAGACCACCTGCATATGGCTGGGCAATGGGATACAGTGAATGCGCAATAATGGCAATACGTAGCGGTGAATTCGAAGACCTAATCATGTTTTTAAGACCTTTATAGTTATAAGCGTTATGGCTATAAGCGTTTTGGTTAGTAGAGTGGTGTATAGGGAACCTAGTATAAAAACGATAAAAGACAATAGAATGACCTTGGTTCAAAATTGGCTTATATAAATCGCAAGTTTTTACGAATCAATGGTTTTTTTTGTCTTTAAATAAAGACGTTGCATAAGATGTCGTGATAGTCGTCTTCTTTTCATGGGCTACTTTTAGAGTCTGTCTCAGAACCTTACTCATACTTAATATATCTGCTCGAGCATCAGAGAAATTATCCATTGCGACCTTGGCGGCGCTTAGTTTAAGAATACAAACTGCCGCTGCACATATAAATAGTACTGGCGAATAGAGCGGTGAAAATGGCGCTACAACTATGGCTGTAATGATATTTAGCACCAACAGCAGTTTTGGTAACGCCGCTATATTCTTAAGGAATAAGGAATGACGATTTTGGATATAGTTTTGTTTTGGCGTACAGACAAAAGGTTTTTCTCGTCCCCACAGCACCGGAAGCCATGACAAGGCACCAATTTCCCAAAAGTTTAAATGCATCAACCATGCACGTATTTTTCTGCTAAAACGTGGCTGATGGCTGTCATCTACTTGTTGATTGAGAGGCGATTGATCACGGCAGTAAGCCCACAACCGTCTAAGGATAAAAAATATGTAGCCTGCATAAACCAGATATAAAGGTGCAAGCATTGACACGTCAGCGTTATTTATTAAAAGCATATCAACCATTACCAATAATGAGCAGATATGCAAAAGGATAAAGAACCCTGTAAAGTTTACCCAAGCACTTAATTGAGACAGATGGGCACGTATATATGCTAGACGTTCACTCATACTTTTGGACTGTGAAACATATTGACTTGGAGCGTTGTAGGGGACTGACAAGTAATCCGTGAGCACTTGCATATTGCCGTAGATCCAGCGTCGGCGTTGACATATTAGGTCATCTAGCGTGTTGGGCAGTAAACCCGTGGCAATGACTTCTGGCACAAATTGACTGCGAAAACCTTGTCGATGCATAAGCAGGCCCATCTGAGCATCTTCAGTGATAGAAGCGCCTGACCAACCTCCTATGCTCAAAAGATCCGAGCGTCGAATGACTGCATAAGTACCCGTTGATAAGGCGCGATTGCGATTAAAAGAGCGGTACAGATGATGGTTAAAATAGTGATTCAACTCGCTATGCGCATCGAGCTGTCCTTCATTACGATAAAACTGCGAAAACTGCAGTAGGGTATGCTCAGGATACTGGGCGATAGCCTGTGTAATAGAGGCTCTAGCATGTGGTAATGCTTGGTAATCACTATCGACAACCACAATGTGACTACAGTCTGGACTCATTAACCCAAGTGCCAAGTTTAAAGCGCCCGCTTTGAAACCTTCGACACGATCAATGTGATAAAAATGGACATTTAAATCAGCGTCTAAGCTTTGGCAAAATGCTGTTAACGGCTCATACAACGACATCTCTTTATTATTATTATCGATAATCAATATCTCATCGTGAGCTTCTTTTACTGCTAATAACGACTTTATTGTGGCAATAACCAACTCTGGAGGCTCAGCTCGCGTCATCAATTGAAAACTGAGTGCTGCGCTAGTTAAAGCTTCTTGTATGTTAGCAGTCATGTCTGGTCCTTAGGCATATACAACAAGTTAAAATTTATATAAAGAATAGTATGCTTATGGGTAATGTAAGTACTTGTATCTTCAGTCATTTAATGAATACCAATGCATACTAATACAGAATTAAGTAATGATTTAGCCGATAATTGTTTGTGATAAATTAACTGTGTAAGTTGTACGTAATGTGACATAAAAACTTAGTATTTTAATCGCGTAAAAATAGGGCGTTTTTTGATTGAGAAGGGGGTAGGTAACTGTATTTTACTTTTGAATTTAGGTAGTTAGTAAAAGGATAAAACGAGGAAAGAAGACGAGGATAAAAAAGTAGGAAGGTCTGCATCATTATGCTGAAGTACGACTGTAGTAGGATAGAAAAACACGACTGAAATCGTAGTTAGTTTCAGAAGCTAACTACGTTAATAAGTTTGAGACTAGATTATTTATATTGACGTTTAACTTAATGCTTAGCTAGCCCTGACTAAATCAAGTCAGTGCTAAGCCAGTGCTAAATGAGTGATACACCAGTTCCAGACAGCGTCGACAGTTGGTGTTGATGACGAACTCTTTTTGCGAACGAGATAATAATCTGGATCGACTGTTAGCGTTGACTCGCATAATAAATCAACTTTATCTATTCGGTCAAAGTCAAAGTCTGCAATAGATTAGATGGTTACCAGTACGCCAATGATTACCCTGAGATGATCGAATTAGAGTCTCGGCAATAAGATATATCTTTTTATAGGATTTTGAAGCGTTATTGACTAAGTTTTAGCTATGGCATAAAGACGACTATGTAGTGGCTTTCCCTACTCAATACTCAGTGCTTGAGATTTATGCAACTACCTGAATGATAACTCCTGATATGCCTTACAACTGAATAAACAAGTCCAAAAAGCCGTTGTTTTTTGGACTTGTTTTTATGTATCACAGTTATTTTAAAAATATACTAAAAACTATATCCGCTCCTTTGCTCAACGTAAAAACAATAATTAATATGTCTGTTTCGGCAGTGCTCTTGACTGATAGCGGCTGTAATAAAAAATCGCTAAACCAGGTATATACAGCAGCAAGGACAACAGCAAGTTATCCACGCCAGCAGCATAAATTAGCCAGATACCATAGACACTCGCGCCCAGACCGATGGCTTTGATGCTCCAGCGTTCTGATTGTGCAAATGATACTTTGACCAAATACGCCCCGACCAAAAAGTAAGGAATCAAAATCATCGAGGTGGAGATAATCACCAAGGTGTTATAGCCTTTACCGGTCAAAAAGATCATCAGTAAGCACAGCTGCACGGTCAAACTGGTTAGTAGTAATGATGCCGTTGGCGTGCCTTGTGCGTTTTGCTTGGTAAATATACGTGGAAACGCATTGTACTTCGCCGCGGTAAACGGCACTTCAGCCGAGTAGAGAATCCAGCTCAGGTAAGATGCTAATACCGAGATGATAAGACCAATACTGATAACCCATTTACCCACATCGCCCGTCATTTGCGCCATAATGCCAGCCATTGATGGGTTGCTAAGCGCTGCCACATCCACACGGCTCATGACCCCGAGAGAGAGCAGGGTAATGGCAACATATAGTACCAACGCAAACAATACACCGATGTAAGTGGCTCGGCCGATATCAGCGCGCCTCTTCGCACGTTGCGATAAGACAATCGCGCCCTCGATACCCGTAAATACCCATAGGGTGATCAGCATCGTTCCTTTGACCTGCTCCATAAAGGGCACGTCCAACGTCGTTCCCGCGCGGTCAGCATTAAAGGTCTGCATATCAAAGGCATAATAGGCAAACACAATAAAAGCAATGAGCGGTAAACTTTTTGCCAAGGTCGCCAGCAAGTTGATAAAGGCCGCTTGCTTAACGCCGCGCAGTACCAAATAATGCACCAGCCATAAAATGATAGACTCACCGACTAGCGCCCACAGCGTGTTGCCTTCACCAAAAACAATACTTGTTGGTGTATCAATAAAGCTACCCAGCGCGGCAAACGCCACGACCAAGTAGCCAACCACACCAATCGTCGCACATAGCCAGTAACCCCATGCTGAAAAGAAGCCTGCCAAATCGCCAAACCCTGTTTTGGCATAGGTATAAATGCCGCCATCCAGCTCAGGCTTGAGGCGTGATAAATGCAAAAAGCAGCCTGCGAGGAACAAAATACCCACGCCGGTGATGATCCATGCGGTAATGATGGCGTTCACGCCTGCCACTTCGGCCATGTTTTGCGGTAGGCTAAAAATACCCGCACCGACCATCGAGCTAAACACGATGGCAGTGAGCATGGTTAGCCCAATTTTTTGTCCATTTTGCATCGTGCGATCTCTATTTTGTTGAGGTGCCTGTCGTCAAAGTATCTGTTGTTAAAGTACCTGTTGTCAAAGTGCTTGTGAAATGCTGGCTCAATGCCTGAATATGCTCTGGGCCAATACCGCAGCAACCGCCAATCAGTGATGCGCCTTGGGTTTGCCATTTTTTTGCCCAAACCAAGTATGCAGGCGGGGTTAGGTCATCGCGCACTTCATCGAGGCCATCATTAGCGGTGGCGTCTTTTGGCTGTGGTGGAAAAGCGTTGGCATACGCGCCAAGTTTGATGTGCGTGGCATTCTTGTCTTGCAACACGCTTTGCGCTACATCAAGCGCTTGATCAATCACTTCTGGCTGACAGCAGTTAAATAAGATTGCTTCTACATTGATATCTGCCATTTTGGTAACGGCTTCTTTTACCGTCTCACCTGAGCGCAAACGCGGTACATCGAGATGCTCGCTGTCTTCTAGGGTGAATGAAACCCATAACGGCTTATTGTCAGCATCGAGCGTGTCCAGTAGCTCGCGAACAGCGACAGATTCAGCGATTAGGCTTTGGGTTTCTGCCAGCCAAAAATCCACATATTCGCTCAAACCTTTGATAAGTGGCGTGGCGATATCTTCCACGTGATCCGCGTCAAACAAATCGGCACGATATGAGCCAAATAGTGGCGGGATGGAACCTGCAATCTTAGTGTCGCGGCCTTCCATCTCGACTGCAGCGCGCGCCATCTCGCCTGCTGAGGTAGCCAACGCTTGCGCTTGATTGGCAAAACGCTCTTCGCCAATATGAAAGGGTACGAGCGCATAGCTGTTGGTGGTGATGACCGCTGCGCCGCTTTGGATAAAGGCGCGATGCACGTCACGGACGATCTCAGGCGCTTCTATCATTGCCAGCGCCGACCACTCAGGCTGACGAAATGGTGCGCCACGTTTGGCTAGCTCTCGACCCAAACCGCCGTCAATAATTGTGATTGCGTCAATTGACATAATAAGTCCCTCTTTATAGTGAATAGGTACATCTACTAAGACTCTATAGTCAATTCTCTATAAAAGAGTGACAGCGTTAACCTCACTTGAAATATCACAGTTACATCTGCGCTTGGTTGCCTTGTCTCTCTTTCAAACTGAATCAGCTATATTTTGAGAAATAGAGTTATTTAAAGGGACGAAATACTAGGCGTAATAAGGAGTAGATGCAACCAAAAGTTTAGTAATAATGTTAATTGATTACTTTTGGCATCTGGTTGCCTTGTTTGAGTATAGATATTGCATGGTTTTTCTGATGAAGTTTATGCAAATTGTGAGTAAATACGAAGTGGCGATGACTTTTAGTCAGACATAAAAAAGCAGACATCATAGATATCTGCTTTTTTTAACTGTTCTTTAACTTGCAATTAGACTTGAGGCTTGATCAAGTATTTCTCACCAGTCGCCTGTTTGCCATAAGCGGCGATTGATTTTAACTGTAGTGCTTCTTCTAGGGTCACTTCATGCGTATAGCTGCTCGCAAAGGTGGTGGTGATTTCTTCTGCCACGCGTTTGCGCATGGACTGAACCGTTTCACTACCAAGTTTGCCCAGCGCATTGAATAATAAGAAACCATTCACACCCCACGCAAAACCAAAGTTACGGTTTAAGGTGATCGGACCACGGTCTAAGGCGCCATAAATATAAGCTTGTTTAAAGGTATTTGAGCCATAGACGCTGTATTCTTCTACGTCACGAGTAATAGCTGCTTCCATACAGTTTAGAATATCGCTGGTGAGCTTACCGCCACCGATAGGGTCAAACGAAATCGTAGCGCCTGTTTCAGTAATCGCGGCGGTCAAATCAGCAAGGAATGTCTCGCTGCTTGAGTTCACCACATATTTTGCGCCCATATCGCGCAATAGCTTTTCTTGCGAGTCTTTACGGACGATATTCACCAAATCAACACCGTCTGCCATACAGATACGGTTTAGCATTTGACCAAGGCTAGAAGCGGCTGCTGCATGTACGATGGCTTTGTGGCCTTCAGCGCGCATGGTTTCGACCATTGCCAGTGAGGTGAGCGGGTTTACAAAAGATGATGCGGTCTCGGTAGCAGTCGTGCCGTCTTGCATTTCTATGCAACTTCTTACATTGACACAGTGGTATTGACGATATGTACCGCCACCAATCACTGCAACCATTTTGCCCATGAGTGCTTGTGCGGCTTCTGATGAGCCTGCTGCGACGACTGTACCAGCACCTTCATTGCCGACAGGCGTGTCTTTGCCAACGCGAGTTTTGACAGATGGCATGAACTTAGCTGGCACGTCAGCGGTGATAACTGGGTTCTCGTCTGTGCCTGATTGCGCAGCAGTTGACATATCAGCGACGCTGAATAGAACGGCTAAATCAGATGGGTTCAATGGCATAGCTTCCATGCGAACGACAACTTCGTCGATACCTGGCTGCGGCATATCAATTTCTTGTAGAGCCAAGGTTAGTTTATTGTCTTCGCTGATGGTTGAGGTCAGTTGGATATTTTTGTCAGTCATAAGGTTTGCTCCTGCAAATAGTTGGATTTTTAGACCAATCCCTTTACGGTATTGGCCGTTCTTTAGGGTATTGAATTTTCTTAATGTGGCTAATTTTTATTGCTCACATTGTCATATGTTATTTAGCGTTTGCGGCTTGGATTTGAGCTTTAACGTGTTGCATAAATTCAGGCATGTTTGCTTGACTGTCTGCCTGAACGCTTTTTGCAATGTCGGTTTCACTCATGGCTTTGCTCCATTCTTTCATACCGTCCACTTCTGCCAGTACATCCCACTCAAGCTGAGTCGCTCCAAAAGCGTTGACAATAGTGTTGACGTAATGCACATAGATGTCAGCCATGGTAAATTGCTCGCCTGCAATCCAAGGTGAAAATTTACATAAGCGATTCATAGCAATAATACCGCGGCCCAATACTTGACGAACTTCCTCTTTGATTGCGTTAGGTGCTTGAGTACCAGAAAATACATATGGAATCAGACGACGACTTGGTAGCTCAAAATACAGCTCTGCTATTTTCATAATCTGACGTACAGTCGCGCGTTCTGCTGCATCGGTAGGATATAGCGGCTTTTCAGGATATGTTTCTTCCAAAAAGTCACAAATCACGTTAGATTCTGACAGATTAAAACCCTCAGGCATGGTGATTGCAGGTACTTTACCCACTGGACTGACGGTCAGCAGATCATCACTACCAGCGTACAAAAGGTCCTCTTGGAACGGGATACCCTTATATAAAAGAGCGTGTTTTACGATGTTGTAATAGTTGCTTGCAGCAAAGCCGTGCAAAGTAATCATAAGTCATTCTTCCATTGTTGACGTAAAAGTTATTTTTAATCGTGTTTTCATTGCAACGTTTAGGGCGTGTTTGATATTCACAAATAGGCACTGCTGATTGCTAAAACGGTTCCAGACAAGGCGTAAAACGACGGTAATGCTCGTGCCTTAACTAGATTTACAACACAGTATGGGGCAGTTTTAGCATCAGCTCCAATATAAACAGAAGGAGACAGGACTATTTTTTGCCACTTCATTGTTAAAACATAGACGCTTAGAATGACTAAACTTACTATTTTTAACGTCGAACTGTCTAAAAAATAGTCTCTGTCAGTGCCATGGTCGAATATCAAGCACGCCCTAAGTTAAACACATTATTACTGGTTTTAATGTGGTTATATATAAGGAATAACGTGAATCACTATTGCTTTTAAGACAATAATAAAGCGAAAATGCTCAAATATTCATTTAAATGGAGAGGTCAGTTGGATCAATTACGTGCCATCAAGTATTTCAGCAAAGTCGTAGAAACGGGCAGTTTTACTAAAGCCGCAAGTGCATTCAAAGTGCCGCCATCCTCACTGTCAAGACGAGTATCTGATTTAGAAAAGAGCTTGGGCGCGACATTATTAAAGCGTTCGACCCGAATCGTTAAATTGACCGAAGTAGGACAGGTCTATTACGACGATATGCAGCAAGTATTGGATCAGCTCGAGCAAAGCAAAGAAACAGTACGCAGTTATCAAACGACGCCAATGGGGCGTTTACGCATCAGCTCTATGGTGGGTTTTGGTGAAAAAATACTGCTACCACTGTTGGATGAATTTGGTGAGTTGTATCCAGAGATTGTGCTAGATGTCAGTCTCAGTGATGAGCTATCAGCATTAGGACGTGACGATGTCGACATTGCGATTCGCGGTGGTTATGTGCCAAATGAGCGCGTGCTTGCCATTAGGCTAATGGACAATGGGTTTATACCGGTTGCGTCGCCCAGTTATTTAGAGATGCATGGCGCACCTAGTCATGTGATGGAATTAAAGGAACATAAAGGCCTGTATTTTAAAGCCCCAAACGGGCCAACGCCTTGGCTCTGCTATGTCGACGATCAGTGGCATGATGTCTCAGGACCTGCAGTGGCAATTTCAAACAATGGACCATGGCTTGCCAAAAAGGCTTGTGATGGTGAAGGGGTTTTGATGTCCACTCGATGGGCACTATCCTCATATCTTGAGTCAAGCGCATTAAAAGAGATTAAATTTGAGCATCCATTAGCAATCACGCAGCATGCTGATATGGCTGTATATTTGCTGTATCAAAAGCAGCGCTATCTAGTACCAAAAGTAAAAGCCGCCGTCGATTTCTTGGTTGAGAGGATAAAAGTAGGAAGTATAAAATAATAGCCTAAGCAGACATTTTATAATCAATTCATACTAGTTAGATTTTCTGCTAGTCTAATCCGCATAGGCGCGGGCTAAAATTCTCGAAATACTATACGTACGTGATAGTAAAGAATCGAATAATGGGCTAGCAAGAAAGTTGAGATCTCCTGATAATAAGCGTAGTGGATTATCTGAAGACTTACGACCAGTTTTGCCATTAATCATTAATTGGTAGGCATCAAAATATGACAAGTAACTGCTATGGGCTGCAACACGAATTGCGCTCTGCAACCCAAGAATTAAGCCCTAGGTGAATTAAAATGGAGTTGATATATGCTGGAAATTAGACCTAATTGTGAATGTTGTGATAAAGACTTAGTACCAGATTCTACCGAAGCAATGATTTGCACATACGAATGCACTTTTTGCGTCACATGTGTAAATGAAATACTAGAAAATGTATGCCCAAATTGTGGCGGTGGTTTTGTTCCTCGAACTATTCGACCTAAAATGGCTAGACGTATAGGTTTAAGTATCAACCATCAGCCTCCTTCAATTGAAAGAGTACATACCAAATATAGCATTGAAGAACTTAAAGAGTTCTCAGCAAAAGTTAAACACACAAAACCTGAAGATCGATGATTAATACATTTATATAACAAGCAGTTTAAACGGAAATAAAAAAGTTGGTTCGGCTTCGCTCAAAATGCTAACACACGTTTTTTGCAGTTTAACCCGGCGTTATGTTTCTAGGAGTTCTCTTTCATGAATTTGCGACCTACATCACAAGAAGAAGTTTTTTTAAGCCTTGCTTACAATAGGTTTTATGATCTTGCCGATGAAATAATTGAAGACTCATTTTGGGAACAAGAAGACTGGTATCGTTTTAGCAAAGTGATTAACCTATTTTCAGTTTATGCAGAGTTACTAGCTTATGAGCCCTTTAAGTATGTTCTTGAGGCAATTAAGAAACAAAGACCTCCAATGGAATCTGAAATTGGTGGCCCATTGTTTAAATTTATTAGAAATACTTTTGCTCACTTTCCCTTGTTTGAGAGTTGGAATGAGGTTTGGTTAACAAAAGGCTTAGTAAATTGGCAAAAAGAAGGGTTAACCATTGATCGCTTTCTCCAAAAGTACGCTGGTCATACCGAAATAAAGTATAGATTTTGGGAAGCTGAGAAGAAAAAAATGACATATATAAGTATCAATTTTCCAGAACAATATGATGATAAAAAAATATATTTAAGCGAGATTCTTTCCGAAAAAGATGGCGTAAAGTTCTCGCTTATAATGATGCGGAATATATTAAACACACAAGTAGAGTCTATTAAAGACGGGATATAACAAGCATTTGAAGCGGAACTGCTAACAGTTTTCTCGGTTCTGCTTCACTACACATTTGAGCCAGATAATACTCACAACTTATGACTGTGTTACCACCGACTACTATGGGCACTAAGCTGACCGTCAATACTTGAACAGTATGAATATTTACTTTTATTTTAGTTGTGCAAAACAGCATGACCTGACATTTTAACGCCTTCTACATTAGGAGATGCTCGTTAAGAGCTCTATTTAGCTTGCCCAAGATCATCCAGAATAGCGCAGTCTGCATTATCATCGCCTGCACAATGATCAAAAGAGTTCTGTAGCGAATTGACCATCTCTTGCAATTGGGCAATTTTTTGGTTTAACGTTTCGATATGCTCTTGTGTCAGTTGCTTAACATCTGCACTCTGACGGTTGGCATTTTTGCGCAAATACAGTAACTCTTTCATTTGCTTAGATGAGAATCCTAAGTCACGAGAATGTCTTAAAAAGCATAAGTCGTCGATATCGTCTTTAGAATACAAGCGATAACCTGAATTTGAGCGATTTACGGTTTCTAGCAAGCCAATCTGCTCATAGTAACGAATCATTTTGGTAGAGATACCTGATTGCTTTGATGCTTGACCAATATTCATATTTTTCCTCCTAACCTAGAAAGGGCTTAAGCATTAATGTTTAAACCCTATATGGATATCCTTTACGATTCTATATTCACTCTGTAATGACAGTTGCTTTGAAATACTTGAGACGTAACGCATTACCTAAGACAAAAACAGAAGATAGCGCCATTGCGCCTGCCGCAAAAATGGGTGAGAGCAGGATACCAAAGGCGGGATACAAGACACCTGCGGCAATCGGAATCAAGGCAACATTGTAAATAAATGCCCAAGCCAGATTTTGTCTGATATTACTGATGGTGGCTTTACTCAAGGCAATCGCGGTAGGCACGCCTTGCAGACTACCTGACATTAGCACCACTTCAGCCGCCTCAATCGCCACATCTGTGCCTGTACCTATGGCCAATCCAACATCGGATTGAGCCAATGCAGGGGCATCATTGATACCGTCACCAACAAATGCCACTCGGCCATATTGTTCTTGCAACTGGCGTACTGCATCCACTTTTCCTTCAGGTAATACTTCTGCCACTACCTGATCGATATTTAATGTTGCGGCAATCGCTTGGGCGGTATGGCGATTATCACCTGTAATCATGGCTACCTTTAAGCCTAACTGATGTAGTGCGGCGATGGCGGCATGAGTCGTCTCTTTAATAGGATCTGCAACGGCGATGATAGCAGCTAATTGCTGGTCAATAGAGACATAGAGTGGGGTTTTACCTTCTTGCCCCAAACGTAGCGCATCTTGTTCAAAAGGCGCAACATCAAGCCCTAATTGCTGCATATAACGATCTGCGCCAATGTCAATCACTTGGCCCGCCACGTTTGCTTGAATACCCAAACCTGTCATCGCCTCAAAGTCAGTGATAGGTAGCAGTTGAATATTCTGTTGTTCTGCGGCTTGTACAATGGCTAAGGCAATGGGATGCTCAGACTTTGCTTCAACCGATGCCATCACACGTAAGACCTGTTCTTTCTCAAACCCTTGTTGGACTTGAAAATCTGTCAACGTAGGTTTGCCTTCAGTCAATGTGCCTGTTTTATCAACGGCCACTACGCTCACATCCTGAAGCATTTGTAGCGCTTCACCTTTACGGAATAGCACACCTAATTCTGCACCACGTCCCGTACCGACCATAATAGAGGTGGGAGTGGCCAATCCCATTGCACAAGGGCAGGCCACAATGAGCACGGCAACCGCATTGATTAAGCCAAAGGTTAAGGCAGGGTCAGGACCAAAAATCAACCAAACGATAAAAGTCAATGCTGATAAAAACATCACTGCTGGTACAAACCACATGGTGACTTTATCCACCAATGCTTGAATCGGTAATTTAGAGCCTTGGGCTTGTTCTACCATACGAATGATTTGCGCTAATACAGAATCTTCACCAATGGCCGTTGCTCGAATATTCACGGTACCGTTTTGATTGATAGTACCGCCGACCACTTGATCGCCGGCTTGTTTTTTCATAGGGACAGGTTCACCAGTAATCATCGATTCGTCAATATAACTGTGACCGTCAACGACTTCGCCATCGATGGGCACACGCTCGCCTGGACGAATCTCAACGATCATTTTTGCAGTGACATTTTCTACAGGGACTTCAATGACCTTGCCATCTTGCTGTACACGGGCGGTTTTTGCCTGCATGCCCACTAAATGCTGAATGGCCCCAGAAGTACGTCCTTTGGCCTTTGCTTCAAAATAACGACCTAATAATATCAAGCTCACAATCATGGCAGCGGCTTCGTAATAGACGTGCACCGTGTCTTCAGGTAGCGCTTGCGGGATAAAGGTCGCTATGAGAGAAAAGCCATATGCTGCGATAGTACCAATCGCCACTAGCGAATTCATATCTGGCGCAAAACGCAATAAGGCTGGCACGCCTTTTTGATAAAAGCGTCGGCCTGGAAAGAGTAGTACCAATGTGGTCAAAACAAACTGTATCAGCCAACTTTGCTGAGTGCCGAGGTTATTCACCACCCACATATGAAAGGCGGGAATCATATGCGAGCCCATTGCTAAAATGAATACGGGAAATGACAACAGCGCAGAAAGCCCTAAATCTCGTTTAAGCCGATTTTGCTCTGAGGCTTTTTTATCTTGTCGATCACTTTGATCTTGTTCTACCAGTTTGGCCTCGTAGCCCGCTTTTTTAACGGCCTCAATTAAGTCACTTGTTTGTATTTGTGCATCGTCTTTAATCCAAGCGCGTTCAGTCGCAAGGTTTACCGTGGCTTGTTGCACGCCAGCGACTTTGGCTAAGGATTTTTCTACTCGTCCAACGCAAGAGGCACAGCTCATGCCTTCTATGGATAGCTCGATAGGCTTGGTTTCAGTCACTTTATAGCCTGCACGCTCTACCGCTTTGTTTAACTGGGCTACATCTACAGGCTGCGATGAATAAACAGTCGCCTTTTCAGTCGCAAGATTTACCTCGGCGTTTTCAACGTGCTCAATATTTTTTAATTGTTTTTCGATACGTCCAACACAAGAGGCGCAACTCATGCCTTCAATGCTCAGCACTTCATGATAAGTAGGAGTTTTAATGTTTTTTGTTTTCATAACAACCTCTGTCGTTTTTAACTATATTTTTAATCTTATTTTCAAATCTATAGCGACAGCATATAGGTTGACATCATGGTAAGGTCAAGCGTATTTCTTTAAATACTTTTAAACCCGTTTATAGTAGCGTTCTATATTCGTTGTTAAGCTTAAAATAGCTCGATTATGGTTTATTGTTGAAGGTGTGGCGGCATTAATTCTAAAATAGGGCAGGATAAATGACTGATAATAAGATAAACTGCCCAGCGAGCGCTGATAGGGTTCGATAACTCTCGATAGCTTTCGATCAATTCACTGTATTTGGCTGCTAGCGAATAAAACAACAATAATAAGAAATGCTGCTAGCAATGACAGAGTACACCGTCAACAGCAGGTGGTATCAGCACCGTTAACACAAAATATTTATACAAAACCATTGATATTAAGGCACATCACTATGGAAGAAGTACCAAATACGATAGAACAAAGACCCGTATTCATGCCCAAAGTCAACAGTGACAATTTGGTAAAAACGGATATGGTTATGTTTGAGCGACATGTGGGATTTGCGACCAAACAAAAGAAAAAATCCATCAATGACTTACAACAAGTCATTCGTAAAAAGTATGGATTTAAGCACGTGCTAGAGCTGTCTAGTAAATCTGGTAATAAACTGAGTTTTCCGCTAAGTCCGTTTAGTTTAAAAATTACTGATGAGCATGATAGCAGTCCATATAGTGTCGAAAATGCTTTTCAAGCCAGTATGGTTTTTGAAGATGGTGGTCCTTATACGGATTTGCTTACCGCGCCACCAAGACAAGCCAGAAAGGATGAGCGATTGATGACCTCGGGCGAGCTCATTGGCTACAATTACTTTGGTATGGAATGGGGCGTAGAGCCGTTAACAACATTTTATGATTGGTTGTATGTGAATGCGCTCAAGCAAAACCCTCAGCTGCATGAAGAAGTGATTCAATATCAGGGCTTCACTGATATTACCTTTAATCCTAAAAAATCTATCCATAGTGCAGCGTATGCGTTAGCGTTATTTGTGGCACTGCATAAAAGAGAATTGCTCGATAATGTTGAAGACCCAATGGCATTCTATGACTTATGCAATAATTTTAAAATCAGCAATACTGAGCACCTGTTAGAAGAAGGTTGGATCTGATTATTAAATCAGCGCTTGCTTAAGTTTGCTTGAACCGAAAGCTACGATACATGATGTATCGTAGTTTTTTTATGTCTCTATGTTTAGAGCTATATATTCTCATCCCAGTACGGCGGCGTGCCATAGTAGTTGTTCATAAAGTCGATAAAGCATCTGACTTTGTGAGGTAGTAGTTTTCTATGGGCATAGACTGCATACAACCCCAAAGGGCTAGGTTCATATTCTGGCAACACTACAACCAACTTACCAGTACTTAATGCTTCGCTAGCAATGAAAGTCGGCTGTAATATCAATCCTCCGCCTGCAATAGCTGCTTCAACGAGTACATCGCCATTATTACTATGGAAAACGCTACGTTCTTTGAATTGTTTGGTCTTTAGGTATTTGTAGATTTGACCCTTAGTTTCTACATTCATATAGCTATAATGCAAATAGCGATGCGACTCTAGATCCTCAAGTTGCTTAGGGGTGCCATGATTTTTGAGGTACTCGGGCGAGGCGCATAATACCACGCGAATCGGAGCAATCTGCTTGGCGATAAGCGATGAGCTTTGGAGCTGTCCGATACGCAGGGCAATATCAAACCCTTCTTCAACGATATCTACTTTTCGATCACTCAACTGCAGATCAACGGTAACTGACGGATAGCGCTCCTGAAAATCAGTGATGAGTTTTGCCATATGTTTTAAGGCAAAGGAGACGGGCGCACTGATGCGCAGGACGCCTTTGGGATGCTGCTGTAAGCCGCCTAACTGCGATGCCATCTCATCAATACTCAATAAAATCTGCTGCGCGTGCGTAAAGTATTGACTGCCAGCTTCTGTCAGGCTGACTTTGCGTGTAGTACGGTTGAGCAGGCGAGTATGTAGTTCCTCCTCTAGCTTTGCCACATATTTGCTTACTAGCTGCGGCGAGAGCTGCATCGTAATAGCCGCTTTACTAAAGCTGCCTTCTGTCACTACCGCGACAAAAGCACGCATGGCATCGATTCTATCCATATCTGTCCCTATAATTCTCTCGATATCAAATCTATTATAAATATTATGTTGATAATTATTCAATATAACTGATCTTACTCTTTTATAGCGTTGATAGTAAAGTGTGCCTATATCATTTTCGACACTATTTATTCTAATCATACGTTATGGAGTAAGCATCAATGAAATCATCACTATTAGATACTATTTTGACATCAAAAGCTGGAGTGGCGGCCTTAGTGCTTCGGGTACCCGTTGGCTTAATTTTAGCTGCTCATGGCGCCCAAAAGTTGTTTGGCTGGTTTGGTGGCAATGGATTGGCAGGTACGGCTCAATGGTTAAGCAGTATGGGTATGGAGCCGGGTTACTTAATGGCGATACTAGCAGGTGGTGCTGAGTTCTTCGGTGGTCTGGCTCTGGTATTAGGTTTGTTAACCAGACCAGCTGCTTTAGCCGCAGCCTTTACCATGTTAGTGGCTATTTTTTCTGTCCATATCAGTAATGGGCTATTTGCTGATAATGGCGGTTATGAATACGCGCTAACATTGATGGTAGCTACGCTTGCCCTAGCTATTCAAGGTGGCGGCTCCCTCAGTATGGATAAAGTATTATCAGAAAAATTAGGATAGGTTTTATAGTTGTAAATAGCTTTATTCAATTTTCGTGAATAAAGCTGTTTGAAAATAGCCATTTAAGACAAGCAACAAGGAGAAAGCCATGACAACACTTTTATCTAATGAGTCAGTTAGCCAGCCTGTACTGTTTATACCGCATGGTGCAGGGCCGTGCTTTTTCATGGATTGGCAACCAGCGGATACGTGGTATGAGATGGCAACGTTTTTAAAGAGCATTTCTGCTCGTTTGCCTGAGCGACCAAAGGCTATCTTAATCATTAGTGCGCATTGGCAGACAGCTGAATTTAGTATCACCGCTGGCAAGCAACCTGATCTCATTTATGATTATTATGGCTTTCCTGAACATACTTATAGTTTGACTTATCCAGCCTCAGGCGCGCCAGCATTGGCGGAGAAAGTCAGTAGTCTACTGACAGAGGCAGGGGTAAGCAATAAACAAGATGCGGAGCGTGGGTTTGATCACGGGGTATTTATACCGCTCAAGCTAATGTTCCCTGAGGCAGATATTCCAGTGGTCCAACTATCCCTGCGTCATGATTTAGACCCACAAGCGCATTTGGCTGCTGGTCAGGCATTGGCGTCATTGCGTACAGAGGGTGTGCTAATCATCGGTAGCGGCATGAGCTTTCATAATATGCGCGGTTATGGCGATACCAGTTTTACTGAACCGTCAGAGCGTTTTGATGAATGGCTAACGAATACTGTAGAATCAGCAGATTCGAATAAACGACTCACGGCCTTGGCTAATTGGAAAAATGCTCCTCATGCGCTTGACTCACATCCGTTAGGGGCAGAAGAGCATTTGTTACCGCTTATGATAGCGGTGGGTGCAGCAGGACGTGATAAAGGCCACAAGACTTACTCCCAGCAAGTGCTAAAAACGCAATTGTCAGCTTTTCAGTTTGGGTAAGTATTCTAAAAAGCATAGATCACAGTGTTTCAGCGTAATTGTCAAAAATAAAACAACCTTTGAATCTCAGAATCAAAGGTTGTTTTAGGTTGATAGAGCAGTTATTAACAATATATCAAATAAGAGATGTTATCTCTTATTTGATATATTTTGCCACTACATTATTTCCGTCAAGCTCAAGTTTAAGAATGTTCGATGTCGTTTCAAAGTTGGCTATAGCTAAGTCAATTATTATAGATTTCGTAATTGCTCGATTAACCAACGATGTATGCCACTGTCAGCAGTACGTGGATGCCATGCTGCGATGACCTTAAAAGTAGGCGGCAATGCTTCAACTTTAAGCTCTTTGACCTTACTGCTCGGCAATAATCGCGAAGGATAAAACGCAATCATGTCAGTCGTGTGCAAAATATCTGGTACAGCCGAAAAGCTAGGAACCGACATCACAATATTTCGTTTTAGACCTTTTTCTGCAAACCATTGATCATGAGAGCCGCGTAAATTAGCACGCGAGGGTGACACGACTAGCTGCGCGTGTGCAGCCACTTGCGACAGCGTCAATGGCTCTGTGGCAAAGGTGTTTTCACAACCCGTCACGCATAAATGTTGCTCTTCAAATAAAGTCACATATGATAAGTTATCAGGGATAAATTCAGGGAAGGTAATCAACAAATCAAGCTCGCCTGCTGCAATCAGCTGATTGATATTGTCTGAGGCAAAATCACGTACGATTAACTTCAAATCTGGTGCGTTGCGTCGCGTAATATTAAACAATTGCGGTAATAATGCCTGCGTCGCATAGTCAGTCGCACTAATCGTAAATATGCCTTTGTATGTGTGCGGCATAAAAATCTCTGGCTCTAACAAATCTTCCAACTGCTTTAATATATGGTCAATAGGTTGCTGCATCGATAGCGCTTTTGGTGTTGCCACCATGCTATTGCCTTGACGAATAAACAAACGATCATCAAACACCTCACGTAACTTGCGTAACTGCTCACTGATGGCTTGTTGGGTCAGCCCCATTTTGCGTGCGACTTGCGACAAGTTTTTTAGATCAAGTAGCGCCTGCAATACTCTAAGTTGCTTGATATCGAGCCGATTCATACCATTCATAATTTCATACCATTAATAATTGTATCTTAAACAATAACTGGTTGTTTCTAATTGTACCTGCAAAACGCTATGCTGACCAACATTGCTTAAGTAGCCACTAAATGAGCTATTAAGCATTAAAACAGGCTCAATACATTCAATAATAAGCCATCAGCTGCTTTAAAAGAGACACTTATGACACAAACTATTCCAGATACAAAGACATTATTTTCCTCTGTAGCACTTGGGCCTTATACGCTCAACAACCGTATTGTCATGCCGCCATTGACACGCTCTCGTAGCACGCAACCTGACAATATCCCTAATGACTTAATGGCCAGCTATTATGCACAGCGTGCGACAGCAGGCTTTATGGTGACGGAAGGTACGCAGATTGAGCCAAGAGGTCAAGGTTATGCTTGGACGCCAGGTATTCATTCACCAGCCCAAGTTGAAGGTTGGAAAAAAGTCACGCAAGCAGTACATGACAAAGGCGGTATTATTTTTGCTCAGCTTTGGCACGTAGGCCGTGTGTCGCACACCAGCTTGCAGCCTAATGGTGCTCAGCCGGTAGGGCCGTCTGATATTACTGCTGATAATGTCAAAGTATTTATTGAAACAGGTCCGGGTGAAGGTGCATTGGCCGATCCAAGCGCGCCGCGTGCACTCAGTACCGATGAAGTTGGTGAACTGGTAAGTATGTATGCGGCCGCTGCGCGCAATGCATTGGAGGCGGGTTTTGATGGGGTAGAGCTGCATTGTGCTAACGGTTATTTGGTCAATCAGTTTATCTCTGAACATAGCAACACACGTGATGACCAATATGGTGGGTCGTTAACCAATCGTCTGCGTTTCTTAAAAGAAATCGTGGCTGCTGTCAGTGATGTGGTGGGTGCTGATCGTTTAGGCGTACGCTTTGCGCCATTATTTGCGAGTACGGATGAGACGCGTGTGTATTTAGGCTTGGTAGAGTCAGATCCCCATCATACGTATATTGAGGCGATTAAAGTCCTTGAGCAAGCGGGTATTGCTTATTTGTCCATTGCAGAAGCTGATTGGGATAATGCGCCTGATTTACCAGACACTTTTTATCAAGCAGTCAGAGAAGAATTTTCAGGCCGTATTATTTATGCTGGCAAATACACGGTACAAAAAGCTGTGAACATTTTAGAAAAAGGCTACGGTAATTTATTCGCGTTTGGTCGTCCTTTTATCGCCAATCCTGATCTGCCAGAGCGTATTGCCAATAACTGGCCATTGAATGAAGTAGATCCTACCACGATGTATGGTGGTACTGATGTGGGCTACAGTGATTATCCTTACTATCAAGAATAGCAAAGTATATAAACAGTGACTGAGATAAGGCCATTAATACTAATGGCCTTATTTTCATTTATAAATTTGTGACTTGTTGGATATTCACAGACAGTCAATCTTTAAGCGACAATTATTGTTTTTGTCGCTTAAAGGTTTTTCTTTTATCGTTTTATCAATAGGTAGTAGGCAATGAATCAGAATTCCAAAGACAGACTTATACGCATATTGATAGGATATGTCGGACTTTATCCAACGCTCCTAATCGTATTGACGTTATTGAAGCCTGTGACCCAAGGATTAAGCCTGCCAGTGGTGGTATTAATTGAAACGATAATACTTGTTCCACTGACACAGTTGGTGTCTTTCCCACTAGCAGGCTGGGTCATTGAGCGTCTGAACAGAAAAAAGTAATCGCTTTTCGCAGCGTTCACTGGTACACCATTCTCTTATTCAAGCTCATCAATCAACTGCTTCATCTCAGCGATTTCACGTTTTTGTGCTTTTATAATATCATCAGCAAGCTGTTGCACACGCGGATCTTCAATATCAGCGCGGCTACTGGTGAGAATGGCAATCGAGTGATGCGGTATCATCGCCTGCATCCAATCGACTTGATCGACAGTCGCTTGAGATCTAACGCCCCAGATACCAACTGCAAACATCAATACACTTAGACCATAGATCATCAAATTGACCTTGGTCTTCTTATACATATTGGTCATAAATGCCAACATGACCACTGCCATAACGGCACCCATGTATAGCGCCATATAAGCTCGGGTTTCACTAAAGTAAATGTGATCCCACTGGTAGGTATTGAAGTACATCATGATATACATGATGACAGTCGATGTCAGAATCATTAAGGTAAATTTTACATAAGGGTTCATATTTTTTTGCTTAGCAGCTTCCATGATATGACCTCCATTGTTTTGTTAAATTAAAATGGGTAGACAGTTAAAACCAGAATTTAACCCCCGCAGTCAAACTATTGCTATCAACTGATTCATTTTCTTGACGTCGTTGGCCACGAGCCTTGCCAAGCGCTGTCTCATAACTAACACCCACATAAGGGGCTAGCTGGCGATTGAACGTTTCGTAAGTCAGCCTGACCTCAGTTTCCATCTCATTAAAGCCCTTGGTAATACCATTATCATGGTCATCTTTACTAAAGGCTGTCAGTCCAACCTCCGGTATGACAACCCAATGTTGATCCAAACGCCATTCGTACTCTGCGCCCAAATCAAGACGAAGCTGACCATCGGTATATAAGTAGGCTCTCGCATCCGTTTCGATAAAATAAGGCGCGGTACCGACAATACCTGCCATTATGGCAGCGTTATCGTTTTCAGTATCGTAAGCGACACCAGCTTCACCATTCCAGAAAATGCTCAGTGGTTTCCAATAAGCAAGGGAGCTTAAGCTATCGATTTCTCTATCATCTTTAGTATGAGCACTACCTTCCGTGCGTAGTCTTATACGATTGCTATCAGTACCGTACCAACCCGTCGCCTCGAAGTTGATTTGATCTTCGTCAAACTGATAGCCCAAGTCGTCTACTGAGACTCCCCATAATGGCATGCTGCCCATCATCATGGGCTTACCATACTGCCCGTATGGAACCCCATTTGAATAGTCTGGACTGCGAGCATCGGCTGGTGGCTGCCCACCTTGCATCCCTGACATATCCATGCCACTGTGATCCATACCAGACATATCACCCGACATATCCATGCCACTGTGATCCATATCAGACATACCACCTGACATATCCATGCCACTGTGATCCATATCAGACATACCACCTGACATATCCATGCCGCTGTGGTCCATATCAGACATATCGCCTGACATATCCATGCCGCTGTGGTCCATACTCGACATCTCAGCAGCTATTGCAAAAGGTGATGTGAGCAAGACTAGCGATGACAAACCAATGAATGGCAGATTTTTCTTAAATATTTTCATAATAAGCCTCATATTTGAAGGTTTGTTAAACGACGGCAACTTCTCGGAACATACCGGCTTCCATGTG
>NZ_JADQAN010000001.1:0-236167 GCF_022129425.1 Psychrobacter sp. Ps1 | reverse complement strand
GGCATCAAGCATGTCATAAAAGGTGGCTTTATGAATGCCTGTGTAGCGTTTAAAACCAGCGTCACTTTGTTTGAGTATAGTCAATCCAGAATAAAATTGGTACAACCCATATCATGAAACAGCTTAGGTAAATTATTCTCCATCCACCCTTGTCGTAGAAACTTAGCCTGTGCCCATTTTTTTTCAATAGGGTTTAAATCAGGGCTGTAAGGCGGTAGAAATAACAAGCGATGACCATGCCTGTTGAGTAATCTCTGAACGCGTTTATGAAAGCTGGCGTTATCCCTGACGATTACGGATTTTATTTTAAGACTTGGTATTAGCGTGTTTTTGCACCAGTTGTAGAATATGTCGCCATTGATATTCTTTTCGAAGTAATCAAGTGCAAATAACGCTTTTTCATATAAGGCACCAATAACATTGGTGCGTTTTTTACCTTGCCAGTTATAGCTATCGATGCAAGGGGTACCAATAGGCGCATAGCCATGAGAGCGGATGGTCCCAGCCTCGAAGCCACTCTCATCCATGTATACAATTGCATAGCCTTGAGCGATGTAGTCGCCCAGTTTACTTAGATATTTAGCTCTGTTTAATGGGCAAGCTTTTAGATGCTCTAAGGTCTTTTTTTTGACTGATACCAAGACGTTTTAAAGCGGCCTCGATGCCCGACTTACTACAGCCAAAACGCTGTGCTCTCTCGTACATGTAATCGTCTGGATGCTGTTCAACATCTTTTAATAAAGCTTCGTTAGGTATTTTACTGGGTGGTTTATTGCGAGTGAGTTTAATACTAGGATCTTTGAGCCAATTCTGTAGCGTGGCCTTACTAATATCATAAAATGCACAAGCTTGTCTGATACTCATATCTTGTTGTTTAACACTTTTAATCACTTGAGCACGGAAGTCTGCTGAATAAGTCATAATCTTTTTACTTTTCGCTTGTTTTAAAACTACTGTACCACTTTTATAAAAGATCTACTATAGCTTATCTATGTTTGGCATATCTATTAAGTAAGTAGCGTTCAATAATATACGTTGTGTCTTATAACTACTTTTGCAAGAGGTCTAATGAAAATTTGATTTTGTTTCTTGATAAAATCTTGAGCCATTGTTATTTTTCGATTGTTATTTAACGAACCAAAGCCTGAGTATAGAAGAACTATAGAAGCAAATAAGGCTGGCAACCCCACAAGTAAAAAATAAGGATGACTAATGTTAAAATCATCAATTTCCTGAGTATTTAGATAAGCTAATATTAAAAAAGCTGTACCGCCTAATATGTACATATAGGACATCGACCTAGTATAGCCATTTAGTTTTTCGGAATATTTATTTAGAACAAATCCACCTTTCTCTTTATCAAAATCGATATAAAACATGATGTCACGTATTTCTTCGTAGCTAATCTCTCCTTCTGATAAAATATGTAACTCTATTAACTTCTCTCTTTCTAACTGACTCACCCTTAACCCAGTTAATTTCTGAAAGTAATTATGCTGAAGTAACATTTTGAAAGAGGTTTTAGCACGCTCATTTATATGTTCACTTTCCAATGCTTTCTCTAAAGGTTCTATTTTTCCATACTTTAAGCGGTCAATAGCATCCAAAATATGTGGAAATTTAGTTACTCCAATATAGACAAGCACAATCATCAATAATATCAAAGTAATTGAAGCATCAAACTTTTCATCAATAAAGCTGAGATATTCCATTTATTTTTATGCTCCAAAAGATATTTACATGTAACACTATTAATAAATTAAGATTTCTAGATCAGTTAGAGACGATTAAGGGAAGCAAATTTAAACTTGCTTATAGTTTTAAAGTGGTAATAGTGCTTACTCCACGTACCATACAAAACTAAGATTTAGCCTAACTCACCTTGTCCCACATTTTGCTTAGACGCTTGGGCGATACTGCCATACGAGTTTTCATAGGCTGGGCAAACAGTTGAATACGATACTCTTCCACCATCCAGCGATACTCACTGATGGCTTCTTTGTCCGCACGTCCTGCTAGCCGCTCCATATGCAAGTCAAGCGCGTAAACACCATCGAGGTCAGCATCGAGGTTGTGCTCCAGACGCTCTAGTCGAATCTGTAGCGCTTCAAGATAGCGTGGGTACTGTTGCCAATGGCTGTAATCCATCCGATAAACAAAATCAGCCAAATGTAAATCTTCTAACTGATCTTCGATATCATCGATAGACTCACCAAATATCTCACGATCTAACATCAACAACCCTTGGCGAATACGCTGCCAACGAGTGTAAACATTCTTAAGCGTTTTAATAACGCTTTGACCAGTTAATAAGAAGTTATTGACTACCACTTCGAGAGTTTGGGTATACTCTTCAGAGGTAAACGGTAGCTCCTCGCTCAATCCAACTGCAATATCATCGGCGCTTTCTGGTAAATTCTCAGAATGATCAAATAAGACATAGTGCTCTTCGAGAGCCGCGTCTAACGCAGCATCTATAACGATCGTTTTAAGTTTATCCATGTCGCCAAGTGGCGCAAATGCCAGTTTAAATATACTGTCGATTTGGCTCGTTAGCTGCTTTTTCTTTGCACCAAGTTTGCTTTTAATTAAGCTCAATACACCGATACGATGTGCTTGAAGTGCTGCATTGACATCAGTATATTGATGAATCGATACAGCTTCTCCCGCTTCATCAGCGACGAGCGCTGCAAACTGTTTCATCACCACACCTGCACTATGATGATTTTTGCTGAAAGCAAAATGCTCAGGAAACTCAGTATGCACGCCTTGCTGTTCATTTACCGCTTGACTGGTCTCAGATGCATGACGAATCTGTAGGGTTTGCAGATCACGGCCTTTTTCGATGATACGGTTTTTCTCATCGACCACGCAGATTTGTGGCTGCAAATAGCGATCAATCGTAGATGGATTGAAGTTCTCTGGTGTCACCGACATGATACCGCGACGATGCAATGCCTGACATAGCTGTTTCAGCAATCCTTGTCCACCCTTTGGCTGCAACTCATCAAACAAACTGTCTGCGGTATTGGGTATCGGTACGATTTGACGACGTATCTCTTTTGGTAGCGACTTGAGCAGCTGCAATACCAATTCATAGCGCCAACCGGGCACACCCCACAGTAGCTCAATCGCGTCTAGCTGCGGTAATGCGGCAAGCGGTACACGTATGGTCACACCATCATCATCGCTGGCTGGATCAAAGATATAACGGAGCGGCAACTTTAGATCGCCCAGCTTCCACACTTCTGGGAAGTCCCCTGTGGTCGGCGCTTGGCTATTAAGTACGTCTTCATCAGTAAAGAATAGATGCTTAGTATCATACTTTTCGACTTCTGCACGCCAATCCTCAAACGCTTTACGACTGGCAACGTGCTCAGGGATTTTCTTATCATAGAACTGATAGAGCGTCTCTTCATCCACCAACAAATCACGGCGACGCAGCTTGTCTTCGATCCGCTCAACATGAGCAATCTTATCCATGTTATGTTGCAAAAATGGTGCATTGCGACCAAAGTTACCAGTTACCAAGCCATCACGGATAAATATCTCTCGTGATTCAACCAGATTGACTTGCTCATAGTTGGTCAGCTGTTTACTAATAATAATCAGTCCAAACAGACTAATCTGTGCGTAGGCTTTGACGCGTCCTGTTTTCTTGGACCAGTGTGGTTCGAAGTAATGATATTTCAGCAAATCACCTGCTGCTGAGATAATCCATTCTGGTTCAATTTTGGCAACAGTACGCATAAAGACTTGTGAAGTCTCCACCATTTCAAACGCCATCACCCAAGGTGGTATTTGTTTAAACACCGTACTAGCTGGGAATATCTTGGCCTTTTGCTGACGCGCAGCCAAATACTCACCGCGGCTTTCAGTCTTATGCGCGATGATAGACAACAATCCTGTTAACAACGCTCTATGCAGATTGGCATATTTGACCGCTTTTAACTCTTCGTCTTCGATCGCTGTCGGATCATTAACAGCCACATTTTTATCAGCAGCTTTTGACTCATTGACATCCGTTAACTTCAGCTCAGTGACCATCTGTACCAACTGACGATGCGTCTGATGCCATTCACGTACACGCGGGAAGCTTAAATAGTTTTTCTTAGCAAACTGCTTACGCTGATTACCAGACAGTTTATTGCCGTCTTCATCTTTTTCAAACAGTGCCTTCCATAGACTCAAATAAAACAAAAAGTCAGAGTCGTCTTGACGGAAAACCGCATGCTTTTGATCCGCTTGCGTGCGTTTATTGGCAGGCCGCTCGCGTGGATCCTGTACAGCGAGCGCGGCCACAACGATCAGCATTTCACGAATACAATCAAAATCAGAACCAGCCACCAGCATACGTGCCAGCCTTGGGTCAATTGGCATACGTGCCATTTTCTGACCAGTTGCTGTCAAACGTAGATGGTCAAGCCCTTTTCTCGCTTTTGGCTTGTTGGCTTTGTCCTGAGCAGCGGTATCTTTCTTGGAAGTAATAGCGCCCAACTCATCTAGCAATTTATGACCATCAGTGACCAATCGGCTATCAGGCGGCTCAATGAACTCAAAGTCATCCACACTACCCAGACGTAGGTTGGCCATTTGCAAGATTACTGACGCTAAATTGGTGCGTAAAATCTCAGGCTCAGTAAATTCAGGGCGACCACTAAAATCTTCTTCACTATAAAGACGAATACAAACACCTGGAGCGACACGGCCACAGCGACCTTTACGCTGATTAGCCGCTGCTTGGGAAATTGCTTCAATCGGTAAACGCTGTACGCGCGAGCGATACGAGTAACGCGAAATCCGCGCGAAACCCAAGTCGATCACATAGCGAATACCCGGCACAGTCAATGCAGTCTCAGCAACGTTGGTCGCGATAACAATGCGGCGACCTCGACCCGATGGCTGAAAGATACGCTGCTGCTCTTCGTAAGTCTGCCGTGCAAATAGTGGCAGCACTTCGGTATGGCGCGGGCCATGACGCTCAAGCACCTCTTGCGTTTCACGAATCTCTGCTTCAGTCGCAGCAAATATCAAAATATCAGCTTGATCGGCGTGACCTTTACTCTGCGCATCGCTAAAGCACTCTTCAACAGCAGCAACCACAGCACGCGGTAGGTTCTCCTCAAAATCATCGTAGCTGTCATCTTCTGAGCTGTTCACTGGCTCATCTGTCAACGGACGATAACGGACTTCTACTGGAAAGCTACGCCCTTCGACATTAAAAATAGGCGCAGGGACTTGCCGTTTGAGCTTATTGTCATAACGGCTAAAGTATTCACTAAAGCGCTTAGTATCAAGGGTCGCTGACGTAATAATGACTTTTAAATCTGGGCGCTTGGGCAGCATCTTTTTGAGATAACCCATAATAAAATCGATGTTTAAACTACGCTCATGCGCCTCATCGATAATAATCGTATCGTACTTACTCAAAAACCGATCATGACCCAACTCAGCGAGCAGAATACCATCCGTCATGAGCTTTACAATAGATTGCGCTGTCCCTTGCTCATTAAAGCGAATCTTAAAACTGACGGTATTACCTAATGGCTCACCCAACTCTTCTGCGATACGGTTTGCCACACTACGAGCAGCCAATCGTCTTGGCTGTGTATGCCCTATCTGCCCTGTAATACCGCGCCCTGCTAGCATTGCAAGCTTAGGCAACTGCGTCGTTTTACCAGAACCCGTCTCACCAGCAACGATAATAACTTGATTATCGATAATCGCTTGTACTAAGTCTTCTGCACGTTGGCTAACAGGCAGATCTAAATTTAGCTTGGCAGGTAAATCACTTGGAATACTATCGATACGTGCCTGCACAGCTTCTTGAGAACGCGTTTTTATTTTCTCGTACTGAGCACGTTTTTTGGCGAGTACATCATCTGAATTGTTCTTTTGCTCAAAACCATTATTAGATTTTTTATTTTTAGATACAGCAGCACTCGCCAGCTCTCTTTCAAGACGGCTTAAGTAATAGCTGTCTTTAGCAAGAACTGGTAAATCTGCCAGTGGTACTGCTGGCTTCTTAGTATCTTGAGTTTCATTTACAGTAGATGTATCTGAATTGCTGTTTTCAGGAATATTGGGCTTAGAAGTATTGGGCATATTTACTTAGGCTATTTATTATGTAGAAGTGGTTAGATTATGGGGGTAATTGGGGTATGATTCAAGTTAGTCGAGTCCTGATTGCTCTTGTATCAATAATGCTGAAATTATCACATATTACAGAACGTATCCGAACTTAAGCTATCCATTGATTTCATTTAATCAGGTATATATAAATCTACTTTTATAAGCTTTAGACAAACCTATTATAGCGCCAATTTCTTTAAATTCTTGATGCTTAGATAGCCGACGTACTCTTTGTCTTCTTTAGCATTTAACTCATCTGTATCACTAATAGGCTCAATCGAAAGCTGAACATTTGAGATAAGATCGTTTACGTTATATATGTCATCTATATCTACTGCAAACTTATCATCAATATGAGAAGCTGCTTTAAAAGGTGACGTTTCATCTTTAAAAGTAAACTGCTTATAAAAATCACTTTTTTTTGCTTGTTTGATCGCGTCAGCTTGGTTAGGTGCAACGATAAGTAGCTTGTAATGAAATTCTTCAAAACTGCCCTGCTGATAGCCACCTAGATTGATAAAGAATAACTTTAAGTCAGTATTTTTGCTTACTTGCTCATCTGACTCAATAAGTTTGATAGTGTAACCATTAACTTTGGTAATCGCTCGATATGAATCAATATGCCATTTATCTTTTATCTCAGGCCAATGTTCATTGATATCTCCTATCAAGTCACTCACCTGACTGGCCACACCAAAGAAGATATCGTGTTGCTCAATCAGACGGCCTTTAGGACGACCGCCCAGTTGAACCATATATAGTGTTAGCATTTTACGTAATCTCTATTAAATCAAAATCCATAGTTAATCTAAAGGTAATGCTATCATTGCTAGAATAGAATGTTTTTAAGTACTGTCATACTGGAACTACTCTACCCGTCTTCAATGCAAATGCCCAATCTTCACGTCCGTTTCTTAGAGCCATATTTGCTGCTGCCTCATGGTTATAAGCCACTTTGACATGCTCTGTTTGCCAATGTTTACCTTGTTGAGTCTCAATACACTTGATAAGAGCATAATTAGCATGAGGCGAATAAGTTTGCATCTTATGAATAATAGGCAAATCATCTTCGTAAGCTGGATAGCCAACGCTACCACTATTCACAATAGTTTGTCCTGACGACAGTACTACTGTTCGCGGGATGTGTGTATGACCACATAAGATAACATCATTATCAATACCATCAAGTAACGCCAATATAGTCGCATCATTACGCACTATTGGTTGACCCGTTTCGATATCCTCTAGTAAATATATCATGTCATCGGACGGTGAACCGTGGCAGAGGTATATATCCTCACTTACATGAAAATCAAATGGTAAAGACCGCATCCATTCAATCGCTTTTTTAGAGAGATCTTTGATAATAAAACCCATGGTTGGATTATTAGCAATTTCTGCCATAGTAGCTTCATAAATCTGCCTATCCTGATTGCCTCTAATGGTAATAATATCATCTCGATTTGCCATTAATAGCTCATAGGTAGCATGAGGTGCTATTGGCCCGTATAAAATATCACCAAGATTGACAATCTGATCAACATCTCGATATCTTATATCAGCAAGCACAGCTTCAAGGGCGTAGACATTACTATGAATATCTGAAATCGCAGCGATGGTTGTTATCTGTTTCTTTTCTAAGTTATCCATTTTCTGACTCACTAATCAAAAACTGCTTTACAACGTCAACGGTTGCTAACGGATCTTCTTCGTGCGGTACATGACCTAAGTTATCAAATATTTTAAGCTGACTATTACGTATATCTCTATGAAATAACGCGGCGTTTTCTACAGGAATAAGATCATCTTTTGCACCCCATAAGATCAAAGTCGGAATGTCCAGCTGCTTTATTTGAGCTTGATCACTCTCATCATCGCTATCATTTAGGCGACGACTCAAAGCCTGCCGATTACCTTGGCGCAAAGTCAATTCATAATATCTATCAACCAAGGCATCGTTTACTTTGCTATTATCTGCATACACACTTAAAACGCTTTTCTCGACGACACTTCTGGGTAGGATACGATTTAAAATTGGTGACATCATTGGATATTTAGCAAGTTTAAAACCAATAGGGACATGTTTGGGCGTTGCTGGATAACCAACTGAATCTACCAATATCAATCGATTGACACGCTCAGGATACAAAGCAGCGGTACGCCACGCTACCTTGCCTCCCAATGAATTACCGGCTAGCGTGACACGGTCCAGCTTCAAATGATTAAGTACTTCAATGACAAACGCCGCATAATTTTCGCTGCTATATTGTGTACTCTCGTCCACATAAGGACCTGTCAAACCAAACCCTGGCAAATCCATGCTCACGACACAGTATTGATCAGACAGCGCCTTGGTCCAGCCCTCCCATGTATGCAAACTTGCCGATGTACCATGCAATAAAACGATTGTTTCGGGTCGGTTTTTTTCGGCTGCATTGTCACGATTTTTATAACAGTTAGCTGACTGCACTACATGCGCCTGCATACCTTGTATGTCTATAAATTCGCTGTTGGGTAGTTGCCATTGTTTTAGCTCAGCGACGGTACGATCAGGTGCCCAGTATTTTGCTATAAATGCCATTAACACGGCAATTGCGCCTAGCACTATGAGAACAGTTGCTTTCAATAAATACTGTGTCATATGATCAAATCCATTTAATAAGATGACGTTAATAATAAACATTCTATACCGTTAGCTCGTATGATAAGCCATAAAAAACCCCAACGTTCAATTTGTCTTGAACATTGGGGTTTTTAGCATTTGTACATATGACTGTGTCTACATGAACTACTTAACTACTTAACTACTTAACTACTTAACTACTTAACTACTTAACTACTTAACTACAATAAGAAAAAGTATGCCCAACACCCAACGATGATAGTAGAGATAATATTAAGGATGACACCTGTACGTATCATCTCTGTTTGCTTGATCAAACCTGTACCAAACACAATAGCATTCGGCGGCGTAGCAACTGGTAGCATAAAGGCACAAGACGCACCGATACCAATAATAAGTACTAAGACCTCACTCGGTATACCCATATGCTCGGCAATTGCCACAAACACAGGTACTAAGAGCGCTGCTGAAGCCGTATTTGATGCAAACTCTGTCAAGAAAATAATAAAGGCTGAGATTGCAAGCATCACCACCAATAGTGGCGCTGTTTGTAAGCCATTAGCAACCGTCTCGCCTAACACTAATGACGCACCTGATACTTTTAGAATATTTGATAGCGCAATACCGCCACCAAATAACATGAGCACGCCCCAATCCGTGTTGTCTGATACCTGTTTCCAAGAAACTAGACCCAAGCTCACGACCGCCACTGCTGCAAGCAACGCGACAACGGCATCTGTATCTTCGATACCAACTGCAGCCCCAATTTGTTTAGACAACATCCAGCTAGCTGCCGTGACAATGAAAACAGTAATTGTTAATAGGCGGGTTTTGGTCCAAGGAATGATTTCATCTTGCTCTAGCTGCATAGTACGGTTTAGGTTCGGCTTTAGATACAAATACATCGCACCCAACAGTACTGGTAATAGTATCAGCATCATTGGGATACCAAACTTCATCCAATCAACAAATGCGATATCCAATGCTTTTGCAGCAATGGCATTTGGTGGCGAGCCGACAATCGTGCCCAAACCACCCAAACTTGCTGAATAAGCAATACCAAGCAGTACAAACACAAAAGTACCGCGATCTTCTTTACTATCAACTTGCGTTAAAATACCGAGTGCCAATGGGAGCATCATTGCCGTTGTCGCTGTATTCGATATCCACATGGACAAGAATGCCGTCACACCAAATATCAAAAATACTGCTGTACTGAGCTTGCCGCCCGACAACGATAGAATTTTTAGCGCAATCTTTCTATCAAGCTTTTGTACATGTAACGCGGCCGCCAAGGCAAAACCACCAAAGAAGAGATAAATAATGGGACTAGCAAAGCTTTGCAGACCGACTTCAGCATTAAAATCAGGAATGCCAATTAATGTCCCAACCACAACCACCAAGATCGCAGTGATTGTGACGTGTATCGCCTCAGTGAGCCATAGCACGCCGATAAAAAACAGCATTGCTAGCCCTTTGTTAGCACTGACCTCAAATGGCAATACACTGTAAATAATAAAACTAATGATTGCCGCAATGGCGACCACGATCAATCCTTTTCCCGTTCCCTTTGGGAATGTATCCGTAAATAAATACTCGTTACCATCATCAGGAATATGGCTATCCAGCTTTTTCTCTGACATAAATTATCCTTATCGCATCCAAAGTGAGTATGAAGTCAAAGTTATTGCAACACACTTATTGTAAGACATCATGATATTCATATAGCGAACATTACGCGCGAAAATATCATATCAGAATAACTTATATATGAATACATTTTGATTAATTTTGTTTTTTTAGGATATCTGTTTGATTCGTTAATGATAATCACCTCTCGACTTTGTGAGATTTGTCAATAGTAGCTCTCTCACTACTTTGTTCTCACTGCTTTAAATGGACGCCTTGGTTGATAAAAATTACATAAAGCATTCAAACATTCATCATTTGGGGCTATACAAGTAAAAACCGATACCACATAATCTTAGGGTTAGATAGATAATCATCAATAAAAACAAGAGGAATGACACTATGACAGATGCAAATAAAACCGATGCAACCACAAAAATGGCGCCAAAAGACATTAATCAAGATAGTCTGACCAAAGAAGATCAACAGCGTACTGACGACTCAGCGTTAGATATGATGCAAGGTATGCATGAGCATGAAGATCATCAAGAAGAAGGCGCAAAATAAAAGATGGCAGAACGGCAGATAAAGCCAGCTATCTAGTATTAACAGCAAAAATAAGAAGCGCTTGTCATGATGATGAGCGCTTTTTTAGTTTTGTTTCTCTTTGTTCTGGCAAGTGATTGGAGACATAGTTATATATAAATGCTGCGGTTAGAACGATTGCGATGGGCACAAGCAACGCATCATAGCCAACTTTGGCAAACAAAAGAGCCCCCACTGTACTGCCACCGCAGAAACAATACCAAATAACGGCCTGAAAGCCCAATGTCGGCTTACTAATGGAGCGACCCGCAAGCCAGTTACCGATTGCTGCACCCATATCGGATGTCAGTCCTGTCAAATGAGTTGTGCGAATAACTGCTCCACTATAAGTGGCTACCATCGCGTTTTGTAATCCGCAGGCCATCGCTGCTGCCAATTGTCCGAGATAGTCATGCTGCTGATATAACCAGTAGGCAGCTATTAGTAATGCTGCTTCAAAATATAGCGCACGCCCGTAACGACGGCCTAGTGTTAAGAATGTCTGCCCAATGACAAAACCGCTTAATATTGCCCCTGACAAAAAAGACAATAGTAGCGCTCCGATATACAAAATACTGTGGGCGTCTGAATAAGCGATAGCTGCTGCAAACAAGCTTACATTGCCCGTGACATGCGACACTGATAAATTGGCAAACCCCATTAATGCTGTCGTATTCACGCAACCAGCACTAAATGCCAATACTGCCCCGCCCCATAGTATCCACTTTGGTAACTTGGTTATCATATCCCTCGTCCAAAGGCACGTAGCTAAAAAGGCGCATTGCTAAAAAAGCACGTAGCCAAAAAGACTCATAGTATAACTAGAAAAGACAGCCAATTGGCTGTCTTTTCTATTATCAAACGAATCATCTATAACAATTACTGTGCTGGCTCATCAAGCATCATCAACTGCTCGCTGATAGCTACTGTATTGAAACCTGCATCAACGAACATAATTTCACCTGTGATACCAGATGCCCAAGGCGACAATAGGAACAATGCGGCATTGCCTACTTCTGTCTGTGTGATGTTGCGTTGTAGTGGCGCAATTTTTTCGCTGATATCAAGCATTTTACGGAAAGACTTAATGCCACTAGCCGCTAGCGTGCGAATTGGACCTGCTGAGATCGCATTGACACGGATACCTTCGCCGCCCATAGAAGTCGCTAAGTAGCGCACGCTGGCTTCAAGACTGGCTTTTGCCATACCCATGACATTGTAGTTTGGCAATACTGAGATACTGCCTTCATAAGTTAATGTCAGCATAGAACCATGACGCATTGCAAGCAACTCACGAGCTGCTTTTGCCAATGCCACAAAGCTGTAGCTAGAAATATCATGTGCTATGTGGCTGCCTTCACGCGTGGTAGCATTGACAAAGTCACCATCGAGCTGATCCATTGGGGCAAAACCAATGGCGTGTACCACACCATCAATACCATCACCCCAATGCGCGGTTACTTGCTCAAAACAAGCAGCAATCGACTCATCAGAGGCGACATCACACTCTAGCACCAAATCCGCTTCAAATTTTTCAGCGGCCATATCGACACGCTTTTTGATTTTATCATTCGGATAAGTCAGGATCAGTGAGGCGCCTTCGCGGTGTAGCGCTTCTGCAATAGCCCAAGCGATAGAGAGTTTACTTGCGATGCCAGTTACGACAAATCGTTGTCCTTGCAATAGCATAAGATTTCCTTTTGAATCAATCGAGATGATTTAGAGTATAGGTTTATTTAGAGTAATCAGAAAGTGACGCGTCATGAAATGATGCAAATCAAAAGATGACTTATTATACACGAATTAGTTTAAGTAAACAGTCGTAAACTGTACTTGTCGACTCTCATTAACGTTGTATTAACCTCTCATTTAGTAAACCAATCAGATATCTGCCATCCATAACGGTCTTTATATAAACGTTCTAAACGGTATACACCGTTATAGTTATGACCCTATTGATTTGTCTGACGACTCTGAACAGATTAAACACTCAACTGCTTGCTACAGCAGTATGAAGTTCAGCAGATTTCGAGTATAATCACAGCCCTTCCCAGCTTGCACAATTTTATAAGAATCCTGACATGATAGGATTCAACGTTAAGCTACACCCACATTTTGGATGGCTGCCAAACTTATGAGTAACACCCCAATAATAACCCCAGATTATAAAGAAAGTACCGAATCCTATCGCCAACTGATTGGTTCAACTGGCGAAGACTTAGATCGTCCTGGTTTATTAGACACGCCTGTACGTGCGGCAAAGGCTTTTGCTCACTTAACCAAAGGCTATCATCAAAGCATTGAAGAGGTGGTCAATGATGCGGTTTTTCCATCGACCAATCGTGAGCTAGTACTGGTACAGAACATTGAGTTTTATTCACTGTGCGAGCATCATATGCTACCGTTCCATGGTGTGGCTCATATTGGCTACCTGCCTGATGGTCAAGTACTGGGGCTATCGAAGTTTGCCCGCATTGTCGATATGTTTGCCCGTCGTCTACAAATACAAGAAAACCTGAGTGAACAGATTGCACAAACCATCATGGATGTTACTGGCTGTCGCGGCGTGGCGGTAGTCATGGATGCCTCGCACATGTGTATGATGATGCGCGGTGTCAGCAAACAGCATTCAACCACGCGTAGTACCGCGATGCTTGGTGAGTATCAACACAACAATCAAGCTCGTAATGAGTTTTTGGGTGCCGTCCCTAAGCGCCAACCGGCGTTTTAAGTCGCTGTTAATTGATTAGGCTGTTGTGAATAACAACCAAATAAAAAGGACGCATATGATGCGTCCTTTTTGTTTGGCTGAGCGATAGAAAATAGCACTAACCAACTGGTTTTACATCATCTACCCAATCGCCATAACCAGCAGCTTCCATATCTGCAAGCGGAATAAAGCGGAGCGCTGCTGAGTTCATGCAATAGCGCTTACCTGTCGGTGCTGGACCGTCATCAAATACATGGCCCACGTGTGAGTCCGCGTAACGGCTACGAATTTCAGTACGGGTTCCAAATATTCCTCTATCTGGCTTTTCAACCACTAAGCTCGTATCCAATGGGCGAGTAAAGCTCGGCCAACCTGTACCAGACTTATATTTATCACGCGAAGAATACAGTGGCTCACCAGATACGACGTCCACGTACAATCCAGGCTCTTTATTATCCCAGTACTCATTATCAAAGGCGCGCTCGGTACCTTCTTTTTGAGTGACTTTGTACTGAATATCACTAAGGGACTTCTTTAGCGCATCTTGTGAAGGTTTTACAAATGTATCTGGGTTAAAACCTTTGCTTACTTTGCTATCTGATGTGTTATTTGGCGTCACTTGCTGTGTGCTATCTGCTTCGGGCGTAAACTTACTAAAATCAAGCTCATAGTTTTTACCATAGACACTCTCGATAAATTGATAGCGACCAGAATTGAAGGTATAAGCTTTGTAGCGTATTGGGTTCTTTTTATAATAATCTTGATGATACTCTTCAGCAGGATAAAAAGTACTAGCAGGTACAATCTCGATCACTACTGGCTTGTCATACACGCCAGATGCTTGCAGTGATTGCTTGGCCGCTTCTGCGATTTGCTTTTCTTGCGCATTGTTATAAAAAATCGCTGGACGGTACTGTGTGCCGCGGTCAACATACTGCCCTTTATCATCAGTAGGATCAGCGATTCTCCATAGCGCCTGTACTATGCCATTGTAAGTAATCTTCTTAGGATCATAATACACCTGTGCCGCTTCTGTATGCCCAGTACCACCTGCTGACACCTGCTTGTAGGTTGGGTTTTCAGCGGTGCCACCTGTATAGCCAGACACGACTTCTACCACGCCAGGGATTTTTTCATAACCTGCTTCAACACACCAAAAACACCCACCCGCTACAGTGGCTACTGCCAATCCTGGTGTAGTCGGTGCATATGGGTTAGCGGCAGTTGTGTTCTTTACAGTAGAGCTGTTCTCAGTTGATGCGCAACCTGCGTAAATCGCACTACTCGCTATGATAACTAACCCTATAATTCTAGATGGTAATATGCGGTTCATGAAAATCTCCTAAGCGTAATGTCCTTTACATATCCTAACGCTTTTGTATCACTAAAACATTCCTATACTGTTATATATTTACAGTTTATTAAGATATTTTTTATCAACTGGGTTTAGGGCGTGTCCTCAATTCAATCGATAGTCATCTAAATGGGTTAAAAATGGCTAAATCTTGCCAAATGGTGTCAAATAGCTGACTAATATCTCGATATTAGTCAGCTATTTGACACCGTTTGACTGCAATTTATCTTATTTTTATCACCATTTTTAAAATGAGGACACGCCCTAATCACAAGATAAATTAAACGATTATTTGATAACGATCATATATTTTAGTATGAGTTAACTATAGAAATAAGACGGAAACTTTATTACCTCAATGCATTAAAAAAGCCCATTCTCCAAAGAATAATGGGCTTTTATTTATCGTAAGGTTATCAATGTAAGCATAGGATTATGAAGATTTTTGGCTACCTTTATCAGCACGTTCATCACTTGCCTGCTTAATTTTCGTTAGAATTTCTTTGATTTCAGATGCTGATAGATAGGTTGGCACAGCATAAGTATCACTGACTTCTTTTGCAGCTGCCTTTGCGATATCATTAAAGTCGCTGGTTTGCATACCATTGACAGTTGGATCAATATTTAGATCTGCAATCAAGTCTCTAACTTGCGTGATAAGGTGATCTGCTATCTCACTATCGCCATTAGCTGCTTGACCATCCTGTACCATACCAGTTCTTTTCGCCAATGCAGCCAGTCTTTTTTTGCTCGCTTTGCGATTGACATCAAGTACATAAGGCAACACGATGGCGTTAGCACGACCATGAGGAATACTATAGTAAGCGCCTAACTGATGCGCGATAGCATGCACATAACCCAGACCTGCTTTGTTAAAGGCAATCCCGCCATAATGAGCAGCGATACCCATCTCTTCTCTTGCTTTTAAATTGCCACCATCTTTATAAGCTAGTGGTAGATAATGCATAACAGATTTTACGGCAGAGGCTGCATAATAATCCGTCTCTACGCTGGCATTGGCACTCATCCATGCTTCTAGTGCATGGGTCAATACATCAATGCCAGTATCTGCTGTTATATGGGCTGGCATGCCTTTCATAATAACTGGGTCAATCGCTGCGGCTAGCGGTACCATTCTTGGATCGATAGACAATGCTTTTTGATGCGTTTTATCATCCGATACTACTGCGCCAAGTGTCGCCTCTGAACCCGTGCCAGCCGTCGTTGGTACGCAGTATAAAGGCGTCGCAGGCTTTCTTGCTTTAAGAATACCGATTAGCTGTTTGGGCTTGCACTTGTTGCCTTGAGACATGGCTATCATTTTGGCCGCATCGATCACTGAACCGCCGCCAATAGCTACGATAGAGTCACAATTGGCTTCTATAGACTGACTGAGCCCTTCTTCAACTACTTTAAAAGTAGGATCTGGCGTAATACCGTCATAGATGTGATAACTGATATTTTTCGCATCTAGATAATCAGTGACTTTCGCAGGTATGCCCAGTTCGTTGAGCACTGTATCCGTGACAATAAACACATTGGTATTGCCTTCATTGATCAGCATATCGCACAGCTCATCACAGGCAGTCTCACCAACGAATAACATCGGTCTTCTAATAGGTATCACATAGGACACTGCTTTTAATACCTTCGCCCGAGTTTTAGCGACAGCCAAATAACCAGCATGCTGCAAGCTGTTGTTCTTTACCAATTTAGTAATACTGTTTTGTGTTTTCATGAGCACAAAAATCCTTTTTAATGATGGTTTTAACTGCAATAAAGACCGTTAAAGACCGTTTTTGCCAGCTAGTTAAATATTACTAATTTAAGAGCGCCAGAATGTATAAAGATACGCATCACAGCATTATAAAATGGGCAGCTCTCTAAAATTATTGTACCACTGCTTTTTTCAATATGTCGCTATTATTATGAACTGCGATGTGTCAATTTTATACCAAGCCGCTTATTTTAGTCGCTTAGTTTGATTGATCAATCTAAGTGGCTACAGTAAGTCGTTTAAACTAGTCAGTACTTGCCCTTAATAATTGCTGAGTGTAAGTATGTTGTGGATGATTGAAAAGATCTTCGGTACGTCCAGATTCTACGCAAGTGCCTTGTTTTAACACCATAATATGCTGACACAGTGCACGTACTACCTTGAGATCATGACTGATAAAAACATAGCTGATTTGCAGTCTTTCTTGAATTTCACGTAATAAACTAACTACTGTGACCTGTGTGGTACTGTCGAGCGCAGAGGTCGGCTCATCTAATATAAGTAAGCTTGGTTTCATAATGAGTGCACGCGCCAGTGCCACGCGTTGACGCTGGCCACCTGACAGCTCATGAGGATAGCGCTGCGCAAATGCTAAAGGCAGATGTACCGTAGCCAGACTATCTAGCACCGCTTGCTGACGGGCAACTTTTTCCACGTCTTGTACCAGCAATCCTTCTTCCACGATTTGCATGACCGTCATACGCGGATTAATACTGGCAAATGGATCTTGAAATACCATCTGTATCTGCGAGCGGAAATTACGTAGCGCCTTTTTGGACAATGCTGAGATATCTTGATCATTGACCACTATCTGCCCATTCACACGTGCTTGGTTGCTCAGTAGTTGGCTGAGCGCTAGCGCAATGGTGGTTTTTCCAGAGCCAGATTCTCCAACGATACCCAATGCCTGACCTTTTTGCAGTGTCATATCGACACCTTTGACCGCATCGAACCAGCGCTTGGTACCTCCAAGCAGACCTTTTTCAATTGGGAATTGTACATTAAGACGCTTCACTTCTAGTACGCTTGATTGTTTATCTGCGTTATCGTCTTCTATGATTAATGCCTGCCCAAAGTCTTGCTGAATAAGTGTGCGAGTATAATCGGCTTTGGGCTGACTAAATACCGAAGATGTTTTACCCTGTTCAATCGTTTGACCTTGGCGCATAACGATAACCTCATCACTATAGCGCCTGACCAGATTGAGATCATGACTGATTAATATCATCGCCATATTGTGCTTGCGTTTGAGCTCATCTAGTAGCGTCAAAATCTCATGCTGCAAGGTAACATCGAGCGCAGTCGTTGGCTCATCAGCAATTAAAATATCAGGCTGCTGAGCCAATGCCATGGCTATCATCACTCGCTGACGCTGACCACCTGATAACTCATGTGGGTAACGGTTCAACTTGTCAGCAGGATCTGCAATATTGACATCATTTAGCAAAGCAATGCTAGTGTCTCGCCATTGCTTCTTAGGTGCGCCGCTTAGACGCAACGATTCAGCAATTTGTTTAGCAACCGTATGTAACGGATTTAATGCGGTCATCGGCTCCTGAAATACCATACCAATCCGCTGCCCACGAATAGACCGTAGTGCAACATTACGCGCCTTATCATTCGCTATAGGTAATATAGACATACCTGCCGTACTTGCCAACTGAACTTCACCAGTAATCGTTAAACTATCTGGTAACAGACCTAGTAGCGCAAGACTGGCGATCGATTTGCCCGAGCCTGACTCACCTACAATAGCTAGAGTTTGCCCTTGTCGTAGCTTATAAGACAGCGCATCGACTAACTGGACACCTGTAGTCGTCGTGATAGTTAAACTATCTACTGTCAGCATAAGCTTATCTTGTGCACGATGAAGACTTTCATTTGGCGCATTGCTGTGCTTAGTGGCGACAATATTTTTAGTCATATTAAGAACGCCTCGGATCAAATGCATCACGCAGCGCTTCGCCGACGAAGATGAGCAATGACAAAATAAAGGTCAAACTAAAGAATCCTGACAAGGCAAGCCAAGGTGCATCAAGGTTGTTCTTCCCTTGTACCATTAGCTCACCAAGAGACGGCGAGCCAGGTGGCAATCCATATCCCAAGAAATCCAGCGCAGTCAAAGCGATAATATTGGCCGTTAGAATAAATGGCAACTGCGACAAACTAGAAGCTAACGCATTGGGTAAGATATGTCTAAGCATGATTTGGCTGTCCGAAACACCTAAATTGCGTGCAGCTCGCACATAGTCAAAGTTGCGGGCTCGTAAGAACTCTGCCCGTACCAAACCGACCAAACCCATCCAACCGAACAGTAGCATCATGGCGAACAGCATAATAATGCTGGGACTAAACAGACTGACCAAAATAATAATCATAAACAGCTGAGGCATACCGCCCCATACTTCCATAAATCGCTGCCCTGCCAGATCTACCCAGCCGCCATAATAACCTTGTACCGCACCGACGATAATCCCAATCAGTGCACCCGCAAGCGTCAAGGCCAGACCAAACAGTAACGACACTCGCATACCATAAAGTATCCGTGCCAGCACATCACGTCCCATATCATCAGTACCAAGCCAGTTCTGAGCATTGGGTGCTGCTGGATAAGGCAGACCAAGCTCGACGTTGGGCGTCTGGTCGGCAAACGGAATAGGCGGCATTATATAAAACCCTTGCTCATCAATCAGCGACTGCACTGCAGGGTCTTTATAATTGGTTTCGGTCTCAAATACACCGCCAAACGTCGTTTCAGGATAGGCCTTTAATACCGGAAAGTAATAATCGCCTTGATATTGAACCAGTAAAGGTTTGTCATTGGCAATGACGTTAGCTGCCATACAAATAACAAATATCACTGCGAAAACAAACAGCGATATCACCCCAAGTCTATTTTGACGAAAGCGATTGAGTCGTGCTTGCCAGATAGGGTTCAAGCGTTGCTTTTTTGTGGTAGATAGCTGCTCAGGCATTGGCGCTTTATCTGGTTCGCTATTAATAGTACTGCGATTTGGTGAAGGTTGATTATTTGACATTAGCGCCCCTCAAAGTCAATACGAGGATCGATTAAGTGATAGCTCAAATCACTGATTAACTGCAGTAGCAGCCCCACTAAGGTAAAGATAAATAGTGTGCCAAATATCACTGGATAATCGCGTTGTTGAATGGCTTCAAAACCTAGTAAACCGAGGCCATCAAGTTTAAAGATAATTTCAATCAAAAAGTTACCAGCAAAGAAGATACCAACGATAGCGGCCGGAATACCTGCGATAATAATCAACATCGCATTGCGAAAAACATGTCCGTATAGTACTTGACGCTCACCTAAGCCTTTAGCACGAGCAGTGAGTACATACTGTTTGCCCAGCTCCTCTAAAAAGCTGAATTTGGTCAGATAGGTCAAACCTGCAAAACCGCCTACAGTACTTGCCAGCAGCGGTAACGCCAAATGCCAAAAATAATCTTTTACTTTACCAAGCGCGCTTAGCTGATCAAAATTTTCGGACGTCAGTCCCTGTAATGGAAAGATATTCCAATAGCTGCCACCTGCAAAGAAAACCAGTAAAATCACTGCGAAGACAAACACAGGTATTGCATGTCCGATCGCTAGCAGCATAGCAGTGGCTTTATCAATGCCTGAGCCATGATGCATCGCTTTATAGACGCCTAGCGGAATAGCGATCATATAGATGAGCAACGTACTCCACAGCCCAAGCGATATCGAGACTGGCAGCTTCTCTATGATAAGATCGGTCACCGACTGCCCTTTAAAAAACGACTCACCAAAATCTAGCTGAGCGTAGTTCTTTAGCATGAGCCAAAATCGCTCTGGAGCGGATTTATCAAAGCCATATTGGGCATTGATCGCAGCGACCATCTCCTCAGAGAGACCACGCGTGCCTTGATAAGTACTGTCGTTGCCACCTGCACTGCCCGCACCAATATTACCGCCAAGCGCATTATCTTTTGCGCCCTGCTCAATAAGTGCCAGCTGCTGCTCAACAGGCCCGCCCGGTGCCGCCTGTACGATCACAAAATTGGCAAGCAATATCAAAAATAGTGTCGGCAATATCAGTAGTAGTCTTTTTAAGATATAACGACCCATAATGGCGACTTCCTAAATAAAGAGAGATAGCAATGACGTTCAGCAGCGAATTGTGGTGTATTAAATAGGTGCTTAAAAGCAAACTATTTGTTAAAAACTTACTTTAAAAGTTGTTTTTCAGCTCACGTAACGCTGCAAATACCGTTAACGACTTCTCATCATCGATAGGCATTTTGGATTTAACTCCTGCGATTACACTCGGCTCTTGTGTACGTAAAAACACATTTACCGTGCGCTCATGCTCTAGTGTCACTGGTAGCGTTGCCATGCCTTGTTCAGTTTGTACCTCTGCTCGTGCTAAGGCTTGCTGCATCGATTCATTGTCAGGTTCAATAGATAGACCAAAACGTAGGTTACTGGCCGTATATTCATGCGCCGGATACAGTAGCGCCTCATGAGGCAAGCCGTTCAAACGTTTAAAGCTCTCATGCAGTTGCTCAATCGTACCAGTAAACACACGTCCACAACCTGCACTAAACAACGTATCACCGCAGAAACAATGCTTTTGCCCATCTATATCTAAGATATAGGCCATATGGCTAGCGGTATGCCCTGACACATCCCAGACTTGCGCAGAGCAGCCCCATGCGCTTACCGTGCTACCGTCTTTGATAGTTTGATCCTCATCGACACCATGCTCACTATGCGCAACCAGATGAGTCATCGGATACGATTCCTGTAACTCTGCGACGCCGCCGATATGATCGTGATGATGGTGGGTCGTCCAAATCGAGGTTAGCTCCAGTTCATGCGTCTCTAGATAATCAATGACCGGCTGGGCTTGACCTGGATCAATGACAATCGCTTGCTTATTATTTTCATTAATCAATGTCCAAATATAGTTATCGCTAAATGCCTTGATTGGGTGAATACGGATACTCATGTTAAATCCTTACCGGTAGTTATTTTTGTTGCTCGTTATTTTGAATTATCTAGGGCGTTTCCTCAATTCAAACGAGTGTCCTCTAAATGGGCTAAAAACAGCTAAATTTTGCCAAACATCGTCAAATAGTTGGTCAATATCTCGATATTATCTGCATTATTTTCCTCGTTTGACGGCAGTTTATCTCATTTTTATCACCATTTTTAGAATGAGGACACGCCCTAATCTAACTGTTATTTGATAGCAACAGCATATATTTAATAAAACAGCATATATGCTCAGCTGTCCGTTATCACAAGGTCAAACCTCATATAAATACTGTCTACTGCTTTAAATATTTATTAATGCGCCCTTCTGCCTCTTTATCCACCCACCAGTAATCGATACCAACAGCATTGGTCGGTAGTTTTTCGGTATGACGATACTGATCCCAGTAGGCGACATTGGTGCCAGACTTGCCGTATAGCGGTACGACATAATGACCTGCGCGCAACAACCGATCTAACACCTGTGTATACAGTACAATCTCGTCACGATTTTTGGCATTACCAAGGGCAGCAACGACCTTATCGACGGCAGCATTTTTGATACCAGCACTATTATGATTGCCAGGCTCGTCAGCAGCAGCGCTACCCCAAAATGCCGCTTGCTCAGCACCAGGAGATAGGCTTTGAGCAAATACGTCCACGACCATGTCATAATCAAAACGGCGCATACGCTCATAATATTGCGGCCCATCGACTTGACGCAAAGTAGCATCAAATCCCAAGCGTTTTAGATTGCGAATATAAGGTAACAATACACGGCCCATGGTCTCGCCTGTCATCAAAATCTCAATCTGAGCAAGCGATCCATCAGGTTGATATAATTTCATATCCTCGTAATAAAACCCAGCCTCTAACAATAGCTGGCGCGCCTCTAATAACCCTTGACGATTAAAACCATTACCATCGCTGGTGGGTAGCTGCCACTCTGCTAATGTTGCTTTGCGCTGAATCGGTTCGAGCTCAGACAATAACGGTGTCAATACCTGCATCTCTGCATCAGATGGCGTACCCTTTGCTGCAAGCTCTGAGCCATGGAAGAAGCTCTGCAAACGCTCGTACTGCCCATGAAATAGGGTTTTATTCATCCATTCAAAATCATAAGCAGCTGTCAGTGCTTGGCGAACTTTAATATCTTGAAAGATTGGGCGACGCAAATTCATCACCAACGCTTGCATCGGTACTGGATTTTGACTGGTTATCGTCTCTTTTTGGATAAGCCCTGCTTTGACTGCGGGGAAATTATACCCAGTTACCCAGTTAGATGCTTTATTTTCGGGGCGAAAACGGTATTGACCGGATTTAAAACCTTCAAAGGCAATTTCATCACTTTGATAATAAACAAACTTGATCATATCAAAATTGTAGCGGCCACGATTGACCATCAAATCACGACCCCAATAATTGGGATCACGTATATAACTTACCGAACGCCCTGCATCGACTCGACCTAGTTTATAAGGACCACTACCCATCAATGGCGACAGACTTATTTTCTCAAAATCGGTATCAATGGAAGATTTGGCAAATATAGGAAACTGCCCAACGGTCAGTAAAATCTCTTTGTTTTCAGCAGAGGCAAAGACAAACTTTACTTGTTGATCATTAATGATTTGAATGTCTTTGATATCACTTAGATAACTGCGAATATACATGGGGCCTTTGTTCAATATCGCCTCAAAAGTCGCTTTTACATCGCGACTGGTCACACCCGACCCATCCCAAAAACGAGCATTAGGATTGAGATGATAGATAATCCAGCTGGTATCATCTGGATCATATGTCACTTTACTTGCCAGCTGTGGATACATGGTAAATGCTTCATTTAATGAGCCAGTCATCAAAGTATCATACAGATAGTCTGTGCCAATCATCGCGACGCCTGTGGTCATCCATTTATTGGCGCTATTAAACGTACCGCGAGCATCTAGAGACAGCGTACCTCCTGATGGCGCTTTTGGATTGGCATAAGGTAAGTAAGGTGCATCGATGTACTTAGTAGGACTATTGTGACCAAGCGCGGTCGTCGTGATAGGTGCAGCGATACTGCTCGGTATCAAACTGACGGTGATGGTTAGCAATACAGCTTTTAACAGGGCGTTTTTTATTATCATGACGTTATAATAAACCTCTATGCTAACCAATATAAATATCAAAACGTAAAGCCTGACAGCAAAACAGCGTTATAGCAAAATTTTATCATAACAAACTTAGGTTTTTTAACACTTTAGCGCAGAATTTCCCTACTTCTAAAGTAGTGGGATGAATGCATTGTTGGTAGTAACTATTTCTACATGTGGTATTATTAATAATAAATATAGCACGAAATATAAGCACCGTCTGTATGCCCACTCAAATTCTAAACGCCCATAAAGTTAGGATATATCCTAATGCCGATCAGCAAGTATTCTTTGCTAAATCATTCGGTTGTACGCGCTTTATTTGGAATAAAATGCTTGGTGATAAGATTGATCATTACAAAGCTACTAAAACAACACCCCAGCTCAGTACAAAAAAGAGTTTGAATGGCTCAAAGAAGTGGATAGCCTGGCATTGGCTAACGTACAGCAACAGCTAAGAGCTGCCTATAGCAAGTTTTTCAAACAAGGCTCAGGTTTTCCTAAATTCAAGAAAAAAGGCATTAAAGACAGCTACACCACCAACAATCAAAAGGGAACGGTAGCCATCACAAAAAACACCGTTAAACTGCCTAAAATAGGCCACATCAACGCCAAATTCCCCAGTAAAATAAACGGCTTAATAAAAAGTGCCACCATAAGCAAAACCCCATCAGACAAGTATTACGTCAGCCTATTGGTTGAAACGGTCGTTGAGCCACTACCAAAGACTCACTCTAATATCGGCATTGATTTAGGACTGACCCACTTCATCGTCTTATCAAATGGATGCAGAGTTGCCAATCCTAAGTTTCTGGCAAAGTTGCAAGATAAACTGGCGCGAGAACAAAAGATTTTAGCCAAACGTAGAGCTGTGGCCAAAGCGGATCAACGTAAACTATCAGAGAGCGGTAACTACCAAAAGCAAAAACTTAAAGTTGCTAAAGTCTACGAGAAAATAACCAATAGCCGCAAAGACTTTCTACATAAGCTCTCATTCAATATCATCAAAAACCACGATGTTATTGCTATTGAGGATTTGAATGTAAAGGGTATGGTTAAGAACAGGAAACTTGCCAAAGCCATATCGGACAGCGCTTGGTCGGTCTTTACCACCATGCTGGCATATAAAGCGGAATGGTACGGTAAAACGCTTGTTAAAATAGACCGGTGGTATCCATCCTCTAAAACGTGCTCAGGATGCAGTCACTTGCTAACGAAAGCTGAATTACCGCTGTCGTTAAGATCTTGGAATTGTCCAAGTTGCCTGCAAGAAAATGACCGAGACCTCAACGCCAGTATTAACATCTTAAATCAAGGATTGCTACTGGCTAAACACTCAAAAACTGTCGGTGCGACAGGGTTAGCTTAGTCAATTCGCTTAACCGCTGATACAGAATATCGTGTCAAGTATGAGCGTTACCTAAGAAACCCCTACCTATAAGGTAGAGGGTAGTTCATCCTAATGGTTTGCCGTGTTACGCGGCATCCATCAGTACGACATCATTGATATTAGATATAATGGCGGCAGATATTAAACGCTTCTTCCTAAAACTGCGCATCGACAAATATACTCATAAAAAAAGACGCAACTTGTAAAAGCAGCGTCTTTTATTTTAAAGGCTATTATGACTTATGCATGCTTTTTTTCGAACGCAATCATAAAGTCAACCAGCTGCTGTACCCACTCAATTGGTACGGCATTGTAGATGCTGGCTCGCATACCGCCTACGTCACGATGACCTTTTAGATTTAACAAGCCAGCTTTTTCTGACTCTTCTAAGAATACTTTATCAAGGCTGCTGTCTGCTAAAGTAAATGGCACGTTCATGATAGAACGATACTTAGAATCTACTGGATTATTATAAAAACTGCTGTCATCGATTGTCTTATAAAGTAAGTCAGCTTTTTGCTGATTGATTTTACCGATAGCAGCTACACCTCCCTGCTCTTCCAACCAATCAAACACCAGCCCTGCTAAGTACCAAGAATACGTCGCTGGCGTGTTAGACATAGACTCTTTGTCAGCTTGATGCTCATAGTTCAACAGCATAGGACACCATTCACTTGCTTGCCCCATCAAATCCTCACGAATAATGACAATAACCAGACCTGCAGGACCGATGTTTTTCTGGGCGCCCGCGTAGATCATGCCAAATTTAGACACATCTATCGGCTGTGACAAGATACAAGATGACATATCAGCAATGATTGGCGCATCTACTTGTGGCGGCTCAAATATCTGTAAACCATGAATCGTTTCATTAGCACAGTAATGAAAATAAGCGACGTCTTCACTGATATTCCAACCGCTTTGCGCTGGTACGTCAGTAAAGTTACTCTCTTTGCCAGTCGCAACTAAGTTAATCTCGCCCAAACCCAGTGCTTCATAGCGCTTGGCTTCTTTGATTGCTTTACCTGACCACGCTCCTGTCGTCAAATAGTCACCGCGTCCACCATTTAACAGGTTCAATGGAATCGCAGAAAACTGTAAGCTAGCGCCACCTTGCAAAAACAGCACTTTATAGTTATCTGGTATCTCCATAAGCGTGCGTAGCTTAGCTTCCGCTTTGTCAGTAATGGCCATATACTCTTTGCTACGATGGCTCACTTCCATGACCGATAGGCCGCGACCTTGCCAATCAAGCAGTTCGCTCTGTGCGCGCTCTAATACGGCTGTTGGCATGGTAGCAGGTCCAGCACAAAAATTTGGCAGGCGATGCGGTGTGGCAGTTGCTGTAGACGTTGGGGTTGTAGGCATAATCACAGTCCTAGGTATGATGAAATAAAAGGATGTTTTTTATTTCAGTTTGTTGATAAAGGCATTGGTATCGATGTTAGTTTTTATACAACTCAATGAGATATCTGTTCCCACAGCTGACGTTTAGCATCACTGTCTGCGAGCATTTCTTCTAATGTCGGCACGGTGGTCAGATTGGGATGTTGAAGGCCATCAGGCAGCGCGGTCAGTGCAGCAACTTTTATCGCTTCGCTTCGACCAATTCGAAAGATATATCCTGCAAGACTGGCATTAGCAAGCTCAGCAGTATCCATACCGTCGCAAATCGGGAATGATGTTGTCTCGCAAGTGATTGATAGCGCTTGAATGATGTTTTGCCATAGTTTCTGACTGTCACTATTTAGCGCTTTGATATCAACCACTATTACCCAGTCACCATAGCGGCCACCTTGCAAGTCAAATGGTGCTACTTTTTTTAAGCTATCATCATTTATGCTGTCATCACTAGCACTCTGTGGAAAACTACTTTGCGGAAAATTATTCTGCGGAAATTGAGGTTGCTCAATAGGTGCATTCGTAGAGGTTACAGCAGTTTGGTTCGATGTAGTACTTGGGATGTCATGATAGATAGACCCAGTACTTGAACTAACCGCATCTGAACTGACCGTATTTGAATCAACGGAATCAAAACTATAGGTAACAGGGCTTTGCTCACTAGCCGCATGTTCAGTGGTAGCTTGCAAATCAGTACCATACTCATCGGTAACATAGTCGCTAGCATTGTAATCATTGACATCATGACCACTAGTCGGTTGATCAACTGTGTCTACAGCCTTAGCGCTCGCTACCTCATTGTTGTTAGACTCAATATCAGTGGAATCAATATGTGACTGCTCAACCGAAGCTGTCGCAATGTCAGCCACATTGATGGTTTTTGACTCAGGCTGCACCCACTGATTGATACCCATCATCGCTAGAATTTGGCGTTGCTGCACACGGCGCTGTAATACAGTTAGTGGGTCTTGGGTATCACTCATTCGACTCTACTATCCTACTCATTTTGTTTATATCATTTATAAATGTTTTTATTATTTTGGCAGCTCTCATTAAGCATGGGTCGTACTATCAATTAAGTACTAAATACCATACCCATCAAAACAGCTGTCGAATACCGAGCCAACGCTCTGATATTGACAACAAACAATCGTATTCATCTTGGCTGATTATCGTATCGTGTAACATCACCGTATGCAACGTACTTAGCCATTGTCGATACTCATTATGAGTCGGCTGGCTCATCTCTCTTTCATTATAATCTATTTGGCTACCGTCCTGTTGCTTCTCTCGATAATTATCAGCATTCTGAGCATCTATCACGCGCTTGAGAGTGTGATTGGCAGAGACAGGAACCGCAGAAATAATCGCCAATAACTGAATGCTATTCAAGTGCTGTGCGGTCAATAATAACCACTGCAAATTGACATCGCTTACTGTCACAAGATCAATATCAATCAAGCGCGCATGCCGTCTCAAATCTACAATATAATGCGCCACACTGTCGTTACCCTCACTCAATAACGATCGATCATACATTGAGATCATCTGGCCTTTGGCATCTTTTGATAGTCGATAAGCCAATAAGACAACAACTGATACTTCTGATTTACTAAGTCCTGTAAACACCTGACTTGAAGGATCTAGTTGCGCCCTTACGTCTTCCATACCAGTCTTCAGTATTTGCGGCCATAGAGATTGCGCGTCTGTATCTTGTAAAACTTTAGACAATATCGGTAGTAACTGCTGCAAATATAGCGCTTGCCATAATGATAATATTGGCGATTTTTGATTTGCTAAAGCTAATGGGTTATTCAGAGCCATAGCATTGGAGTTATCACTAGATATATTTTGATCTGACGAATCAGAAGCTAAGCTTTTGGTTAAGTCAGATGTCAGCTGTTGGTTAAATAACTCAAATATGCCCTGCTGATAACGCAACAACATCGTACGGCATTTCTCTTGTTTTTTATAGTACTGATGACTGTCGTGACTATGATCGTCTTTACTTTTGAGCTTTAGATTTTCAATACATAGTTCAGATAAATTCTTTTGATGCAATTGATTTAAGGCGAGCTCAATCAAAGCGCTGTCTAAACGTCTGTCCAAACTGGCTACTACTGTCATCAGCTTAGTATCTATCCTATGCGGTAATATTTGCTCATGGGAAGTCGAGTCAGTCGCAACAGAGAAGCCATCATTCCAAATATCATTCAAACTATAAGTGGCAGTCGTTGATAATGATTGATGCTGATGACAAAGCAAGACAGCTTCGACTAATGCTAGCGCACCTAAAGGATGATGACTATGGTTGAGTATGTACTGAGGTAGTGATACCTTTTTAATATCATTAAACCCAATTAATGTGTTTTCTGGTAGGTCAGCGTCAGGTTTGGACTGCCACGGTTTTAATAGCTGATGAACGCCAACGTCTTCGGCCTGTACTTGAAGCCGCCCATCGACCACCACATCAGCTTCTACGGCAAACTCTAAACCGTCATCAATCTCTAATTCGCCATTATCTTTATTACGACTTTCGCTTATAGATTCAGCAAGAACTTTTGCGTCACTTATCTGTTTATTGTCTCTTATATTAATCGTTGCAGCTGTTTGAGTCTCAAATACTGACGAGTGCCGCGTATTTTTTTCTGGCAAATATTCACTTAGGCTATTTTCTTTTGTTGCCCCCCAATCACCTAAGCGTCGTTGCCTATATATTTCTTTGACCTTTTGCTGATTTATTCGCTTTTCTTTGGCAACTTGTACCGCAAACTCATGATAAGCATCCGCATTAATAGCGCTCATACGCTCAGTCAAGCTTGGATGTGTGGCAAACCATGACACATCACCCAAGTCTGCCCCACTACTAGCAAAGAAAAAATGACTGAGTCCATTGATATCGGCGATGCCAGACAAACGCGAGCCGAGCGAGTCTTGATGAATGGCTTTTAAGGTTTCGATAATCGCAGGCGTACGTGTCAATTGAACACTAGTGGCATCAGCAAGTAGCTCGCGCTCACGATTAAAACTGTGCTTAATCAACTGCGCGCTTGCCATACTGGAGAAGCTTAAACCATGCAGTAGCAATGTCCAGACACTACGCGGGGCTTGACGATCTATTATAGGTGGCGTTTGCACCCATTTAGACTGACGCTTGGCTGAGGACTGCTGTTGTTGTGATTGCTGCTGCCAGTAAGCGACCCATTCACTATGCGTGGTGAAATTGGCGGTTTGCGCTTCTGTATTGCGTGCTAGCATATCAACCTGTCTCTGTGATAGAGACTTTTGGGAAATACTATCGCTATCAAAATAACGGTAATTAGATATTGGGTCACTCCAGTCGTATAGTATCTGCAAGCCTGCCAATACCACCATCAGCTGTAAATTGAACGTAGCATCACCGTGCAATATATGACCATATTCATGACCAATGAGTCCGTATAGCGCCTCATCAGACAGTTTATCTAACGCACCTTGAGTAACGACGAGTACCATATCTGAGCTATGGCGACCAGCGACGAAACCGTTGATACCCTGCTCGTCAGGTAGCACGTACAAAATAGGGGTTTGCAAACCTGCCGCAATGGCCAGTTGTTGAGCGATTTCATAGTAGCGACGATAAACGGGCGGAAAATCGCGCTCGTCACGTACTGCTATATGACGTGAACTATAGCGAACCTTTTCTTCAGCTTCGTGTTGATGAGCGACTCCTTGACTGTGCTCCCATGCTTCTTGGCTGTTATCAATGAATAGCCTAACCGCCCCTACTCGCTGAGCAATAGCGCGGCCACCTGCTCGCAGGCGTCGATACTCTAAAAAACTACCACCAACGAAACTGCCTAACGTCAAGACAATGACCAGAACCAATACCCAGTAGTATATACCGCCTGTAAATACTGTCAGCAGTATAGACATGACAGCCAGTCCCACTGCCATATGAGCAAGTACAATCAGGAAAAACAGTCCATAAAGTAATAGACTGCGCCGCGTACGTATCCGCTGTTCACCAAAAAAATCCATCAGATTAGGCTGCCTAGAGTTCGCCAAAATTGTCTAAACCTTAGCCCATATTGACAATCGGTGCCTGAGCAATCGCTTCTCTGTCTTCGAATACCAACGGACTGAGTGGACGAAAGCCAAACGTCGTACTAACGAGGTTATTAGGAAAGACTTCGCGATCATTATTATAAAACATTACGCTGTCATTATAATGCTGACGGGCAAATCCGATGCGATTTTCCGTATTGGTTAGTTCGTCCATGAGTTCCTTGATCATACTATCGGCTTTGAGCTCTGGGTAGGCTTCGACGACAGCGGAAAATTGACCCAACGCTTTAGACAGCATACCTTCTGCTTTTGCAAACAGTGCCATATGCTCTAGCGAGTCTGGCTGATGCTTATTAGAGTCTTGTAGATCTTGAGCATGATTACGCGCGCTAATGACGCGAGTGAGTGTTTCTTCTTCATGACTCAAATAACGCTTGGCAGTTTCGACCAAGTTTGGAATCAGATCATGACGACGCTTTAGTTGCACATCTATTTGAGCAAAGCCGTTCTTTGCTTGGTTACGTGCGCGTACCAATCTATTAAAAATAGATACCCCAAACACAACTACCAACACCAAAAATGCAATGAATAGCCAAACAAACATCTTCATAATCAAACTCCAAGGTGTCTAGAATGTTAATAAAAAGTTAATACATTGTATTTTAACTCATATTAATCAATAAAACCTTAGAACTAGATCGGAACTATAAAGGAAATCGAACAGGAAATTAAATTGAAAACTACATAAGCAATTAGCTAACCATCAGACAAAAATTTGACCCAAAAAAAGCCCTTTACAATGAAGGGCTTAATACATTACAAATATGTCTTTGATACTTTATAAATATAATTATCAAATTTTAGGCAAAAAAAAGCGACTCCATCAGCACATCCTCGGCACACACTATAACTATTACCGTTGCTACCTTCCGGTCCTGGCGGGATTCATAGAACAATGTTGCGAGGCTACCAATGGAGCCACCAGTCGCAAATTATACAAGAAATTTTTAATTTTACAACCCCTATCTTAAAACTGTTTGCTTTAGGCCCTAAATAGCACTGTCATTTAGTTCATTAGCTCAGGTCCGCAATGTATGAGCACAAATTATATCAGTAACTTAGGTCACAAAATTCTCACAGCAACTTATATGAATTTTGCTATTTTAGTGAATGAAGTTGCACCCATGTCGATTTCTAGAGAACAATAGGGACAACTTTTCATGTATAAATGAGCGTTGATAATTGTCATTTATATATTATTAGAATCAACTTAGGAGATAATAATGAAAAATACTTTATTGAATAAAGCAGCACTAGCTTCTGGTACGGTTTGTCTCATGACAGCGATGATGGGTAGCGCCCATGCAGAGCCAACAGGCTATGATCAACTGACATTTCAGACAGAAATAAAAGAAGAGATTCAGAACGATGAAGTACGAGCCAGCTTGTACAAGAAAGCACAAGCAACTGACTCTAAGACTTTAGCTACAATGCTTAACACCTCAATCAACAATGCCATGAAAATTGCCAAGCGCTACCCTAGCGTGACCGTGAGCACAGGGCAACAGCGCACCTATCCACGCTACGACAAAAACGATAAAATCATCGGCTGGACAGGTCAAGCAAACATAGACTTAAAAAGTACAGACTTTTCAGCAACCAGCCAACTAATTGCTGATTTGCAAGAAACCTTAGTGATGGACAATCTTAACTTTGGTGTATCAGATACTAAAAAGGATGCGCTAGAGCAAAAATTAATGACCGAAGCCTCTCGCGCTTTTCAGCAGCAAGCTAAGAGCCTTACCCGCGCTTGGGATGCTCGTGGCTACCGCGTCGTCAATGTTAACCTAAACACAGGTAGCAACTATCCACGTCCGATGTATAGCGCTATGAGCATGAAATCAGGAATGGCAGACGAGTCAGTACCAAGTCAAAGCTTTGAGTCTGGCAACAGTACTATTTCGGTGACTGCTAACGGTACCATCGAGTTAACTAAATAAGACAGCTTATAGTTAAAATAAAATAAGTGATTTACATTAAAAAAGGCAAGCATCGTTAACGGTGCTTGCCTTTTTATTTTGCTAGCGATATCTATCCATTATATTCAATCATTATTGAGACCATTATTGTGACTGAGCAACTTCCTGTTGACGCAGCTTTAACATCAATTTTTGATACCAATCTAGCTTTTGATAAGCCAATAGCTGCGCTGCCTTTCTTTTGTTGTCTTGCAATGTGGTTGTATTTTGAATCACATATACAGTACGTGTGATTTGCTCAAGTGTTTGGCCAGTTTCGCTTTGTATAATGGCCTTAATTGTATGAGTACCTGGCAAAACATCAACAGTAGCAATAGACGCGCTCAAACCTTGTGCAACCTCTTTGTCATCAAAATAAATACGGGCACTATCCCCTACCTGTAACGCAGGCCGAATCTGTACATTGACATCGATATTCTGTACGGGACGACGATAGGCTCTCTCTTCGCTAGGTTCAGTAATGGCTAACTGATAGTTTACTGGCGTGGTAACCTTAGTATTTATCGCAGGCGACTCAGTAGCAGTCACTGTCTGCGACGCATTTGATGATTGGCGACTTGTATTAGGATTGGTTGTCGTATTCAGACTAGTTGATCTGCTCGTCTCATTACCCGTCGTAATAGCCATTTGACTGACTTGTTTGCCAACTTGCTGCTCATAATCCTGTGGACGGTCGGTAAAGGTGACTTGACCGGTTTGCTCATCGACCACTTTGTAAATAGGTGCAGCATTCGTGAGAGATGCATAAAGACTAGCGAGAGCAACCGTAGTCCATAACCAAACTCTTATCTTACCCTTTAAAAAACTCGGTTTTGCTAGTAAAGTCATAATCCATCAACCTAGATAGTGTCTACTATTAATATAATTTTATAAAACTATTATGCGTGAGTTTTGACATGAAATCAGTAGCGATTTCAAAGAAAATTCAGCAATTGGACTGATACACTTTATTAATACGCATAAAAAAACCAGCTAAGAATAACTTAGCTGGTTTTTATGACTCAAAATAACTGAGTGCTTTAGCGACTAATTAGCAGCTGTAGTACATATCAAACTCAACTGGATGTACAGTTACGTTCAGACGTTGTACTTCTTCTTCTTTCAAAGCGATAAACGCTTCTAGCATGTCTTCAGTGAAGACATCGCCTTTTAACAAGAAGTCATGATCGTCACGCAGTGCTTGCAATGCAACATCTAAGCTCTCTGCAACCGTTGGGATTTGTGCTTCTTCTTCTGGTGGCAAGTCATACAAGTTTTTGTCCGCAGCTTCGCCTGGATGCATTTTGTTTTGGATACCGTCAAGGCCAGCCATCAATAGTGCAGCAAACGCTAGGTATGGGTTAGCCGTTGGATCAGGGAAACGTGCTTCTACACGTACCGCTTTCGGGCTGCTTACATGTGGAATACGGATAGATGCTGAACGGTTAGATGCTGAATAAGCAAGTTTGATAGGCGCTTCGTAATGTGGTACTAGACGCTTATAGCTGTTCGTTGATGGGTTAGTAATCGCATTCAACGCACGAGCATGCTTGATAATACCGCCAATGAAATACAATGCTGTTTCAGACAGACCAGCATACTCATCACCAGAGAATGTGTTTACACCGTCTTTTGAGATTGACATATGTACGTGCATACCTGAACCGTTATCACCAACGATTGGCTTAGGCATAAAGGTCGCTGTTTTGCCAAACTGATGCGCAACGTTATGAACAACATATTTCAATTGCTGAACTTCATCCGCTTTACGTACCATCGTGTTGAATGCAACACCGATTTCAGACTGGCAAGAAGCCACTTCATGGTGATGAACTTCAACCGAACCTTCACCAACGATTTCTTCGATGCGTTCACACATAACAGCACGCATGTCATGTGAGCTATCGATCGGTGGTACTGGGAAATAGCCGCCTTTCACACGTGGGCGATGCGCCATGTTGCCCCACTCGTAAGTCTCGTTAGTCGACCATGCTGCTTCTTCAGCCGTGATTTTATGACTAACGCCAGACATATCGACTGACCATTTAACATCGTCAAATACAAAGAACTCAGGCTCTGGACCGAAGTAAGCAGTATCACCGATACCAGTAGACTTTAAATACTCTTCAGCGCGACGTGCGATAGAACGTGGGTCACGGTCATAACCTTGTAGCGTTGATGGCTCGATGATATCGCAAGTCACTACCACAGTCACCGCGTCAAAGAACGGGTCAACAAAAGCAGTTTCTGGATCAGGACGCAAGATCATATCTGACGCTTCGATACCTTTCCAACCGGCGATTGATGAGCCATCAAACATTTTGCCATCTTCCATGACATCTTCATCAACGGTATGCGCTGGGAAGCTGATGTGCTGCTCTTTGCCGCGTGTATCAGTAAAGCGAAAATCAACCCATTTAGCATTAGAGGATTGGATAAGATCTAATAGTTTATTCGACATGAATAGTCTCCGTTGTGTTGATCACGTAATTGCGATTTAAAATTATTAATATGATGTTCTTGTCCAAGAATGTCAGATGTGCTCTCAATACTAAAACAGCGCATTCGATATTATGCTTATTATCAGCACTATTTTGCGTATTAGTCAAGATGCTCATCTAAAGCGTTTACTCAATCAGACCAATATTTGTGCACATGGTCCAACATACGCCAATTCAATCCTAACGACATTCTAGCAATATACAACTCATAATGCTGAACTCTTCGGGCTCTTGTTAATAATTATTTTTAGACCAGTTTTTTGGCTTTAAAAATAATCATAACAGCAATAATGCAAAGGCTATGCCAATGTATTAACACTCTGATAACAGATATAGTTATAAATAGATTTAATTATCAATATTTACAGTGATTTATACGATTAATATCGTTATATATTAATTAATTCTCATCTAGTTCAGTTTTAGAATAGCACTTAATTAGAGCACCAGTTGAGAACTAAACGCACTTAATCGGTGCAAATACAAGTATGTTTATCGTTATAATGCTATTTACTGGTGCGCCGTTAATAGCTGAATTAATAACATTATCCCTGCTCAAACTATTCTCATTGTCGACAAAATAATAAAAAATATGTTTTTGCTTGGTGCTTACTTAGATAGCCCGTACCCTACATTTGATAGAAAACAAAATAGTGGTAAGATAACCGCGCGCAATAACCTCCTCTGTTATAGTCAGAGCTGCTTGTGTTCGGCAATCAAGCGACTCGATAACAGTGAGAACAAATTTCATGTTAAAGATATAATAAAACTGATAAGTTGAAGCCTTAATGATTTTGATGATCGATAATTACGATAGCTTTACGTACAATATCGTACAGTACTTCGGTGAGCTAAAGCAGGACATCACTGTCTGGCGTAATGATCAGGTCAGCATTGAGCAGATTAAAACCCTTGCACCTGATGTTATTGTGATTGGCCCAGGTCCGTGCGATCCTGACCGTGCAGGTATTTCGCTGCAAGCCATTGAGACATTTAAAGGAATTATTCCTATACTGGGTATTTGCTTGGGTCATCAAGCTATCGGTCAAGCCTTTGGCGGTCAAGTGGTCAAAGCCGGCGAAGTCATGCATGGCCGCTTATCAGCTATCTATCACAACGAGCAAGGTGTGTTTGCTGGCTTGCCTAACCCGTCACAGGTTACGCGTTATCATTCGCTCGTCATTGACAAGACAAGCTTGCCAGACTGCCTTGAACTCACCGCATGGACACAGAATGCTGATGGTAGTATTGAGGAAATCATGGGTATTCGCCATAAGGAGCTGGCTGTAGAAGGCGTCCAGTTCCATCCTGAGTCGATATTGAGCGAAGCCGGTTATCAATTGCTCAATAACTTTTTACAGACTCATGGCTTGTCTACTCTAACATCCGATGAGCTACCACAAGTTGGCTAGATTTGACTAAAAGCACCTTGGTAAAAAATGCTGCTTTCATAAGCCTATGCCAAATTTCACACAGATTCATATAAAAAATAATAGTAAGTGAGACCATAATGAGTACGACAAGAATAGAAGAAACGCATACGCCAGAGAGTATTGCAAAATTGTCTGATGAGCAAACACATCAACTGTTAACCACAGCTTTGGGTAGAATATTTCAACACATCGATTTAACTTTTGATGAGATGTATCAAGTGATGCTGATTATCATGCAAGGTAGATGTAGCGACGCTATGATGGGCGCTATCTTGACGGGACTACGTATGAAAGGCGAATCCATTGACGAGATTACTGCTTCAGCCAGCGCCATGCGTTCACTAGCCGCCAATATTGAACCAAAGAACTGTGATTACTTGGTAGATATCGTTGGTACTGGCGGTGATGGTGCTAATCTGTTTAATGTCTCGACTGCATCGGCATTGGTTGTTGCGGCAGCTGGTGCACAAGTTGCTAAGCACGGCAATCGCGGCGTCTCAACCAAATCTGGTAGCTCAGACTTACTTGAGCAAGCAGGTATCAGTCTTGCGCTCACACCAGAGCAAGCAAAAGACTGTATCGAAAACCAAGGTATCGGGTTTTTATTTGCACCCAATCATCACAGCGCCATGCGTTATGCCAACCCTGTACGCCGTGAATTAAAAGCACGTACCATCTTTAATATTTTGGGCCCATTGACCAACCCTGCTGGCACGCCAAACTTAGTCATCGGTGTATTTACCGCGCAGTTATGTGAGCCGATTGCTAAGGTGATGAAAAACTTAGGCGCACGTCATGTCATGGTAGTAGGCGCAAAAGATGGTCTTGATGAAATCAGTCTTGCGACTTCGACCACAGTCGCTGAGCTAAAAGATGGCGAGATATCAGTCTATGATATGATGCCAGAAGATGCGGGTATCGAGTCCCAAACTCTTATCGGCCTAGATGTCGACTCTCCAGCACAAAGTTTAGATCTGATTCGTGCTGCGCTATCTGGAGCCGACACTCATGACCGTGCCGTACTTAAAGCACGTGACATGATTGCGCTAAATGCAGGTGCCGCGATATATACTGCAGGACTTGCCAGCAACTACCCTAACGGTGTTAGCCGAGCACAAAAAATTATTCAAAATGGCGATGCTTTACTCAAACTTGAGTCTTTGGCCAACTATACCCAGCAGCTAGTCGCTCAAGGTTAACTTATAAGCACTCATCTACTGTCTATAGTCAAAGAAATCTAAAACGGATACAAGGCAGCCAACCATAGATTGTACAAATCGTACATCTAAGGAGGATAACGCCGTAGCCATTTAGTAGTTACTAATAGCTCTCTGACTATATTTACATTTAACGATATTTGGATACCAGTATGACCAAAACCCATTCAGACATACCATCAGTGCTACAGCGCATTGTCGCCACCAAAGTAGAAGAAGTAAAAGCCGCTCGCGAAGCATTGTCTCTAGAGGACTTGAAAGCACAGGTCGCAGCTGATGATAAACCGCGTCGAGGTTTTGCCGCGGCGCTACGTGCTGCTGGCACTAAAGAAAATGGTATCGGTATCATTGCTGAGATTAAAAAAGCCTCACCGTCTAAAGGCATTATCAATCATAACTTTACCCCTGCTCTATTTGCGCAGCAGTATGAGCAAGCAGGCGCTAGTTGTCTGTCTGTATTGACCGACCGTGATTACTTTCAAGGTGATGACAGCTACCTTATTCAGGCGGCTAATACTTCAAGCTTACCGACATTACGTAAAGACTTTATGATTGATGTCTATCAAATCTATCAATCTTACCTAATGGGCGCTGACTGCATCCTACTCATTATGGCTTGCCTAGATGATGCGCAAGTACAAGAGTTACATGCACTCAGTACTGAGCTTGGTATGGACGTATTGATAGAAGTACATACCCAATCTGAGCTTGAGCGTGCGCTACAGTTGCCACGTTCAGTACACAATATTTATGGTATCAATAACCGTGATTTGAATACCTTCGATGTGGACCTGCAAACCACGCTTGATCTTAAGAATATTTTAAACGATGCACTCGCTGCTGATAGCGCTGAGCAAAAACCACTTATTGTGACTGAGAGCGGTATTCATAGCAGTGATGATATCCGTCTCATGCTAAATAATGAGATTCAGCACTTTTTGATCGGTGAGCAATTTATGAAAACTGATCATCCAGGGCAAGCGTTACAATCCTTACTTGCGGGCGTCGCAGCAGACGGGTAAAGTAACTCAATAATTTATGCTTAAATAAATGCTCAATAGCTTGAACAATGTCTATGCTATATACATTGTTCAATCAACCATTCATCAATCAACGATACGTTAACTTTTATGTCAAACTCTCTGTTTTCAAAAGAAATGCAAGACCAGCTCAAAGAACTTAAAGGCCAGCTGAGCAAAGGCCGTGATACCAATTCACCTGAAGGTGAGAACCAAAAGCCAACTGAACCGGTATCGCTACCGACTCAAAAACAAGTAAAAAAGACAGTTAAGCAGCTAGATAGTGAACATATCGATGACGATAAAGTTCTATTTATGCAAGCCATGCACGGTGTCAATCAGCTAGAAGACAAAAATGTCCGCTCACCTGCCAGCGCAACTAAAGCAGGCAAACCTGATGCAGCGACACTATCAAAACGTGCTGCGGCTCAAGGTAGTGAAGCCAGTGATTTAGGCGCAGGCTTGTCAGATATGCAAGCACTACTGAACCCTGTTGCTGCTGAAGCTTATTTGTCTTATAAGCAGCCTACACTGCAAAATAAAATCTTTGATCAGCTCAAAAAAGGCAAGCTGCGTTGGTATGATGCGGTAGATATCCATGGCTGTACGATAGAAGAAGCTCGCGAAGCGATGACTCAACTATTGAGCCAAGCCAAGCAGAAAAACGAAACCATGGTAAAAATCGTCCATGGTAAAGGTAGCGAAGCGATTCTAAAAACTTGTATCAATGGCTGGTTACGTCAATTGCCAGAAGTATTAGCTTTTTGCTCTGCGCCACCAAAAGATGGTGGTAACGGTGCGGTACTAGTACTACTTAAAAAACCTAAAGCAGATGGCGAATAGGTCTATTGTTAGTGATACGGTACTATATAAAAAGGACTGCTTATTTGCAGTCCTTTTTTATCAATCATCCATGGTTTAGACGTAGACTATAACGATGTTTCCTTTAATGAATACTCTCTTTCATGTACATTCCATTTAATGTGAGCTTCTCACCTTTTATTAATATATAGACTTGAGCACCTTCTAATTAGCAAAGCGAAATCACTATGAATATACAGACTATTGAAAACATTAACGAACTAGAACAGCAGATTGCTGCGCTGATTGCCATTGAACCAAGGTTTGCTCCTGTCCATAAGCAGGTAGGCACCCCTAACCTTAGGCATAATGCAGGTGGGTTTGAGCAGTTGATGAGAGCGATGGTAGGTCAGCAGTTATCAGTTGCTGCCGCTGCCAGTATTTGGAAACGGTTGGTTGATGCAGAATTGATCACACCGCAAGCGATACGTGAAGCGACAGACGATAGTTTGAAGACGCAAGGATTGTCCAAGCAGAAAACTCGTTATGTACGCTCTTTAGTGGATCATGATATAGACTTTGCAGCATTGGAAACCTTATCAGATTCAGAGGTCATAACAACCTTGACAGCTGTGACAGGGATTGGACGTTGGACAGCTGAAATGTATTTACTATTTTCGCTAAAATGTACAGACATACTCGCTGTCGATGATTTGGCCATTAAAGTTGCAGCCATGGAGTTGTTAGGCTTAGCAGAGCGCCCAACACCCAAGCAGCTTAAAGACCTAACTCAGCACTGGTCACCTCATCGCAGTGCTGCCAGTCTATTGCTTTGGTCGTACTACGGCTCATTACGTGATAAAACCGCAGTACCTTTATAGCTAATTGAACAAAAATAGCACCAATATTACTAAACGCCATTCGGGATGAAAAAGTCTCTTTTAAGGCTGATTCCATATAGAAAAACCAATCTTTCTTTTGGTATGCTTAAATTTGCTTTTTCTTAGCATACGACTTTTATGTTTTAGTGCTTTGAGCGCCCCACTTCGACTTACTGTTGCCAGAGATGGATTATGCTGGCTTGATGCATCGTTAGCATTGGCAGCATTGTTACTGTCTTCGTCTTTAGTGGTATCAACGTTTTTAGTGATATCAACACCGTCACCATTATCTATGACAGCGTTTGTTTCATGATTAACTATATCGCTATTATTGTCTGAACTACCTTCCTCTGTTTCAACAGTGCTATTTTCCACATGATGTTCAAGTTCAGCTTGATTAACAATCAACTGCTGAGTCGGCAATGCATGTTCTACTTTATATTTCGCGACTTTCTTTAATATATCGACAAACAAAGCGTTTTGTTTGTCATAGAACTCAATGATACCAATAGCATTCACATAAGCTTGCAACTGAATAACATAGCAATCTTGGCGCAGCTCCAAAATATTGACCTGATTCCATTCTTGATTGGTCAAATCATGCTCTTTTATAAATTCATCCAAGTCATTAACCATTTTGAATATTACGTCAAGATCAGCGGTACGCTTAATATATAAGTAATGGAAAAAACGAAACATATCGCGAGAGGTAAAGTTTTCGATCTGCATCGATGAAAAATCACCATTTGGTACCGTAACAATCGTCCGCGACAAGGTCCGTACACGCGATGAGCGAATACCAATGTCGATAACTGTGCCTTCGTAAGTACCAAACTTACAATAGTCACCGATACGCACAGGTGAATCTGCCACCACTACAACACTACCAACTAAGTTTTCAATTGTCTTTTGCGCACCAAGGGCCAACGCCAAACCACCCACACCCAGTGCGGCAATACCAGTGGTCAAATCAAAACCCAAATTGCCAAAAATAACAATCACTGCAAATATCAGTAATAGCGCTTTGACGACCTTACGCAGCAGTCCCAAAATTGAGACACGCTCAGTATAGTTTTTCTTGTAGCTTAGATTTACCGCTCGGGTAAATATCGCATCGATCACTCGCAATAGTAGCCAAGTCAGCGCCAACCAAGAGGCTATATCCGTAAAGCGATTGACTGGCTCACGTAGTGTCACCGATACGCCTGCATAAACCATAACTTCGGATAGTATCAATGCCATAATGACCACAGAGAGTGGCAATATTACTTTGTTAGGTAACGGCAATGGCGTACCACGCAAATACGGATAAACAATCCTTAATAAGTGGTATAGCAACCATACCGCGACATAAGTAAGTACAAAGCTAGTCACAATCATGGTGAGCGCGGCGACCAAATCAGCTAGTTGATAGCCGAAAAGCTTTTTACCATCTAAAGAATCAACCGTATAGCGCGAGACCAAGGTCGGCTCAGTATTTTCTATCACTTCTGGTACTGAGGTCAGCGTATCGCTAGAGAACTGCCAATATTGCTCATTCTGTTTTGAGACCACCCTTTCGAGTAGTAACGGAACACTTCGCTCTCCGATATTAATCACACCGACATTTTCTTGGCTAGGTGGCAGCTGGTCAGTTAGATTACCCTCAGGTGAGTTACTAATCTGTAGATCCGGCTGAAAACGCCCACCTGCATCTAGTGCCTGTTTAAACTGTCGCACAACGGTCGTTGGGTTATCGGACTTTGATAAGTTGAGATAATTACTTGCCAGCAAATAATCATTTTCACCCAGCGCACTGATAAACCCTTGTACCGTATGACGCGGCGTATCTCGGCCAAATGAATCAGGCAGTGGCGTACTTACTGTCTCTCCGCTACTGTCATTACCCACTCCAAGCGCACCAGCCTCGACAGCATAAGCATTATTTGGCAAGGCAATGCTCAACAGCATAGTCAATAATAACATTGCGACTATAATTGGCATTTTAGTAATAGCAGAGAATGAATTAGGCAAAGGACTGGGAGTCAGATTATGCTTGATAGACAAAACAAACCTCTTAGTTTAAAAATGGCATGATAAATGACAGGTGATGTCCATACTATAGTAACAATTATTTATAACAGCAGTACTTTTGATTACGCAATTTTGTAGCTAACTGTATTGGTATTTGATTTTTTACTCTATGTGCATTTCTAATAATAAGTATTTATTAAGACAGCTTTCTCTTATAAAACTAATAAGATGCTCATAAAATATTTAGGTGAATTAATTTTTAATAGACTATTTAGCAAGCTAACCTGAATAACATTCATCCTACCCTGAATAAAAATTAGGTTAAAGTAGTTTATAAAGCAAGTTAATTTGTAGATAATGAGCACAGTTTTGCTTATATACTGTTTTTTGTAACTTTTGACCCCTTTTACGTCATAATAGTTACTTCTCATTTCTGCATTTTTAACTTGATTACTTTGGAATCGACTATGTCTGTATCACGTGCATCTTCACGTACCTATCTTCGTTTAAGTATTTTGAGCGTTCTTAGCTTACTTGCAGTAAATACTGCAATGGCAGCTACCTCTGAAAATATTTCCATCAACGATAGCAGTTTGCCACAAGTTGAGCTTGATGAAATTGTCGTGACAGCCACTCGCACACCTACTAAGACAAGTAATGTAATTGCGCAGACACGGGTGATCGATAAGGAAGAGCTACAACGTTATCAAGGTCAGACTGTTTTGGACGTACTCAAACGTCAACCAGGCGTCGCTTTTAAACAAAACGGTGGTCTTGGTACTACTTCAAATTTTTACATGCGCGGCTACGACAGCAAACAAATTCTCGTGTTAATTGATGGTATACGTTATAGCTCAGTCAGCGCTGGAGGCGCCGCGTTAAACTTGCTACCTGCTGATCAAATTGATCGAATTGAAGTTCTCTATGGAGCATCAGGTTCTAGCATCTACGGTGCGGATGCGATGGGCGGTGTCATTCAAGTATTCACTAAAGGCGGCAATATAGATCGAAGCAGTATGTCAGTTACCGCAGGTATCGGCTCAAACGATCATTATGTATACGGTGCAAGCGCACAACTTGCCAATACTAATGGTACTACATTAAGCCTTTCAGCCAGTCACAACGAAACAGATGGTATCAATGCGACCCGTCCAGATCCCAGTAATCAAAATGACCCTTATAATAAAGACGATGATGGTTTTGAGAGCGACAGTGTAAGCTTAGCAGTCAATCAGCGTTTTAGCGACACGTTACTGACAGGTGCTAGCATCTTGTACAGTAAATCCACTACTGAATATGACGATGGTACTTTTGAAGACGCTCATACTGATCAAGAAAACGGCGCAGCACAAGCTTATGTCGACTGGCAATATATGCCTGATGCCTCTGTTAAGCTCCAATATGGTCACTCTATTGATAAAAGCGAGTCTTATGCTAAGTATCCGAACGTATTCGATGGTACTCAAGACCAGATTAGCTTAGTTGGTAAAAACAAGCTGCTAGCTGGTGAAGCTGTTTATGGTCTCGAATACCTCACTCAAGACTTAGACAGTACGGCTTACAGTATTGATGACCGTAATGTCAAAAGTGCCTTTGCTGGCTATGTCGTCGCCAATGACCGCTTTGATGCTCAAGCTAACCTACGCTACGATGATGACTCACGTTATGGTGATGAAACCACCTATAATTTGGGCGGTGCGATGCATCTTAGTCCTAATTTTCGTGTTGGTGCGAGCTATGCTAAAGGCTTCCGCGCACCTGTCTTTAATGATTTAAGCCCTGCATATGGTGGCGATCTTAACCTTAATCCTGAGACTAGCGACAACTATGAAGTATTTGCTCAGTACGATAGCACTCGGCACAGCACACGTCTGACAGGTTATCGCAGTGATGTGGATAATTTAATTGCTTACTCTAATTTCAAAGCAAAGAATATCAATAGCGCTAAGATTGAAGGCATATCATTAACCTCTGACTGGGAAATGAACGACTATCTGTTTGGCGGCAGCTATGACTACCAGAAGGCAGAAGACAGTAGTGGCGGAAGTGATGATGGCAACTCTCTTCCCTACCGTCCTGAACACAAGGGCTTGGTATATGTCGGATACCGTCTGCCAAGTTTAGATATACGCGCTGAATATCAGTATGTAGGGGACTATTACAGCAGAATTACCAATACTGACTCTCAATTTGTAGACAACTATGGATTGCTGAACATCAGTGGTAACTACAAACTTACTGATAATTTGTCTATGACTGCACGTCTAAACAACATCACTAACGAAGATTATATAACAGATATTGGCTATAATACTGACGGTATTAACTACTTTACCTCTCTAACCTACAACTGGTACTAATTTTGGCTGAGTAGTATCAAAAAACATTAAAACAAAAAAGGTCATCAGTCGATGGCCTTTTTTATGGCTATAGATTCCTGTTTGAGGTTTTGTTTGTCTAAGGCATCAGCTATTTATCTCAGTCAATAGGTGACAATCACTGATTCATCTATTACAATAACGACCTCCGAGAGGTGTTGCGCCATAATTATTGATAACTGCATTTGAGCTAAATTGCTTTGCAAATCATTTGTTATGTTAGGCTCGGTTAACTGTTCATTGCCATTTTTGGTTATGAACAGCGCAAACAACGGCACCTGCGTTTTTATTCTTTTTATCATTCGTTAACCACTGATAGGAGCATATTATGGACGCAGTGTCTAACACCCCATCTGCCCATACGATCGATCCCTCTTTCACCGACTATAAAGTCGCTGACATTAGCCTTGCTGATTACGGCCGCCGTGAAATCACCCTTGCTGAAGCCGAAATGCCTGCCCTAATGGGCTTGCGTCGTCGCTACGAAGCCGACCAGCCGCTGAAAGGCGCGAAAATCGCTGGCTGTATCCACATGACTATTCAGACTGCGGTCCTTATCGAGACACTAGTCGCGCTAGGTGCTGAAGTACGCTGGACATCATGTAACATCTTCTCAACTCAAGACCATGCTGCTGCTGCAATTGCTGCTGCTGGTATCTCTGTTTATGCTTGGAAAGGCGAAACAGAAGAAGAGTATGAATGGTGCCTACGTCAGCAAGTCCATGTTGGCGGCGAAGCATCAGGCCAACTTTGGGATGCTAACTTAATCTTAGATGACGGCGGTGACTTAACTGCTTTAATTCACAACGATTATGCAGAGCTGCTTGATAACATCCATGGTATCTCAGAAGAGACCACCACTGGCGTTCATCGCTTGGTTGAAATGCTTGGTAAAGGTACACTTAAAGTACCAGCCATCAACGTCAACGATGCGGTTACCAAGTCTAAAAACGATAACAAATACGGTTGCCGTCATAGCTTAAACGATGCTATCAAACGCGCTACCGATATGTTCCTTGCTGGTCGCCGCGCTTTGGTTATCGGTTATGGCGATGTAGGTAAAGGCTCTACACAAAGCTTACGTCAAGAAGGCATGATTGTACGTGTATCAGAAGTCGATCCTATCTGTGCTATGCAGGCATGTATGGACGGTTTTGAAGTCTTATCACCATACATCGATGGTGACAACACTGGCGGCGCAGACAACATCAACAAACGCTTGCTTGAAGACACTGACATGATCGTCACGACCACTGGTAACTACCATGTTTGTGATAGACATATGCTAGCAGCTCTTAAGCCTGGTGCTGTGGTATGTAACATCGGTCACTTTGATACCGAAATCGACACTCAGTTTATGCGTGATAACTGGCGCTGGGTTGAGATCAAGCCACAAGTTCATCAAATCTTCCGCTCAGACGATGAGAACGATTATTTGATCTTGCTTGCTGAAGGTCGCCTAGTAAACCTAGGTAACGCAACTGGTCACCCATCACGCGTGATGGACGGCTCATTTGCCAACCAAGTATTGGCTCAAATGTATCTGTTCGAAGAAAAATTCGCTGACTTGCCAGCTGACCAACGTACTGACAACCTATACGTAAAAGTATTGCCTAAAAAGTTAGACGAAGAAGTAGCCGCTGCGATGGTTGCAGGCTTTAACGGTACGCTAACTAAGCTGACCCAAAAGCAAGCTGAGTATTTGGGTGTGCCAGTTGAAGGTCCATTCAAGCCTGATGCTTATAAATACTAAAAGGAGCCTGACTGTGAGTAAGCCTGCTTTCTCCTTTGAGTTCTTTCCTGCAAAGACCGAGCAAGGTCACGAAAAGCTTCTCAGCACTTATGATGAGCTTAATAAGTTGTCACCAGCTTATTTTTCGGTAACGTATGGTGCGGGCGGTTCAACCCGTAGCCGCACCTTAGATATCGTACAGGCACTAAGTGCGCGTGGTACCACTGAAATCGCGCCGCACATGTCTTGTATTGGCGATGACAAAAGTGAAATCGCTGAATTGCTCGAGTATTATAAGACTTTAGGTATTAGACGCTTAGTAGCGCTACGCGGCGACTTGCCATCAGGTCAGGTGGGCATGGGTGAGCTACCATTTGCGGTAGATTTGGTAAAGTACATTCGTGAGCATTCAGGTGATCACTTCCATATCGAAGTGGCTTCCTACCCTGAGATGCACCCACAAGCGCGTAGCTTTGAGTTTGATATCGATAATCTGGTAAATAAATACCAAGCTGGTGCCAATGCGTCGATTACCCAGTTTTTCTACAACGCTGACAGCTATCTGTACTTGCGTGATAAGTTAGAGAAACGCGGTATTGATACAGTAGCTCAGCCTTTGGTCGCTGGTATCATGCCAATTACCAATTCAAGCAATCTCTTGCGTTTTGCTGATAGCTGTGGCGCTGATATTCCGCGCTATGTACGTAAACAGCTGACGGATTTTGGTGATGACCGTAAGGCTATTCGTGAGTTTGGCTTTGATGTGGTTTATCGCTTGTGTGAACGCTTGATTGCCGAGGGCGTACCTGCCATGCATTTTTATAGCATGAACAAAGTTGAGCCAAACAAACGCTTGGTAGAAGCATTGGGATTGACTGCTTAAACTTGTAAGCATCCTAGAATATCCTTTAATCATTCCTGAAGACATTATTAATGACTGGCGCTTTTAGGAGCGCCAGTTTTTTATTGTCAAAATTTTGACCAATAGCCCTTTACCGTTTTATTCATACACTTTATCTTATTTGATTTTTAAAAATTTCTTCACTGTGTAATAATGCTGCTCTAAAAATAATTATCTTTATTAAGAAAAATTCTCATAAAACAAATGTCATTAATTGTCTCAAGTGATATTCTATAGATCTAATAATAACTATACTCAATCAAATAATAGGAATAAGACCACGTGCGACGTTTTTTTTATGCCGTTAGCAACGACAACGCTGATGCCTCAGCACTACCTAAATTGGGTGAGTTACCGATAGGTAGCAATGTCGAATTACCCGATAGTATTGTTCATCACTGGTGCCGTGTACTACGAGCCAATATTGGTGATCAAGGGATTTTGTTCGATGGATTTGGCGGCGAATATACAGTACAACTACAGGCTATTAGTAAAAAAAACGCCACTGCTACTTTACTTGCTCATATAGACGATGATCGTACGGCACCTACTATCACTCAAATCGGCTTAGTAATGAGCCGAGGCGAACGTATGGACTATGCGATACAAAAGGCGACCGAACTTGGCGTGACTGCCATTCAGTTACTCAGTAGCCACCACGGAGAAGTTACATTAAAACCTGCACAAATTGAGAAGAAACTGTTGCATTGGCAACAAGTGGCGATCGCAGCTTGCGAACAGTGCGGACTTAATCGTCCGCCTCTCATTTTTGCACCACAATCCATTACCCAATGGCTAAGCAATACCAACACTGACTCTACTCATAATGAGATGACTGTCAGCCCTGTCGTTTCTGTGCTTAGTCAAGATCCTTATTACCAGATATTAGACGGTCTTGCAGATTTATGTATGCAAATGAGCGTACCAGCAGCAGGACAACCTGCCATGCCTAGTGCTCTACCTGATGTGCTTAAAAAACAAACTCCTTATATTAAACTACTGATTGGACCTGAAGGAGGTTTAAGTAGTGATGAGTGTAAACAAGCAAATAATGTTGGCTTTATACCGTGGCAAATTGGTACAAGAGTGTTACGCACTGAGACCGCACCAGTGGTTGCTTTGTCTACTATATCCGCCTTGTATAGCTGGAAACGATAACCAATAATAATAGTCATTATCATTAATAAATTTAAAAGTAGAACTTTTGTTTTATATTTTGTAGACTTAAAAGTGATCTTAGCTCAATGTTGAGAAGTTGAATCACCATATTTATTTTTATAAGCCATTATTTTATAAGCCATTATTTTGTGAGCCATTATTATGAGCGATTTTGACACTATCCCAGCATCGATTAAGCAACGGTTAATGACCGAACTGTGTGAGAGAATTGAAGATGCCATATTTATACTAGACGAAAATCTACGTTATTTATCTGTCAATCCTAGCTATGAGCTTTTGATTGGCTACAAAGAAGAGTTTTTAATCGGTCGTCCACTTGGTATATATGCTGCTGAATTTTTATCAGAAGCAGAGCAAGTAATTCTAAAAGATATCAAGAAAAACTTAAACGAACATGGTTTTTATGAACTTGATTTTTCGATGGCCAACCGTTATGGACAGAATATTGACTGTCATATTACTTATCGCAGAATTTATATAGATCAAATGGCTTATCATATTGGTATGCTGCGTGATATGTCTGCAGTTATTAAAGATCAAAAACAGGTCGCCCATTTACTCAACTATGATCAGCTCACAGGTCTCCCTAACCGCAAGGTATTTTTGAGTCAAACAAGTGACATGCTATTGGATAGTTATCAAGAGGTTGTCCTTGTACGCTTAAATATTGATCGTTATCGCAATCTTGCCAGCCTACTAGGGCCTGATGGTGCCAATGACTTAATAAAAAACTTTGTAGAAGAAGTCGAAAAGCTCAAGCTGCATAATTTACGCTCTTTTTCTCACTTTGGTGGTGATGATTTTGCGCTATTATTTGAAGTTAAAGATGCCAATATGGTACGTCATCAATTAGATACACTCATGCAAATGTGTGAGCGTCCCTTTTCTACTGATAAGAGCCATGCAACAGATGCAAATATCTATTACCATATTTCTGTGGGTGTCAGCTGTTTTCCAAAAGACGATAACGAAGTAACCGGTTTATTGACCAAAGCAGAAAAAGCATTGGACTATGTCAAGCAGCATGGTGGCGATGATATTCGCTGGTACGACGAGGTAATTGAAAGCGCCACCGCTGGTAGCTTAGAGCTAGAGTCTGAGCTTAGGACTGCTACCCTTGAAGGCCAGTTCGTTCCTTATTATCAGCCAAAGTTCTCATTAGAGACTGGGGCTATCACAGGTTTTGAAGCATTGGTACGTTGGCAGCACCCTACTCGCGGATTACTCAAGCCCGTTCATTTTATCAATGCCATTATCGCGCACAAGCTCTCCTTTGATTTATTTTCGCAACTGGCTATTAAAATCGTCAAACAACTCTCCCTTTGGCAACAGCAAGGGTTTCATCAACACGTCTGTATCAACGCTGATGCCGCGGAATTTAGCCACCCTGACTTCTTTGATATGGTGAGCACACTACTGACAGAGAATGGTGTCGATGCCCATCAGTTGCATATCGAAGTGACCGAGTCGTCTTTGATTCAGCGTCATGATAATGTAAAAAAACAGCTTAACTCGCTTAGAGAGCTTGGCGTGCGTCTAGCGCTAGATGATTTCGGTACTGGTTATGCATCATTGAGCTACTTACAAGAATACCCATTTGATTTTATCAAGATCGATAAGAGCTTTATCTCCAATATTGAAACCGATCGTACCCAGCACGCGATTGTAAAAGCCATTTTAGACTTAGCAGTCGCTTTAGACATGCAAGTCGTTGCTGAAGGTATCGAAACTGAGCAGCAGCGTGATGTGTTGTTAGATATGGGTTGCAAAATTGGTCAGGGCTATTGGTTTAGCAAACCCGTGGCTGCTGATGTCGCCACTGAGATGCTGATTAAACAAAACGGTTCTGAGTAAACGCTAAGCTATTCGCTATAACTTATAACTTATTAACCATAAGCTACTATGTTCAGACTCCTAGCATACGAACATTTTGGATAATTATTACGATTTATCACGTTTATATCTGTGAAATAATTTACATGCTCGGTTCTACCAAATAGTGTTGTAATTTATACTAATGCGTTTGTCTTTATGGCGAACGCTATTTTTTTGGCTGTCATTTTTTCATGTTAATACTAATCATATAAAGGACTATCTGTCTTAGTAACGTTAGAGTTTTCATATGCTTAATGCTGCTGTTTCCTAGCGTCTAACGTCGATTGCATAACCGATGCAAGATAGGTTCATGACTTATCAGTCCTGTCACCAAACTTGTATAATCACCTATGAAAGCCTATCTTTTATAGTGAATTTGTTAGAGCATATTTAATCTCTCATTGACTCTGACAATCACCACTCTTTTCAACACTATTTTATGTAATCGATAGCATGGTTGACCTGCTTTACTGTTTATCCTTTATTTAGATTTTCAGATTGGCTAGGTAAGAATAACGCACTAGAGGATAGTGCGACCATATGCTCATTATTGGCTATGATCGGTTACATTCCAAAAAGGACAGGAAGTTATGCAATACAAAGCGCCCTTACGTGATATCCAATTCGTTATGCATGAACTACTCGATAGTGAAAGCCACTACAAAACTCTGCCTGCGTTCCAAGAAGCTGACCGTGAGCTAATGGACAGCCTATTTGAAATGGCTGCAAGCTTTGCTGAAAACGAACTGTCACCATTGAACCAAAGCGGTGATGCTGAAGGCTGTAAGTTTGATAATGGTAAGGTCACCACGCCAAAAGGCTTTAAAGAAGCTTATGACGCGTATTGTGAGCTTGGCTTCCCTGCTTTATCTGCTGAAGAAGATTTTGGCGGTCAAAACATGCCGTTCTCATTATCTACTGTCATCAATGAAATGGTTGGTACGGCTAACTGGTCATTTTCTATGTACCCTGGCCTATCACATGGTGCTATCCAAACCATCGAGCATCATGGTACTGACGAGCAAAAACAAACCTATTTAGAAAAAATGGTCACTGGCGAATGGTCAGGCACCATGTGTCTTACTGAAGCGCATGCGGGTTCTGACTTGGGTATTATCCGTACCAAAGCTGAGCCTAAAGAAGATGGTAGCTATAGCATCACGGGTCAAAAGATTTTTATCTCTGCAGGTGAGCATGACCTAACTGATAACATTATCCACATTGTTTTGGCTCGTCTACCAGGCGCACCTGCTGGCACCAAAGGTATCTCATTGTTTATTGTCCCAAAAATGACGGTCAACGCAGATGGTAGCGTTGGCGAAAGCAACAATGTCGTTTGTGGCTCTATCGAACACAAAATGGGTATCAAAGCTTCTGCAACTTGTGTCATGAACTTCGATGGCGCAACGGGTTACTTGATTGGACCTGAAAACCGTGGCCTACAGTGTATGTTCACCTTCATGAACGTGGCACGTATCGGTACTGCTGTGCAAGGTTTGACTGCAGCAGAGTATGCGTTCCAAGGTTCATTGACTTATGCAAAAGACCGCTTAGCGATGCGCTCTTTATCAGGTACGAAAGCACCAGAGAAAGCCGCTGATCCTATCATTGTACATCCAGCGGTTCGTAACATGCTATTGACGGAAAAAGCCTTTGCTGAAGGTGGTCGTGCGCTAGTGTATTATCTCTCACACTTTGCAGATACCGTCGCAAAAGGCGAAGGCGAAGCGTTGAAGTTTGCTGATCAAATGTTATCACTACTGACACCAATTGCTAAAGCGTTCTTGACTGAAACAGGTTTAGAAGCTGCTAACCATGGTATTCAGGTTTATGGTGGTCATGGTTTCGTTAGCGAATGGGGTATGGAGCAGAACGTACGTGATACGCGCATCTCTTGCTTATACGAAGGTACCACAGAGATTCAAGCACTTGACTTGTTAGGCCGTAAAGTCTTGGGTTCACAAGGTAAGCTACTTGCTAACTTTGTAAACGTTATCAAAGAATTCTGTGAAGAAAACAAAGAAAATGACGAGATGGGTCAGTTCATCCGCCCACTTGCCAAGCATCTTAAAGAATGGGGCGATTTGACTGCACGCATCGGCATGCAAGCAACTGAAACGCCAGATGCTGTCGGCGGCGCTGCAGTAGACTATATGTATTTCAGTGGTTATGTCACCCTAGCCTACTTATGGGCACGTATGGCACTGGTTGCTCAGACTGCTATCGCAAACGGTACTGGCGAAAAAGCATTCTATGACGCTAAAGTTAAAACAGCTCAGTTCTACTTTGCTAAGCTATTGCCACGTACGACTACGCACGTACAGCGTATCAGCACTGGTGTAGAGCCATACATGAGCATGGACGTTGATCAGTTTGCCTTTTAATTAAAGCGCTAAACTTTGCAATCGTGTAATCCTGAGCGGCAACATACTTCGGTGTGTTGCCGCTTTGTTTTGCGTATGCTTATGACGACTATCGACATAGTTTTAACAGTAGCAACTATCTATAAGCACCGACCTATCTACCTTCTCACATTATAGTTGTCAGTGAGGTGTCTATAAGCACTTCAATAGCCGCTGCTAACTTTTGGTGTACGCACAATTCACGAAGAAATACACTCGCTCACAAGCTTATTTGTTAAACTTTGATTATTAATCGCTAAGGTTATACCAAAAGAACAGTTGATAATCTTAACAACTTCAATTTTAATTATTTGAACCAAAGGAATGTTTATGGCTGTTTATAATGCCCCTCTTAATGACATGCGCTTTATCTTAAATGATGTATTTAAGGCGCCAGAGTTTTGGCAAAACAACGAAAACTTGGCTCATGTTGACATGGAAACTGTCGATATGATTTTAGAAGAAATGGGAAAACTGTCAAAAAACATTCTACTTCCTATTAACCGTAGCGGTGATGAAGAAGGCGCAACTTTCGAAGGTGATGGCGTCGTCACGACTCCGACAGGATTCAAAGAAGCCTACAAGCAATATGCTGAATCAGGCTGGGTTGGGTTAAGCGGTAATGCTGAATACGGCGGTCAGGGCTTCCCTAAAATGGTTACCATGCTCACCGAAGAGATGGTTTTCACTGCCAACCAATCATTTGCCCTATATCCAAACCTAACAGTCGGTGCGACGCTTTGTTTAAATGCAGCTGGCTCTGAAGAGCAAAAGCAAACTTATCTAGAAAAAATGTACAACGGCGAATGGGCTGGCACCATGTGCTTGACAGAGCCGCATGCTGGTACTGATTTGGGTATTATCAAAACCAAAGCCGTGCCTAATGATGATGGTAGCTATGATATCTCTGGTACCAAAATCTTTATCACTGGTGGTGAGCATGACCTTACTGACAACATCATTCATTTGGTATTGGCAAAAACACCTAATGCACCAGAAGGTTCAAAAGGTATCTCACTATTTGTCGTACCAAAATTCTTGGTCAATGCAGATGGTAGCTTAGGCGAGCGCAACACATTAGCGGTAGGCTCTATCGAACACAAAATGGGTATCAAAGCCTCTGCGACTTGTGTGATGAACTTTGATAATGCCAAAGGCTGGATGGTCGGTGCAGAGAATACTGGTCTGTCATCAATGTTTATCATGATGAACTACGAGCGCGTTACTATGGGCTTGCAAGGCCTTGGTGGTTCTGAGCTTGCCTATCAAAATGCGGCATTATATGCCAATGACCGCGGTCAAGGCCGTAGCGATACCCAGCTACAAAGCCCAGAAAAACCTGCTGATGCTATTATTCATCATGCTGACGTCCGTCGTATGCTATTGAATGCTAAAGTAAATACTGAAGCGTCTCGCTGTTTTGCGATGTACGTTGCCAAAAACCTTGATGAAGAGAAGTTTAGTACCGATCCTGAGTCAGCCAAAGCAGCTGCGGCTCGTGTTGCCCTACTGACACCGGTTGCTAAAGCGTTCCTGACTGATAAAGCACTAGAAGCCACTGTTGATTGTCAGCAAGTATTTGGTGGTCATGGCTATATCCGCGAATGGGGTATGGAGCAGATCGTTCGTGATACACGTATTGCACAGATTTATGAAGGTACCAACGGTATTCAAGCGCTTGACTTACTAGGTCGTAAAGTTGCTCGTAACAACGGCAAGTACGTCACTCACTTCTTGGGTGAGATTCGTGACTTTGTTAGCAACATGCAAGCAGATCACGCTATCAAACAAGCTACGTTAAATGCAGCAGATACCATTGAAGAGTTAACCACCACTGTGCTTAACAACATCGGTGAACGCAAAAACGAAATCAATGGCTGTGCGGTTGACTACATGCATGCGTTTGGCTACCTTGCTTACTCATACATGTTTGCGTTGATGGTAGAAGCCGCTAATGGAAAAGAAGGCGAGTTTTATACCAATAAAGCCAAGCTTGCTGACTATTTCGTTGGCCGTGTCCTACCGCGTATCGATGCTCATACAAAAATGGTCAAAGCTGGTAGTGACCCAATGATGAACTTTGATCTTGCTTATTTCGACGTTCCTGCAAGCTAAGTTAGCTTTAAAACTAACCTAAAATACCTTGATTAAAAGGACAGTCGTGTTACTGTCCTTTTTTTTGTCAAAATAACTGCTAACAAAATAATTCAATATCAATTGGCAGTTCCGATTAAAATAACGCAAGACAAGATGTCGCTCGACTACAATTGAACGATTGGTAAACATTACTCAACCACTTATACCGACTTAAATAATAAAAACGATTGAAACAACCATGATAAAGGGTGCGACGTGTCAGAATTAAAACGCATTTTACAACAGATTACTGCCTTGAGCGACGTGCCAGATCCTGCGGTACTCAAACGCTTGATTGATGAGCTGCGAGTCAGTGATAAAGAACCTGCATTGGCCAACGAAAAAATTCAATCCCTTATTGACATCATACATCAACATCCAGAATATGGAGATGGGTTGTCTAGTTTTGTGCTAAAACTGATTATCCAATATCGACAAATTGCGCTGTATACCGATACTGGTATTATGTCCGACCAAGGATTCTTTAATAGTTTACGCCGTTTGATTGGCCATCGGTTTTTACCATTATTGCCACAAGATGACTCTGTCGTTGAACTGGTGGGCTACTTATTTAATAAGCGCTCTGATGAACGTTGGCTGGCCAATATTGAAAAGGAAAAATGGGACAAACTGGTTGAGCTGGTTCGCGTAGAAGAGAAACATTTAAACCTAGTCGCTACCGCAAAAAACAGTATTTTAAATGCTATTATCATTTTGTCTTACCGCATCAGCGGTATCGGCTTGCATCCTGATTTGATGGAGGCCTATCCGCAGATACTGAACTATTCCGCGTCTTTTGTTGCACAAAATCAAGAAGCCGTACTCTTCGTCAATCAATACCGTCAAGCACATGAGCTTGATACCTTGACAGACATTACGCCCGAGCAAGCAGTCGATCCCGCACCCCTATTGGTTATGCTTGAACAGTGCGAAGATATCGTCGCTACCGTACGCAAGCGGATTTATAAAACTGGTATCTCTATTCGTTTGACTAATATGATGCTGCGTTTGGATCAAAGCTTGCAGCGTATGCGGATTCTGACTGAGCTGGTCACAGACGATAATCAAAAGCGAGATCGCGCTGTTATCGAACTGATACAGGCGCTCATCACTACGGCCAATCAGCGCTATAGTATTGGTTATTTGATTGATAACAATACCAAACTGCTCTCTCGCAAAGTCACAGAGAATGCCAGCCGCGTCGGTGAGCATTATATTAGTACCGATAAAGCTGGCTATCAAAAGATGCTTAAAAAAGCCTCTATTGGTGGCTTTGTCATTGCATTTATGGCAACCATAAAAATACTGGCGTATCACTTAGCGCTCGCGCCCATGGGTCGCGCGTTCATCAACAGTATGATCTATGGGTTGGGCTTCGTATTTATTCATGTTATTCGCGGTACAGTCGCGACCAAGCAGCCAGCCATGACCGCAGCTGCAATCGCTTCTACCATATCTGAAGGCTCTGGTAAAAAATCACATCAGTTGACCAAGCTATCAGAATTGGTCGTCGATATCTTGCGCACCCAGTTTATCGCTATCATGGGTAACGTCATGTTGGCCGTACCCGTCGCTTTGATTATCTCTTTTGCTTGGTTGCAATATACTGGCGCGCCAATGATTGACACCGAAAAAGCAGGACATTTGCTACATGATCTTGACCCATTTCACTCATTAGCACTGCCCCATGCTGCCATTGCTGGGGTTTATCTGTTCTTATCTGGTTTGATTGCCGGTTACTACGATAACTTGGCAGTTTATAACAACGTAGGCGCGCGCATACAACGTCACAAATTACTGAAATACATATTGCCTAGTTCATGGCTTCAGCGTTTAGGCGGCTTTATAGAAGCCAACTTGGGCGCTATCATGGGCAACTTCTTATTCGGGGTGTTCTTAGGTAGTACCGCGACTATTGGCTATATCTTTGGCCTACCAATTGATATCCGTCACATTGCCTTTGCTTCAGCAAACTTGGCACACGGGCTATTCAATATATCTGCTGATGACATCAGTTGGAGCCTCATCCTGATTTCTATACTTGGTGTGGCACTTATTGGTCTGGTCAACTTAATCGTTAGCTTTTCACTGGCACTGTTTGTCGCCTTACGTTCTAAAGAAGTTCGATTTTTCGAATGGAGTCGCCTCACAAAACTGGTGTTTGGCCATATTATTAGTCATCCGTCTGACTTTTTCTGGCCACGTGATAAGCCAATGAAATATGCGCGTATTGATAGTCAGGGTCACATGATATTTGATGATACCTCCGCACAAAAAAATGGCAAATCTATACCAAGCAATTATGTGGTAAGGCGTCTGTCTGATGTCAGGATACTGCCTGAATCTAAACATGCTGATGCTCAACATTCCCAGACCAACACCGACATCAACTATGAAAAGCAGCCGACAGATGAGCATACGCAGCCGTATAGCTCTCCTGAAAAGGTAATGGATTTGGACGATGGTTTAGTCGATGACGAACTAAACAGCGTTCCTTATACCGATGACATCCAATACGATAAGGTCACCAAAACGATAAGTGCGATTGATAACGATGTTGTTAGTGATGAGCCACACCATACTGACTCTGATGATAAGCAGACTGGTGACGCAAAAACACCTTTACCGAAACCTAAAAAACCACCAAAGCTGCCTAGTTAAATAGGTAGTTGCGGTGGGTTTTTGCTCGATCAATCGTTGATATTAAAGTTATTTGTCATAAGACCTGTTATGGGAAGAAGAGCGGTTCCCTAGTTAGGGTTTGGCTGTAGTCCAAACTCTTTTAATAGGTATAGCTGTTCTAACTTATGACACGGCCTAGTTTATCTACATCAGCGACCATTTTAGGTATTCGATGTTCACCTTCCATTTCACTGACCATCTTTTTCGCCGTTGTAATATTTATACCAATACTGGTGACATATAGAGGGCGCTTACTTATCCCTCGCCAAACGGCATAGTCTTCTGTAATGTCATAAAAATGATTTTTAGCGATACCGATGATGGGCTTTGTATTAGCTAGGTGATCATACAGATATTTGCCTAATCCTGCTTTGCCAACACTATCCAGCAATACATAGCCGTCTATGATAATTACATCAAAAGGTTCGTCAATCTGGTTAATCAAAGCCAGTAAGCAAGGCATTTCTCTTTTATAAAATTGCCCTGACTCATAAGGCGCAACGTCATTAACTTCTACAGTATATTCATTTAGAATACGTGATTGCTTAATGCCTTCGAAGCGGATACCTGCAACAGTTGCTGTAACAGCGTCGGTTTCTTGGCCTTCTTTATAATGTACGTCTAGAATTAGGTAAATCAATTTATTACTACCTTAAAATACAGATGACTTAATTTTAGTGCTTCAAACAATTAATAATTCAGTATTACGATATTGGTATCGGGCATGTGGTATTTGAGTCGATTTATTTGCTTCGCTGAAGTTATCTTATCTAAACGAACCTCTTTTAATTTTCCAAATACTTGTTTATTAAAAAAGTAATCGAAATCCTCTAAGCCATCTAGTCCATTAAGAGACATGCTTTCAATATGTTCAAAGCTGTTATTTTTGACCCATATATTGAATAAGTCTTGTATGAAGCTTTTATCTATATCTAATCGTATAGACTTGCCAAATATAAATCTCTTATAATTACTCAATATTCTATACACGTCAGGCACAGATATAGGACTTTCCATATAAGATTTTGTGATTAAGGTATTGCCTGCGACTTCAAAATAGCTAATTCTGTTCAACGGTTCAGTGTATCTTATGCCAACCTTTTCATCATTGTTTTCTCCGCAAACAGAACTATAATAATTGAAATTTATTTCAGTTGAATGTACATCGTAAGAGTGCATCACTCCATTATCGCAATAATTTAATAAAAATTCTTTTGGTTCATACGAAAGAGTATTCCAGTCAATTCGATTTTCGGATATGCCGTCTTCGTGAGTATATAACTCTAGGTTGCACCTACCTTCTACAAAGGTATAAGACATACCTTGATACAGCTTATTCTTATAGAGTTGTGGTATTCCACGAGAACCATATATATCATCAATCTCATTACAGAACTCTGACGAGTCTATTTGGATAGGCGAAGATAGTCCTCTCTGACAGGGTGATACATAAGGCCTGATAATCTCTCCATTTTTGACCTCATAAGCTTCAAGTTGATGGTCAGGTTTATCAAAGAAGATAATGCCTGTGTATAGCTTATCGCGCTGATACCATTTACCGTTACTTTTATTTAACAATGCTGATTTCAATCGTTGCATATTACTCATGTTAATCTTCTCTGAAAGAGGAGTCATTAATCGTGCTAGTAGAAACGGTAATGCTAGAAGGATTCATTTTAAAATATACCTACACCGAACCAATCAGGTTCCTTCACTGGTTCGGTTCCCTAGTGAGGACTTGAATCTTTAGCTGTAGGTTAATGATAGCAATAGTTTGGGTTGTTTAAATAACTGTAGTGTACTTCACGGTATACATCATATTAATTTTTTGAGGTCAAACGGACTTAATTTTGATTTAGATTCCTAAAGTTATTACAGCTTTCTTGTTGCCCATTTTCACAAGCCTTATCAAACCAGTTCTTTGCTTGAGCATTATCTTGATTGACACCTACACCATCGCGATACATCGTACCAAGATTGTTTTGAGCAGGAGCATATTCTTGATCAGCAGCTTTTGTATACCACTTAAAGGCTTGAGAGAAGTCTCGGCCTACACCGTGACCCATGTAATACATAACTCCAAGATTATATTGTGCATTAGCATTTTCTTGATCAGCTGCTTTTCCAAACCATTTTAGAGCCTGTGAAAAATCTTGTGTCACGCCGTTACCCTGATAATATATTGCACCTAAATTAGCTTGTGCAGGAGCATATCCTTGATTAGCGGCTTTTGTATACCACTTAAGTGATTGCGACAAGTCTTGCTCTATACCATTGCCTTCGTAATACATTGCGGCTAAGTCATTTTGTGCAATGACATATCCTTGATTAGCGGCTTTTGTATACCACTTAAGAGCTTGTGAAAAGTCTCGGTCTACGCCATTGCCTTGGATATACATTAAGCCAAGGTTATACTCCGCTTCAGGAAAGCATTGATTGGCTGCTTTCGTATACCATTTGATTGCTTCAGTATAATTTTGAGGGACTCCTTCGCCTTCACGATACATTACACCAAGATTATACTGCGCCTCAGGGAAACCTTGATTAGCCGACTTCATATACCACTGCGCAGCTTTGGCATAGTCTTGATGAACGCCCTCTCCTATATCATACATCCAACCCAAATCGAATTGTGCTTCTGCATCGCCCTGTTCGGCTAATCCCTGTACGTCTTCAACTTTAGTTTCTGTCTCTATTCCCTCAATAGCTATTTGCTCCTCAGAAGCTTCGTTTTTGGCTTCATTTTGCATTTTCTGACAGCTCGTAAGCGTAAGAGGTAATAAAGCGGTAGAAAAAAGGAGGAATACTAAATTAGTTTTTTTGAAAATCATGTGTTTGATTCACTAGTTGAAAGTTATTGGTCAAGTATACTCCAAGGGAACCAGGTATTTTACCTCTCAAACCCATTAACATACCACTTAAAATAGACTGGTATAATGGAACTACTTATAACAGACTGTTTATTTAGCCTTATATATTAAGACGCTTATAACCCTCTTTATGGACTCGGGCACTGTGCGCTTGAAGTAAAAACCTTGCCGTCACCCAATCGATAAGCCAATAGATAATTACCCCACACGCAGCCACCGTCGAGTGCGCGCGCATGTGGCAAATCAATTTCGCCTTTTAGCGCAGCCCAATGTCCAAATAGTATCTTACGAGTGCGCGGTACTTGCCACTCAAACCAAGGCAAAAAATCGGTTGGCATAGCCTCATCTAAACCTGCTGAAAAGCTAAACTCAAGTGACCCGTCCTGCTTACACAAGCGCATACGCGTAAAGTAATTAGCAATTGCACGCATCTTGGTAAATCCTTCGATACCTGCATGCCATTCATCCGCTTCTTTGCTATATAGATTCGGCAGCAATTGATCGAGCTGATTCAAATTACTTTGCAGCTGAGCTTCTAATTGCTGTGCGTATCCTGCAGCGGCTTCAATACTCCAATGCGGTGGAATCCCTGCATGTACTAGCACCGTGTGCTCATCAGGATAGGCTAATATCGGCTGCCTACGTAACCATTCGAGCAACTCATCACAGTCATCCGCAGCAAAGATAGGTGCCGTTTTGTCTTTATTTTTAAGCTTGGCGGCCCCGCGCCAGACTGCTATCAAATTAAGATCATGATTGCCCAATACCGTTGCCGCAGCGCCTTGCTCACACAACACTTTGACATGACGCAGCGTGTTCAATGAGTCCTCGCCGCGTGCTACCAAATCACCAGCAAACCATAACTTGTCTTGGGCAGGATCGAAATCCAGTGTCTTTAGCAATTGTAGATATGCAGCATAGCAACCCTGTAAGTCACCGATAACATACTGATGGCGAAAATTCATAACACCTCAACGATTTAAATACGATAGTTAAAGACAGCTCGATAAGAAATAAATACTTAAGTACTAGTCATAAAAATAAAGCATAAAAAACCGCCATTATAATTGACGGTTAGTAGCATGCTTTTATGTATCAAAAATACATTATACGTCTAGCTGTTGTGAATGATTGCTTAGGTTCACAAAGTCTGTGACGCTTAATGTCTCAGGCCGTGCCTGCGGATCAATACCACAAGCCTCAAAATCGTCTTCGCTCAATGTCGGTAGCAACGTTGATTTTTTGAAGATAGCACGTAGCGTCTTGCGACGATGATTGAAAGTCTCACGCACGACAATAGCAAAGTGCTCTTCATCATTTGCGACTACTGGTTTGTTGATATGCGGTGTCAGGCGGAAGACAGCACTGGTCACCTTGGGTGGTGGATTAAACGCACCGCGAGGAACGGTCAGCAAATAATCTGTATCACAATGGTACTGCATGATGACCGATAAGCGGCCATAAGTCTTGCTGCCCACATCAGCTGTGATACGCTCAACCACTTCTTTTTGCAACATAAAATGCATATCTTGAATCACATCGGCATAGCTAAGCAAATGAAACAAGATAGGCGTTGAGATGTTATACGGTAGGTTGCCCACTACGCGCAGCTTACCGCGCTCTTCACTATATAGCTCACGGTAGTCCACATGCATCGCATTGTCTTTGATAATCTCAAAGTTTGGATGGCTATTGGCACCGATACGAATACGCAAGCTATCTGCCAAATCACGATCTAGCTCCACCACTGTCATTGCATCCACTTCTGCCAATAACGGCTCGGTCAATGCGCCCATACCAGGCCCAATCTCGATCAAATTGTCATCGCGCTCTAGACGAATACTTTCGACGATTTCGCGAATGACGCTAGTATCATGCAAGAAATTTTGGCCAAAGCGCTTACGCGGCTGATGTTTGGCAGCACGTAAGCTGTTAGAAATAGTTTGAGCATCAAATGAAGTTTTGGACATAAAAGAGTCTTAATGTATAAAAGATAAATGGGCGATGATAATGTAATGGCAGCGATACGCTGACTTTATAATGACAAATTATACCACAGCTCATAATTAGGCTGTGTTTTTGAATAATTATTATCGATAGACGAGCCATGCTTTCGAGTAACCGACCCGGTAACTTTTTACCTCTACATCCATTTAATATAAACTCTGATTATGCTAAATGGCAGCGTCAAACCAAGCGCTAGCAGACAGAAACAAGTCCAAAGATAAAGTCATCATAACAATCGCGGCGTAAAACTAAATCGATAATTAATCGATTTTTAACACTTCTCTGGTTTAATAAAGCCCGACTGCATAACACAATTGGTTATGTTTCACCTTTTGGGTTTGAAAAGCGCTATTATGATAATTTAACCCTGTCAGGCATTGCTGTCTGACTCCAGTAAAGTAAGCCAGTCTCTGATATGGTCGAGGCAGTTTAGCCCTACGCGATCGTCAGCCCGCCAGATAAATACCCTTAGGGAACTCACATATGATCCTGAAACTTAACGTCACCCTCCATTATCGACTCTCAGAGCCAATGGATCTTTTGCTTCAGATTGAAGCTGCCGATCTTGCGGATCAACGGGTACGGTCAGCCGAGATTTGGACATCAGACGTTGCGCATTTTTCACGGGTTACCGCCGATGATGGCATAGGAGAGCGGATTTGGATTCATGCCGAAGGGGATTTTAGCTGCACTTATCTCGCAGAAATCGCCGTTGACCGTCCTGCCTTAGACATATCGGCACTGTCCCAAACGCCCCTGCATCTTTTGCCCGGAGAGACGATCAGGCATTTAATGCCGTCTCACTATTGCCCGTCAGAACAGTTCCATGCCTTCGTAGACGCCGAGTTTGGCAATCTCGCTGGCGGCGCACGGATTGCCGCGATGCGCGACTGGATCGAGTCGGCATTTAGCTATGTACCCGGATCGAGCCATGCACAAACCACCGCGCTCGACAGCTTTGCTCAACGTCAGGGCGTATGCCGCGACTTTGCGCATGTTCTCGTAACACTAGCGCGCGCGTCGTCGATACCAGCTAGGTTTGTGAGCGTTTATGCGCCCGATGTGACACCACAAGACTTTCATGCCGTGGCCGAGGTCTATCTTGAAGGGAGCTGGCACCTCATTGATCCGACTGGCATGGCAGGTGCCGACAAAATGGCCCGCATCGGTGTTGGGTCCGATGCGTCCAATGTCGCGTTCTTAACCTCGTTCGGATCCATGGAGCTCATCAACCAATCGGTATCCGTAACCAGACAAGCTTAGGGTCCTGATCCTAGGCTTTCGAGCCTGTGTTTAAGACAGATGCTGTTCCTCATGCACGATAAAAGCTTTACTAAATCGTCTTAAGTGGCTGCCTTTTTAGATAGGCATTACTGATACTAAAATTATTAAGTACTATGTGAAAAATATCTATAAGCACTGATTTATACAGCAGGTACATCGATAAGTGACTTATCCGCCATCTCATTAGCCATATTTAGTGCTTGATATAAGCTAGTCGCACTCGCACCGCCACTTCCTGCCAAGTCTAGCGCCGTACCATGATCGACAGAAGTACGAATATAAGGCAAGCCTAAGGTTAGATTGACCGTATCGCCAAAACCGTGCGATTTTAATACTGGCAATCCTTGGTCGTGATACATGGCAATGACCGCATCACAGTTTGCTAAATGTCTGGTAGTAAATAACGTATCCGCTGGCATCGCCTCTGATATATTGACGCCTGCATCGATGAATTCTTGCAACACGGGATTGATAATCTCAATCTCCTCGCTCCCCAAATGCCCGCCCTCGCCTGCATGTGGATTGAGGCCGCAAACCAAGATGCGAGGCTGCGTGAGACCAAACTTCTCTCGCATATCATCGATGACAATTTGTACCGTTTGGCGTACATTATCGGCAGTAATCGCAGCAGGGATGTCCTTTAATGGTAAATGCGTAGTGACAAGCGCGACTTTCATCGCTTGATTGGCCAGCATCATGACGACTTTTTTACGATCGCTTTGCTGCATAAAAAATTCAGTATGACCACTAAACATGGTGCCATCTAATAGCTTGATACCAGCATCTATCAACGCTGATTTTTGCAATGGCCCAGTGACGATGGCAGCGACTGTATTATTTATTGCCAGTTTATGAGCAATATCTAATTGCTGAGCCACCATCGCTGAATTAGCGATATTGATTTGCCCGCAGACAACTGGTGCGGCACAAGGAATATCCAGTAGGATGAAAGCACTATCAGCGTCTATATCTTGCTGCGATATCTGATCTACCAAGTTAACATCGACGTTATCGGCATTTATATCTGTATTGATAGTATGCCAACTAGGTATGCTTTTGAGAACGCTAGCTGCAACCAATTCCTCCGCGCGAGTTTGCATCGCTTTAGCATCAGCAGTCACCCAAATTGGTCGAGCAAAGTCTTGCAACTTACTCTCTGTTGCTAGTCCTAGTACTACGTCCATGCCAATACCCGCAGGCTCACCTGTGGTGATTAATAGCGGGCGTTTTTCTTCTGTCATAACAATAGCCTTATGTTATTCAAATTATTGATTTTATTGTATTTATAATTGATATTATAAGTTTTTATACTTAGTTATTGTATGGTATTTCTTAGTTCATGAAAAACAATCACTTCATATTTAGTGCTTTATCAAGTCTAAAAAACCACATTATGTGTTAAACTTTCGCATCTGATTGTAGCATTTACAGACAAACCTGAAACCGCGTTTTGGTACTTCTATCGTAGAGGCGCGCTACGTTTGTATTGCTCTATCATCGACATCTTTTTTCATACCCATTTTAACTCATTAGGCACTCATGGCAGAAAACGACAAAACCGACGACTTACTCAATCAGACACCGCCGCACAATATTGATATTGAAAAGGCATTGCTCGCGTCTTTGATGAGTATCGAAGAGGCGTACGACAAGATTGCCGATATTGTCACCAAAGATGACTTTTATGCTGGGCGACATCAATACATTTTTGATGCCATTGCCCATTTGGCGGCAGTGAATGAGCCTTATGATACGGTCATGGTACACGACTGGTTAGAAGCGCAAAAACTACTCAAAGGCGCAGGTGGTGACAGTTATTTGGCTGATATTTTGAGCCAAAGTCCTGCGACCTTGTTTAACCTGACAGCCTACGCCCAGCGTGTGCGCGAGCTATCAACCCTACGCCAGCTGATTACCACTGGTAATGACATGCTGACGCTTGCCTATAATCCAAAAGACCAAAGCGTTAGCGACATTCTCGATAATGTCGAAGGTAAGATATTTAGTATCAATGAGCAGCATAACAAACGTGCGGAACAGCGCGGACCTGTTGGTATCACTTCTGTCTTAACCAATGTTATCGATAAAATTCAAGAACTAAAATCTAATCCCGATGGCATGATTGGTTTGCAGACACCATTTGCCGAGCTGAATAACAAAACCCAAGGCCTACAAGCGGGTGACTTGATTATTGTTGCTGCGCGTCCTTCTATGGGTAAAACCACTTTTGCGATGAACTTGGCAGAAGGGATTTTGTTTAATGAAGATTTGCCAGTTGTGGTGTTTTCGATGGAGATGCCTGCTGAATCTATCGTCATGCGTCTGCTATCCTCATGGGGCGCGATTAACCAGACGCATCTGCGTTCTGGGCAAATGAATGAAGATGAATGGGCAAAGATGATGAACGCCATTCAACACTTGCAATCAAAGCATTTATATATTGATGACAGTACTGCCCTACCGCCGTCTGAGATGCGCTCTCGCTGCCGCCGTATCGCCAAAAATCATGACGGTCGCTTGGGTGCAATCGTAGTCGATTATCTTCAGCTTATGAAAGTACCCAGTCTAGATGGTAACCGTGTTGGCGAGATTTCCGAGATTTCTCGTAGTCTAAAGGCGCTCGCACGTGAGCTTGAATGTCCCGTGATTGCGTTATCACAGCTTAACCGTAGTCTAGAAAACCGTCCAAATAAACGCCCTATTATGTCGGATCTACGTGAATCTGGTGCGATTGAGCAGGATGCCGATTTGATTATGTTCATCTATCGTGATGAGGTTTATAATGAAAACTCAGACCACAAAGGCGTGGCGGAAATCATCATTGGTAAACAGCGTAACGGCCCTATCGGTACTATTCGTTTAGGCTTTGAAGGTCAATTTACCCGCTTTATTAATCTAACGCCAGAGTACTATCAAGGCGTGAGTTTTGAGAATGATGAGTAATTAACCTTATAAAACTTAACCCTAACAAAGACTGAGCCTTATATAAACTCAGTTTCAATTATAGGTTAATGAATAATTTTACATAACCAGTTTTAATACAATAGCCAGTACCGCATCAACCCAATCGATGCAGTACTGGCTTTATAACTTCATAATTCTACTCATATAGAAGGCGATTATGCGCACAATTACTATAAAACCAAAAGCCCTTACTCATAACCTAAATCAAATCAAACAACGAGCACCCCAATCGAAAGTGTTGGCCATGGTCAAATCCAATGCTTACGGACATGGCGTAGCGGCAGTCTTGCCAGCCCTGCAGCAAGCAGATGGTATTGGGGTCGCTACGTTGACTGAAGCGCTAAAAGCCAGACAGTTAGGTTGGGAGAAAACCATCGGTCTAGTAGAAGGTGCGTTTACCGCTGATGAATGGCAACAAGCGATTGATCATGATATTAGCTGCGTGATTCACCACAGACCACAGCTAGAGTGGGCATTACAAAACATCCCGCCAGCTGGCAGTGCAACCAGAGTGGCTTGGCTGAAATACAATACGGGTATGAACCGTTTGGGTTTCAATGCTGAGGGTGTGCTGTCAGCAGCAAAACTCCTGCATGAAGCAGGTTATCAGCTGATCCTAGCCACGCATTTTGCCAATGCTGATGACTACGATCATCCATTAAATGCGATGCAGATTGAGCGTTTCTCAAGCGTACTGGCGACTTTGAAAGACACCATTAGTCCAGATATCCAAGGTTCGTTATGCAACTCTGCTGGTATCGTCAACTTCCCAGAACATCATTATGATTGGGTACGTCCAGGTATTATTTTATACGGTAGCTCGCCTGTGGTTGATAAAAGCGCACAAGAACTAAACTTGCAGCCCGCGATGGAATTTAGTGCTCAAATCATTGCTCTACAAACCGTTAGCGCAAATGATGCGATCGGCTATGGTAGCCGCTGGCGTGCGCAGCAAGACACCAGAACGGCGTTGGTCAGCGTTGGATATGGAGATGGCTATCCACGTGTGGTTACTGATGATGCGTATGTCACTGTCATCGATGCTAACGACAGCCAAAGCTACCGCTGCCCAGTAATTGGGCGCGTGGCTATGGATATGATTGTCATTGATATCAGTAGCGCACCTGAGAGTCTTGCTATAGATAGCAAGGTCATGCTCTGGGGCAATTCGCCGCGTGTTGATGAAGTTGCAGGTCATGCTGGGACGATTAGCTATGAGCTATTATGTCGCCTAAGCATACGTCCAAACCGTACACAGGCATAATCATTGCGGCATAGTCATTAGCGTACAAGGTATCGTGGCTTGCTAATGTGATTTCGGTCTATTTGACAAGCCATTTGATCTTGATAAAAATGAACGTTTACATTGAAAGTAAATACGCTATACTAAAAGTTTGTTGTCAACCCAGTATACGCACTGACGCGATACTATTGAAGACTGATGACGTTTCACTGACTGCGATCGACTGCTAGGATTACTATGAGTTTGCGCCATTTTTTAACTTTATCTGATTTAACCAAACAAGAACTAGAAAACTTGATCAAACGCGCAAGCGAATTGCGTAAGATGCAACACGCAGGCGAGATATACCAGCCTTTTGTTGGTCGTACACTTGGTATGATATTTGAAAAATCTTCAACGCGTACCCGTATCTCATTTGAGACGGGCATGGGTCAATTTGGTGGTAACGCCATATTTTTATCACCAAACGATACGCAGCTCGGTCGCGGAGAGCCACTAGAAGACTCAGCACGCGTGATTTCTAGCATGGTTGATATCATCATGATTCGTACTTTTGGACACGAAAAAGTTGAAACCTTTGCTGAATACTCAAGCGTACCGATTATCAATGCGTTGACCGATGACTATCATCCATGCCAGTTGCTCGCTGATATGCAAACCTATTACGAGCATCGTGGTAGTATCGAAAATAAGATTGTGACTTGGGTTGGTGATGGCAACAATATGTGCTCGTCATTTATGCAAGCTGCTAATCAGTTTGGTTTTGAATTACGCGTGGCAGCGCCTTATGGGTTCGAGCCTGATCCTAAACTTATGGAACGCTTCTCACACTGCGTAAGTCTGGTAGAAAACGTACAAGATGCGGCAAAAGATTCTAATCTAATTGTCACTGATGTGTGGGCAAGTATGGGTCAGGAGTCAGAGCAAAATACGCGTGCACGTCGTTTTGCTCCTTATCAAGTGACACCGTCTCTATTAGACAAAGCCGACCCTGAAGTGGTGTTTATGCACTGCTTGCCAGCCCATCGCGGCGAAGAAATCTCTCATGACATGCTTAATGACCCACGCTCTGTCGTATGGGACGAAGCGGAAAACCGCTTACATGCCCAAAAAGCGTTGATGGAGTTTTTACTTAAAGACAAAATCAAGTTACCTGCATAACTTAGGCTATTCTATAAAAAGACAGTGGGATAAATAGTAAGATAACTTGCTAACAAACTCCTAAATAAGTTCCCAAATAAAAAAGCCATCCAGATCTGGACGGCTTTTTTGTTTATACAAATGATTTGATCATAGATTAACGCGTGAGCGTTGTCACACCATTAGCACCTGCTTTTAGCAGAACGTCTGCTTGGTTTGCTGCAAAGATACCATTACAGACCACACCTACGATATTATTTAGCTCTTTTTCGAGCGCGATTGGATTGCTCACATCCAAATCATAGGTGTCTAAGATGACGTTACCATAATCAGTGACAAAGTCTTCACGATATACTGGCTCACCGCCCAATTTGGCCAATTGGCGAGCCACATAGGAGCGTGCTTGTGGTAATACTTCAATCGGTACTGGAAACGCGCGACCTAGTATATCAACGCTTTTACTATCATCGACCATACAGACGAACTTGTTTGAAGCGGCTGCCACAATCTTTTCGCGAGTCAATGCACCGCCGCCGCCTTTGATAAGTTGCAAGTGCTCATTGACTTCATCAGCACCATCAATATAAACATCTAACGTACCAGCAAAGTTCAAATCGACTATTTCGATACCAAGCGCACGAAGTTTGTCTTCTGTCACCTGTGAGCTAGCGACAGCGCCAGCAAGCTTCAATTGTGGCAACAACTCAATCAGACAGTTGACCGTACTACCTGTCCCTACCCCAAGTATCATATCGTCTTCGATATAGCTTAGAGCAGCTTTGGCCGCGGCTTGCTTTTGTGCTTGCTGATCACTCATCATAAATCCTTGGAAAATAAACGCATGGTCTTAAAAAAGTAAAAGGCTAAAACAGATAAAATGCGCGGCTATTATAACCGATGATATTAACGGATGTTAGCGCATCATGACGCTAATTTGTGAGTCTTATAGTACGTAGCTAAAGCTTAACTTAGGCGAATACCTGCACTTCATGTAAATTCAAGCACGAAATCCCAAGAAAACTGCAATTGAGTCTTGCAAGATACTAAAAATCGGAATAGGCTAATCTATTTCGTTTTTATATTCATCTACACTTTTTATATTCATTCTGTTTAGGGATTACTATGCTGTCACACTGGGTACGAGCCATCTTACAAGCCACCGTCTATGACGTTGCTATTCAAACACCACTTGAAACGGCGCCCAAGCTGACCCAACGTTTTGCCAATGACATTCGATTTAAGCGTGAAGACTTACAACCGGTCAAATCATTTAAATTGCGCGGTGCCTATAACCGTATCAGTCAGTTGAGCGATGAGCAAAAAGCGCGCGGCGTCATCTGTGCGTCAGCAGGTAATCATGCGCAAGGCGTGGCTTACTCTGCACGCAAATTATCACTAAATAACATCATCGTTATGCCAACCACGACTCCTGACATCAAAGTGGATGCGGTAAGAGCACTTGGTGGCAATGTAGATCTACACGGTGATAGCTTCGATCAAGCAAACCGCTATGCGATTGACCGCGCTGAACGCGAAGGACTGACCTTTATTCCACCTTATGACGATGAGCTGGTTATCGCAGGACAAGGTACCATTGGTCTTGAGCTGACCCAGCAGTGGCGCAATATGGACTATGTATTCGTTGCCGTTGGTGGTGGTGGCCTAATCTCTGGTGTGGCCGCATTCTTAGGCGAAGTTGCACCGCATGTAAAAGTGATTGCGGTAGAAGCTGAGCAGTCAGCTTGTCTAAAAGCGGCGCTTGAAACAGGTGAACGTGTCAAGCTCGAGCAAGTAGGATTGTTCGTCGATGGTGTGGCAGTCGCACAGATTGGTGAATTACCTTTTGACGTCGTCCGTACGCAAAAAAGCGATAACTCAGGTCCTATCGTTGAGCCTAACGTCGTCACCTGTAGCAACGATGAAGTCTGCGCCGCGGTCAAAGATGTGTTTGAGGAGAGCCGCAGTATCGTAGAGCCTGCAGGCGCGTTAGCGGTTGCTGGTATGAAAAAATACCTTCAAGCTAACGAGATTACGGGCAAAAACTGTGCAGCCATCATTTGCGGTGCCAATATGAATTTTGACCGCCTGCGTTATATCGCTGAGCGTACTGAAATTGGTGAGAAAAAAGAAGCCATCTTTGGGGTTACTATCCCCGAGCAAACAGGTGCTTTCTTGAACTTCTGTCGTAGTCTACATGGCCGTAATATTACTGAGTTTAACTACCGCGCTGACAGCAAAAAATCACCAGACTCAATGGAGCCTGCCTCAATCTTCGTAGGTATCGCTTTAAAAGAAGGCGAAAAAGAGCGTCAAACCATCAGTAACCAATTGTCAGACGATGGCTACACCGCTCACGACCTGACTGATGATGATATCGCCAAATCACATATCCGTCATTTGATTGGTGGTCATGCTCATGTCGAAAACGAACAATTGCTACAAGTGGTATTCCCAGAACGTCCAGGCGCATTGCTAACGTTCTTAGAAAAATTGGGTGATGACTTCAATATTACCTTATTCCATTACCGCAACCATGGTGCTGCTGAAGGTCGTGTGCTGGTTGGCCTGCAAGCCTCTGAAGGCAATTCTCGTCAGCTACAAGACGCGCTTTTAGATATTGGTTATGACTGTGCCACGGTCAATGACAATATTGGCTATCAGTTGTTTTTGAGATAGTAAAAATAGATATCATATTTCTTACCTAATGGCAGTTTTTAAGTCGATTAAAAACTGCCATTTTCATATTAATAATGATTATGAGCTGGCAGATATGGCACAGTGATAAACAAAGTATTAGTGATATTGACCTGCCTGATTTTCGTGCTTATAGGTTATAGAGTCCTTCAACCTAAAAATACGATACATCAACCTACAACCAATGCAGCGGCAGATAACGTAACGCAACCTACTCTTACCTCTAATGACGTTGATAATATTGATGACATACCGCCAACATACGTTGATTTGAGTAACACTTCAACATCAGCGCCAACTGCAACTCCAGTCTTATCGACACAACCGGCCTCAAACTTTTCATGTGACGGCAGAACACATTGCTCACAAATGACATCCTGTGCAGAAGCCACCTATTTTACAAACTACTGTCCTAATACTAAAATAGATGGCAACCACGATGGTGTACCTTGTGAACAACAATGGTGCAACTAACCCACAGTTATCAAATCTATTTGCAAATATTAAAGTTGCCCTAATATTGTTTATATAAAACTATGATTTAATATAAAAACGAATGCAGAGTGACTCTTATGAAAAAAAATACTGATGACAATAACCAAGGTTTGGTGAAAATCCGTCTCGATAAATGGCTTTGGGCAGCTAGGTTTTATCGTACACGCACCCTAGCCAAACAAGCGATTGAAAGTGGACGCGTGCACTATGCTGGTAGCCGGGTAAAAACCAGTAAAGAGATTTCAGTCGGAGATGAGCTAACCATTCGTCAAGGCTCAGCGACCGCTATGACTGAAAAGACTGTCGTTGTTGAGGCGCTATCTGCACAGCGTGGCAATGCGACCGCCGCTGAGGTACTATATTCAGAGACCAAAGAAAGCGAGACGCGCCGTGCTTACTATGCCGAACAGCGCAAACTAGCCAACCTTGCTCGTCCTGACAACAAACCCAACAAAAAAGAGCGACGCGATCTACAACGTTTTAAAAGTAATCAAGATTAAAACCGTTTCACTATCTCACCTTTTGGCCATGCATCATATGGCCAAATTTTCATTGTTAAATGACGCTATTGTTTAGTCTCTATCCTTGCCATTCCAAACATTAAGCGTTACGCTAGCAGCTGATTCAATCGATTGCATGCTAATAAAAGCCGCATTAACAATGCTGGTCTCTTATAGCATGTTTTTTTTGTTATAGAAGGTCATATTATGCTGATGAAAGCCTGTACTCCCTCGTCTGTATTATTGGTATGTTTGGGAAATATCTGCCGCTCCCCTACTGCTGAAGAAGTTTTTCGTCAGCAAGCAGCGATTGCTGGACTATCCATAAAAGTAGACTCAGCAGGCACCAGTGATTGGCACGTTGGCAGTGCGCCTGATGCTCGCTCACAACGTCATGCTAAGTCACACGGCTATAAAATTAATAAGCTGGTCGCTCGTCAAGTCAGTGCCAATGATTTTCGTGATTTTGATTTAATCTTAGCCATGGATTCACAGAATCTAGCTGATCTACAAGCTATCAAAGACAGCATTGCAGAGTCAGAAGATAATTTGGCAACACTAGCGCTGTTTAGTGAAGAAGACCCTACCTATTGCGGTAGCGATGTGCCAGATCCCTATAAGGGCGATAACGATGATTTCGAAGAAGTGATCGAGCGTATCGAATCAAGCGCCCAAGCTTGGATAGAAAGCTGGAAAGCCTGCTAGCCATAACGTCTATATTTCTGCTACTCTTGCATCCGGTATCCTCTATAATATGGTTAATCCTCTATAAAAGAGCTACAGCGTTAACCTCGCTTGAAGTATCACAGTTACATCTGCACTCAGTTGCCTTGTATCTCTTTTAAATTGAATCAACTATAGCTACCTTATCATTTATTATCATTTTGCCACATAGGCTATGTTATGACCCAAGCTTCACGCCTTGACCACAGTACTCAGTCTACCATCAGCTCTGATGTTTCGAATGTTTCATCGACTACCGTAGTCAATGATTCAATCGACTTGTCACATGACAATACTATGGCATTGGCCTGTGTTGCTGACTCTGTCGTGATATTAGAGAATGAAGCGCAGCTTGATGATTTTATGGCAGCTTATATAGAGGATACAGCAGACAAATTGCCACTGTTTGTACTGTCTGGCGGTAGTAATGTCTTATTACCTGCCGCTTTGAAAGCCATAGTATTACAGCCAAAGATGCGTGGTATTCATCTGACCAATCAAACCGACGATTATGTTGATATCGAAGTAATGGCTGGTGAGAACTGGCATGATTTGGTCGTACATACGGTCAGTCAAGGTTGGTATGGATTGGAAAACCTTGCCCTAATACCGGGTCTGACGGGCGCGGCACCCATACAAAATATCGGTGCATACGGCGTACAATTAGAAGACCGCTTACAGTATGTACGTGCCTATCATTTGCCGACACAAACTTGGCACCATTTATCAGCTGCTGATTGTCAATTTGGCTATCGTGACAGTATCTTTAAACGTACGCCAAATACATGGCTTATTAGCCGTGTAGGTCTCAGATTACATACTGATCCTGCCAATATTCTAGCCAGTTATGGCGACGTACAGACTGTGGCGCAGCATTATGCGGAGCAACAAGGGCGCGAGCAAGCAATGGCTCATGATGTTATGCAAGCCATTATAGATATTAGACAACAAAAGCTGCCAGACCCGAAGCAGCTACCTAATTGTGGCAGTTTTTTTCAAAACCCTATTATCGCTCAGGAGCAGTTCACAGCGCTGCAAGCAACTTATCCAGCTATTGTTGGTTATGTGATGCCTGATGCAATGGTAAAGGTTGCTGCAGGCTGGCTCATTGAACAAGCAGGGTTAAAAGGGGGCGGCATTGCACCTATTTTTACGCATAAGCAGCAAGCACTAGTATTGACCAACCATACGCCTCAGCAAGCCACGCAAAAGGATGTAGCCATAGCGCAGAAACATATCGCTGCTACTGTCTATGAAAAATTTGCCATTCAATTGTCACGTGAGCCAGTCTGGGTAAATGCCGATGGCTCAATTGGATATGCTGAGCATGTGGTCTAAAAAATCATGGTCTAAGCGGCTATTATCTAAACGATTATGGCGATATTACTTGCGGTTTTCTGAACGCATGGTGACGCTTTTTCGCATTATCAATATTACTTTTATACTAGGCTCCACGTCTGTCATTTTAGTGATTATTAGCCTATTTACTCCGCTGTTTTCGCAAGCAATCGTTTATATCTTTTCTCTATTGCCACTACCTGATATGTCTTCTGCTGCAATGAGCTCACCGCCTACTGCCTATGTAGTCTTAGGCGGCGGTCTGACCAATGACCACAACAACCAAATTATCCTCAATCGCTATAGTCTCAATCGCGCCCGTACCGCTGCAGGCGCTTACCATGACTTACCTCTACCGATCGTACTGAGTGGCGCTGAAGCTCCATGGCTCGGTCAATGGTTGATGGAACACGGTATCGACGGACTGATCAGTGAAAATGCCAGCATGAATACATGTGAAAACGCCCGTTTTACAGCCAAACGCATTCCGTTACGCCATGTATATCTGATTACTGATAGCTATCATATGGCGCGTGCACGCAGACAGTTTGCCTTAAATGGTATCAATAGCACACCACTTCCTGCGCCATTACCAGTAAGACGCGACTGGACGAAGCCTGCCCACAACTTAAGTCACTCAAGGCGCGCTGTCTATGAGGTCGCAGCCTACCTGCGCGATGTGATACGTCCACAGATGGACTGCCGCCATGCCAAAGATGTGACTTCACAGCAGCTATTGACCCCAAGAGGCAGTGTTGCAAAAAACTCTGACGAATAAACGTTAAAGATGTATACGATACCATTGAGAAACTCATCCTAAATGCTACCGATCATCCACTACATTTGTGATGGGTGTATAATAATAAGAGACACTGCTATTTAAGAGATTTGCCATGCTCAGTATATTTTTATTAATACCATTAAGTCTCATGCTGTTTGTGGTTGCTATTTGGGCAGTGCGTTATGCGGTCAAGTCAAATCAATTCGAAGATCTGGACAATGCATCACAGCGTATTATATTGGATGACCGTCAAGAACGCCGCCAAACCATGCAGGCTCATGAACGCTCAGCATCTACCCAGCAAAAAGATAAAACAGCGGCAACTGATGGAAATAACGATAATTCTGAGATAGATAAAGATTCAAACATCTAATTTATCTACCTTATAAATGCGTAATTTATTAGTGCCGTTTTATTAAATAATTCAGAACTAGCAAGTTCGCCCTTTACCATTCTTAGGAGACGCATTCATGACCATCGCTTTACTTGTGGCGGCATTACTAATGGGATTCTTTGGTTCACCGCATTGTTTAGGCATGTGTGGCGGTCTTGTGACCGCGTTTGGTCTGTCTATGAAAGATGTCAGCCCCGCCAAACGTCGTGCTTTGGTGGCCACGTATCATTTTGGGCGTTTAACGAGTTACGCATTATTGGGTTTAATTGCAGGGCTAATCGGTATTACCGTATTAAAGCCATTGATGATGGGTAATAGTACACCGCGTATTTTATTAGGATTGGTACTGGTATTCGTCGGTGTGACGATGCTTGGTGCACCGTTTTTGACCAAGCTTGAACGTTTTGGTATGCGCTTTTGGCAGTATCTTAGCCCATTGCGTCAAAAGGTATTTCCACTTAATACTTTTCCGCGCGCATTAACAGCAGGGTTGCTTTGGGGCTTTTTGCCTTGTGGTTTGGTATATGGCGCTCTACTAATTGCGGTCGTTGCTCATAATCCATTAAGCGGTGCTGCGTTGATGTTTGTCTTTGGTCTAGGAACCATACCGATGTTGGTTGCGACGCATGAAACAGTCGGTTGGCTACGTGATAAGATCGGACGTTTTCGCTTAAGGCAGTTAAATGGTGCGGTTATGGTCATATCAGGGTTGGCAGTAGCAGTCGTGCCGATGGTCATGGCAAATATGCATGGCGGCCATGGTGAGATGAATCATGGTAGCCACACTGCTATGATGTCTGATATGGACTCTCACGACATGAGCCAAATGAATCATGATACGGATATGGCAGCAGACATGGATCACAACATGCAGGATATGGACGACCATATGGATCATAGTATGAATGACATGAGTGATGAATCAGTGGACATGAATCACCATGAGCATACTGAGATGATGGAACACACTCAATAAAGTTATCGGTAACAGATACTATTAACACTTAGCATATAAAAAAGCCCTCAATACCATTTTCGATATTGAGGGCTTTTGCTTATTAAATAGTGCTCAGTTTATAGCAATTATTCCTGCCACTGCTCAAGCGTAAACTTGGTTTCTAAATGCTTCTCTAATGCCGGTATATTAAAAGCATCATCCTCACTCACAAAGCTGATACTAATACCTGTCTGGCCCGCACGGCCCGTACGTCCAATGCGATGCACATAATCATCTGGCTGATCAGGCAAAGTAAAGTTAACCACATGACTGATATCATCGACATGGATACCGCGCCCTGCTACATCTGTCGCCACCAAGATAGACGCGTGACCATCTTTAAAGCGCTGTAAGTATTTCTCACGTTTTTGCTGAATGACATCGCCCGAGAGCATCACGATATTATGCGCTTGACGCAGTTTGTGATATAGACGCTTTACTTGATCTTTGCGATTGGCAAAGACGATGACTTTCTCTACTGCTTCATCACTGATAATACGCTGCAAGGCGTCCAGTTTTTGATCTTCTGTCAGCAAATAAAAATGCTGATCTACTAACTCGCTGGTCTTGTGTTCAGGCTCAATTTCAACAAACTGAGGCTCATGTAACCAACGATAGGCTAAATTCATCACATCTTGGTTAAAAGTTGCAGAAAACAGCAAGCTTTGACGATCGGTATTGGCAGGCATTCGACCAACTAGGCGTTTGATATCAGGAATGAACCCCATATCTAGCATACGATCGGCTTCATCGAGCACCAACACCTCTACTCTATCTAGATAGACCATGCCTTTGTTAGCAAGATCAATTAGACGGCCAGGCGTCGCTACCAAGATATCAACGTATTGACGTTCAAGCTCGTGCTGCTGAGTTTCATAGTTAGTACCACCCATAATACAAACACTATGTAGCGAAGTATATTTGGTTAATGCAATGCAGTCATCAAATATTTGCTGAGCCAATTCGCGAGTTGGCGCCATGACCACAGCGCGCGGCTCACCAAGATAGCGCTCTTCGTCATTAGTAAATGGACGCTTAAGCAAGGCTTCCATAATAGTCAGTAGAAAAGTCGCTGTTTTCCCTGTGCCCGTTTGTGCTTGTCCGATAGCATCTTGATGTGCCAATGTATGCGGTAGTATCTTTGCCTGAATGGGCGTCAATTCAGTAAATCCTAGATCACTTACTGCACGCAGGGTCGCTGTTGAAAGTGGCAAATCAGTAAACGTTGTAAAATTGCTCAAAAAAATATCCTTTTAAATGAATTGCTTGTATTTTATTAATTATAAATAGGTTCAAAATCAACCTTTATAGTGTCAAATGTAGCGTTTAAATCGTAATCAGTAAAAGTAGCCTTATCGAGTCTGCCAACTACCATCAGACATATAGGCATAAAAAAAGCCAAGCCCAAATCCAATCCTACCAAATATGCTGCAGTTCACTCAACATAGGTAAGATAAGATGGGCTTGACTCAGTAGTATATCAGTAGTTTGTACAGACATTATAACTAAACCGCTTTAATGTCTGAGTAAATTACTCTTCTATCTTTCTGACTTCTTCAGCTTGCAGACCTTTGTCACCTTCTACTACGCTGAACTCAACTTTTTCGCCATCCTTTAGAGAACGATAGCCATCACCCTGAATCGCGCGGAAATGGACAAAAATATCTTCTCCGCTGTCACGTTGAATGAAACCAAAGCCTTTTGAGTCATTAAACCACTTAACGATACCTTGCTCACGAGCTGACATAATATTACTTCCTAAAAAAGTCCGCTTAGCCCTAGCTTCCTTTGCGACATTGCATATAAACAGGGTCTAAGATTATGAAATCAAAAATTAAGAGTATTACTACTCTACTTATCATCGTCTATGCAGTACTTTAATTACCTACATAATACTTCCATAACGAATTTGCTAAACGTCCTTATCGTCACGAAACTTGATGATAGCAACAAACTTGCAATATTTATTGCATAAAAAATATCATAGCACGGGTTTTTAGCAACATAAAGACTTTTAATATGCTTTTTGATATCTAGATAATTTTTTTAGACAAATTTTTATAACCCAGCTGACAAGCTGTTATGATAAAGAGCAAAATGCGTTGAAGCCAATTTAGCTTGGCAGCTCGCGCCTTAAATTATTCATATATTATTATAAATTATTAACATCGCTCAATAGTTACCGAGACCATTATGACCTCCTCTACTCCATCAAAAACAGCCAAACAATCGACTAACGAAAATTCAAATCAAATACTGACTTATAAATTACTACTGGTAAACGGCGTAAATTTGAATTTACTAGGTAAACGGGAACCGCATATTTATGGTCATACGACACTTGCTGATATAGAAAAGCAACTAGTTGAGCGCGCCGCACGCCACGGTGTAGAGTTAATATGCATACAGTCCAACCATGAAGGTAAGCTAGTAGACGACATTCAGCATCATGGATTATTGGCGGATAAATCTGCCCAAATTGACGCTATTATTATCAATCCGGCTGCATTTACGCATACTTCAGTGGCTCTACGCGACGCGCTATTGGCCACCCAAAAGCCATTTATAGAAGTACATTTATCCAATGTTCATGCCCGTGAACCTTTCCGTCATCATTCATATCTAAGTGACGTTGCGGTCGGAGTCATTTGCGGCTTGGGACAATTAGGCTATCAAATGGCGCTTGATTACTGGTTGAGCAATATGTATGCAGTTGACACAAACAAATGATATGACTGTGCTTACTTTTTTGTAAATGATTACTCGCGTCTTCACACATTAGTCAAACAGTAATCTTGCAATTAAAATAATAGAATTACGACTGAGCAAACAACCCATTATACGGTGACATGAATGGCAAAATCGTCCGGAAAACGCTTTATGAAACTCGCTGGCATGACAGCGAGTATTGCTGGCAAAGCCGCTAAAAACTCATTTAAGCATCTCTCAAGTGACGAAGAAAAACGTCTGCAAGCTCGCTCAGATCTGATGCAAGACGTGGGCGTTCAAATTGCCGAAACGTTGGGTGAGATGAAAGGCGCAGTGATGAAGGTCGGACAGATTGCTTCACAATATAAGGATGTGTTCCCGCCTGAGGTTGCGTCAGCGCTCGAAAAGCTACAGAAAGATGCGCCGCCAATGCCATATGCGCAGATACGAGCTCAAGTTGAACGCGAACTGAAAGCGCCAATCTTAGAATTATTCAGCGAGTTTGAAGAGACACCCTTTGCCGCAGCATCTATTGGACAAGTGCACAAAGCGACGTTGCCATCGGGTCAAAAAGTGGTAGTCAAAGTCCAGTATCCTGATGTTGATGAAAACTGTGATAGCGACCTCAAACAAGTACGTATGGCATTAAAAATCGCTGGCGTGCTCAATATGAGTAAGCAACTACAAGAGCAGCTTTTTAATGAGATTCGCCAGAGCCTGCATGATGAATTGGACTATGTCAAAGAAGCTCATAACTTACGAGTATTCGGCGCTTTTCATGCAGAAGATGAAGGCCTTATTATTCCCAAAGTGATTAGCAGCCATTCTTCTAGACGGATTTTAACGCTGACCGAAGAGATGGGAGAGACATTGACTGTCGCTGCGACATGGGACAATGACGTCAAACAAAAAATAGCAGAGCGCCTATTTCATTTTACCGCAGGGCAGCTATTTGGCTTATACCGTATGCACTGCGACCCTCATCCAGGTAACTTTGCGTTCCGTCATGACGGCAGTGTCGTGGCATATGATTTTGGGGGTATCCGCAGTTATAGTGATAGCGAAGTGCAGCTATTCAAACGCTTTGTCAAACATGCGCTAAGAGGTGACGTCACTGCACTTGAACAGGATTTGATTGCCCTAGATATTCGCCGCGAAGATGATAAGAACATCCCTGGTGAGTTTTATGAAAAGTGGCTATCGATTGGTCTAAAACCTTTATCTATTAGCCCGTATCAAGAAGGTTCATTTGATTTTGGCAGTAGCCAAGTCCATCACGAGGCAATTGCACAGATGCGTACGTCTTTAAAGTACTTTGGTCAGTTTCAACCCTCAGCCACCACTATGATGCTAGATCGTACTGTATCAGGACAATACTGGAATCTGGTCAATCTAGGCGTCGAGATCGACCTGTCTCCACTGGTTGATGAATACATCGATGCGTAATATATTCATGTACTTTCACGATTAAATCTATCTTTAGATATGTAGCGCGTGTCCACAACGATCGCAAAAGTCTGCCCCTACTGCATGGCCGAACTTACCACAGTTTGGACAAGTCACTGGGTTAAGTTGTGGACGCATGTTACGTGCTAGCTCTGATGTGAAAATACCTGTTGGTACCGCAATAATCGAGTAACCTGTGATCATGACCATGGTTGCAATTGCTTGCCCAAGCGGTGTCTTGGGTGACATATCACCGTAGCCAACCGTCGTCATGGTGACAACTGCCCAGTAGATAGACAGTGGAATACTGGTAAATCCATTCTCCGGCCCTTCTACCACATAAATAATCGAACCAAAGATGGTTACCAATAATACAAGCGATAAGAAAAAGACCGTGATTTTCTGCTGACTGGTTTTTAATGCAGACGCCAAAAACCCAGCCTGTTGCATATAGGCCTTGAGCTTAAGAACACGGAACACACGTAAAATACGTAATACCCGTATCACGAGTAGATACTGTACGCCTACAAACATCAGGCTCAAATAACTTGGCAATACAGACAGTAAATCTACTATCCCAAAGAAACTAAAAGCATAGCGTAAGCGGTTGGGTGCTGAAAACAGTCTTAACGCATACTCAATGGTAAACAAAATGGTAAAAAACCACTCTGCATAAAAGAACAACGTCCCATACTGCAAACGCATATATAGCACACTATCAAGCATGACGACGGCCACACTGGCTAAAATTGCAATCAGCAATACAATATCAAAGAGCTTACCCAGACGAGTATCTGTGCCTTCAATAATGATATGCGTACGGTTACGCAAGTGTGTAAGAGCTTCGGCGGTTGGTTGCTTCATAGAATCAGTACTTTATAAAATCAATGGCTTGATAGCACGCAATGACTTAAAATGTGATGGATAAGGGCAAGTTGGTCAAAATAGCTAAAACTGGTTTATAATATCGCTCACCTATCACAGTGAATACAATCTATAAGTTGCCACAGTGTAGCAAAAAAGCACTCTCAACAACATACAAATCGTTAACGTGCCAGTAGCGCTACTACCTCAAATAGACAAAGTAATGATAGTATAAAACCAGGCAATCAGATATCGAAGGTTGTTGTTGATCACTTTTTTTACCCATAAAAATAGTACGTAGAACTTAAGGATGTTATATGGCAGGCCATTCAAAATGGGCAAATATTAAACACCGTAAAGCCCGTCAGGATGCAGTAAGGGGTAAGATATTTACCAAGATTATTCGTGAAATCGTTTCAGCTGCCAAACAAGGCGATCCCGATCCTGACAAAAACCCACGCTTACGTGCCGTTATCGAAAAAGCCCTATCCGTCAATATGACGCGCGATACGATTAATCGTGCTGTCGACCGTGGTACAGGTGGCGGCGATAATGAGAATATGGAAGAAGTCAGTTACGAAGGCTACGGTGTTGGTGGTGTGGCCGTATTGGTCGAAACCATGACAGACAACCTTAACCGTACGGTCAGCGAAGTGCGTCATGCTTTTACCAAAAATGACGGTAATCTTGGCACATCAGGCTCAGTGGCGTATTTATTCACTAAACGTGGCGAGATCACTTTTAACGATGTCAGCTTAGAAGATGAAGTGATGCTCGTTGCACTAGATGCGGGCGCCGTTGATATCGAAAATGATGGTGAAAGCTTACTCGTTATTACTGAATGGGAAAGCTTCGGTCAAGTCCAAGATGCCCTTAATGCGGCTGGTCTTATTTCTGACAACGCCGAAGTCACTATGTCACCATCTACCACGGCTGAGATCGACAATGTTGATGATGCTGAAAAGATCATGAAGATGATCGATATGCTAGAAGATGCTGATGATGTACAAGAAGTTTATACTAACGTGAACTTCTCTGCTGACGTCATGGCTCAGCTTGAAGCATAAACTTATTAATTGTTCAGTAAAAAGGGCCAGATGCTAAAAGTATTTGGCCCTTTTTTATTAAGATAGATTTAGTTTTACGTCCAACTTCCTTCTAGTGCTAGTAAATACTCTTTTTTATCTAGTCCGCCTGTATAGCCACCGAGCTTACCGTCGCTTGCAATCACTCGATGACAAGGCACGATAATGCTAAAAGGATTTTTGCCATTGGCCTGCGCGACCGCACGGAATCCCTTTGGACTGTTGACACGCTGCGCGAGTGTGGCATAGCTGATGGTTTCGCCGTACTCAATACCTTGTAGTGCCTGCCATACTCTTTGCTGGAACTCAGTACCCATAGAGAAGTCTAAAGGCAAATCCAATGTCTTACGTTTACCATCAGCATAGTCTTTGAGTTGGAAAATCGTTTCCATTAATAATGCTTGAGCAGGCTCACTCATGCTTAGGCTATTTTTATCTATAAATGTAAAGTCTTCATCTGTCAGGCCATAGTACTTTTTAATTTTGGGTACAGATTTTGAACTATGCCATGAGTTACCTGCCAGCAGCCAGTTGGCTTCAACTAGCATAGGTTGATCATGCTCATTGACACGAGCAATCAGTGTTAATCGATGTGACCCAAAGGCTGCTGTGGTAACTATCATAGCGTCTACTTCCAAATTATCTCAAAAATGATTTACCAATTAAAACTGGCTCTCTTATTCTTTATCGTCGGTCTCGAACAAAGCGGCGACAAATTGTTTCGGACTAAAAGAACGCAAGTCATCAATCGACTCACCCACACCGATATAGCGGATAGGCACATCTGTCGTTTCGGCAATATTAAATACCACACCACCTTTAGCAGTACCGTCTAGCTTAGTAATAGTAATACCTGTCAGTGGCACAACTTTATTAAACAGTTCGACTTGGTTGATAGCATTTTGACCCGTGCCAGCATCTAGCACAATCATACCTTCATGCGGGGCACTTGGATCCGCTTTACGCATGACACGTACGACTTTCTCCAACTCTGCCATTAAATGTGTCTTGTTTTGCAGACGTCCCGCAGTATCGGCGATAAGCACATCGATATTTTTTGCTTTGGCTGACTGCATTGCATCAAAAATGACAGAAGCGCTGTCAGAACCATGACCTTGCGCCACTACTGGAATATGATTGCGCTCGCCCCAAATCTGTAACTGCTCAGTAGCTGCCGCACGGAACGTATCGCCCGCTGCCAGCATGACTGATTTGCCTTCACCTTGTAGGCGCTTGGCAAGCTTACCAATCGTTGTGGTTTTCCCTACGCCATTGACCCCTACTACCAATATAACAAACGGCTTTTTGCTAGTATCAATCACCAATGGCTCAACTTTTGGTGTAAGGATATCAACCAACTCACTTTGCAATGCTTTATATAGAGAGTGTGCATAGATCAAGTCACCACGATCTGTCTGCTCGGTGAGGCTCTTGATGATACGGTTCGTCGCGTTGACGCCAATATCGGCTACCAATAGCTGATCTTCGACTTCTTCTAATAGTTCGTCATCAATCTCCTTACCACCGATTAAGATACTGACCATGCCTTCGGCTAAGTTTTTGCGTGACTTACTGAGGCCCGTTTTCATACGGTTAAACCAGCTGCCCTTTTTCTTATTTTCTTTTGTCTCTTCTGTCTCTTGTAAATCTGTAGCAGACTCTTTGGTAGTAGATGCCTGTGCGTCACTGTCAGCCACTGGGTTTACACTTGGTGTATCACCCAATTGCTCTTGCAACGGCATAGTAGGAATGGTCGACGCAGTATTAGTTTGACTTGTAGCGGCTGTCTCTGTAGCGCTTGAAAAGCTTTCAGAATTGCCTTTAGGGACGTTATGCTCTTCTGTCATGACAATTGGCGTAGCCAAAGCAATATTGTCCGCAGCATCATTACTAGTGACGTCTTGGTTTACCGTACTGTCCTTTTGCGGAGCAACACTCTCTGTTTCATCAATAATGGGCACAGATTGCACCGGTAGACTGGGTAAGGTAATATCATCGTCATCTAAGTCGTCAAGACCAGTATCAAGGTTAATGACTACGCGGTTGCTATTGTTTGGGTTGTTCATAAGTTTGCCCTAAAAGTTATCACAATCAATTATTTGTTTATTGTTAATGGATTTGCATATTGTCATCTGGCTACGAGCGACATGACATCTAATTTTGACCTATTTTAGCATAATTCAAGTCATGCTCAGCCCTTACCCTATTAGACTATCGTCAAAATTTATCTGTTTAAAAAATCACTCGATGATTTGAGAAAGTTTTGCTTAAGGTTTAGACACAAAATTCTGACCTGTTACTTGTCAGACTTCGCCTACTCTACCAAGACTTATTCGATAAATACGTATTAGGAATCCGTTATGTCATTATTCTCTAAGCACTACAAAAAAACCAGCAGCATCAGTGTGGCTGTTTTATTAACGACGGCTATATTGGTAACAGGTTGCACCACGACGCAAGAGTTCAGACCGACTGCTAGCGTTATGGTTGGTGCTCAGACCTCTTTGTAATGTCTTCTATCGCTATGATTATCATCTAATTCTTCTATTATTATTTTATATAAGTAGACCATACCATGCCATTGTCTTTACCTCTAGCAGCTGCGCCATTACGCATGGCTTGTACCTTAGCAGTAGCAGCGTCACTTGCTGCATGTCAAACCAATACGATGCCTACTAACTCTGCAACCGCGACAAGCTCAATCGCAACCGATAGCTTGGCTCAAAATATGTCAGATGAAAATAAAACGAGCAAAGACACACAGCCGTCTGAATTGACAATGGATATGTCAGGTCGACATGAATATCAGTTAGAAAATGGTCTAAAAGTCGTCATAAAAGAAGACCACCGTGCCCCAGTCGCTATGACACAAATCTGGTACCGAGTGGGCTCAGCAGATGAGCCTCTTGATAAAGGTGGTATCTCTCACTTACTCGAGCACATGATGTTTAAGGGCACGACCAACGTTTCTAGTGATGATTATGAGCGGCTAATTGCTAAGTTTGGTGGTGTCAATAATGCCTTTACCAGCTATGACTATACCGGATACTACGAGCTGTTCCCTGCCAATCGTATGCCGTTAGCGCTAGAGCTTGAAGCAGATCGCATGAAAAACCTTATATTCGATGACAAAGAATTTGCTAAAGAGCATCAAGTCGTTATGGAAGAGCGTCGCCAACGTACTGATGACAATCCCCTTGCCAAAGCGTATGAGTCGTTTCGTCTGCTGGCCTTACCTGATAGCCCAAAAGGCGAATCTGTTATTGGGCCTATGAGCGAGCTAGAATCGATTAAACTTTCAGATTTAAAAGACTGGTATAAGACATGGTATGCACCAAATAATGCAACGTTAGTCATCGTCGGCGACGTGCAACCACAAGAAGTACTTACTCAAGTCAAACGTTACTTCGGTGATTTAGAAAAAAGCAACCTACCCAAACGTACCTCTGTGACTCAAAAAGGCTTCCGTGGTTATCAAAAGGTAGACTCTGAGCAAGCCGTACAAGTGCCCGTTCTACTGATGGGTTACAACGTACCAAGCCTTGCAACGGCAGGCTCAAACAATGAAAAACAAGCTTATGCCCTTTCACTTGCGCAAGATGTGCTAGATGGCGGCTTATCTGCACGCTTAGAGAGTCGACTGATACGTGAGCAAGGTATATTGACGACGGTTGGTACTTCTTACGACTTGCTAGATCGCGGTGATGGGCTGTTTTTGATTCAAGCAACACCGCGTGAAGGCGTCAGCTTAGAGCAAGCACAACAAGCTATAACTTCGGAAATAGAAAAGCTAAAAACCGATCCTATTGCCGATGACGAGATCAGTCGCGCCAAGACCAATACGGTTACTGGTTTGATTTATGCACAAGACAGCATGGAAGGACAAGCACGTATGATAGGCTCGTTACAATCTATCGGTCTAGATGACAGACTGCTTGCTAAACTGCCAACTAAGCTCGATGGTATCAGTGTGGCTGATATTCAGGCTGCTAGTAAAAAATATTTGGTCAAGGACAACTTAACGGTGATGCATGTCGTGCCACCTAAAGACAATAGAACCCTAGCGAAATAGTCGCTATATATTATCAAACGTCTCATAAAAATGGCCATAACACCGTATTCTTAATAAGAAGAAACTCATGATTCAGAATAAATACGACTCTAAAGCAAAACAAGAATTTTTTAAGGCTGCTTCATCCTCTATAAGAAGCACTATCGCATCTAAAAAGGGATCTTATCTCAGTGCTAGCGTAATTTTTGCTTTTGGTATCTTGGCTACTACTGCTCAAGCTGATACAACAGCTGCTGAAGATTACCGCTCACCTGCTGCAGTCGATGCAAGTGCGCCAATTGCTGCTCTATCTAAACTGACCAGCTTAGCCGATGACAAACCTTTAAAAGTCACCGTACCGACCATTCAACAGTTTAAGACCAAGTCTGGCGTACCTGTTATGTTTGTACAAACGACCACCTTGCCAATTGTCGATGTTGATTTGCGTTTTAATGCTGGTAGCGCGCGTGATGGTAGTATCAAAAAGGATGGTTTTGGTATTGCGAATATGACAGCGACGATGCTCGAACAGGGCTCAAAAAGCCTAGATGAAAATGCATTTACTCGTGCAGTGGAAACGTTGGGCATCAATCTAAGCAGTAGCGCCTATAAGGATATGTTTATTGTTTCACTGCGTAGCCTATCTGATGATAAGCATCTCCTGCCAGCCATTGACTTAATGACACAGATGGTAAGTGAGCCTACGTTTGACGAGCAAGTTCTAGCTCGCAATAAAGCAAGACTGTTGGTAGGCCTGCAGCAACAAAAACAAGATCCCAATAGCCTAGCAAGTATCGCTTTCAATGATGCTTTGTACGGTACTCACCCTTACGCGCATCCATCAGTCGGCACGCTAGAAAGCGTTCCTACGATTGAGAAACAACAACTGATAGACTTTAAAAACAAATATCTGGTAGCAGCAAACGCGTCTGTTGCTATGACAGGCAACCTGACATTAGAACAAGCCAAAAAACTGGCAGAAGACATCACTGCTAAATTGCCTACCGGCCAAGCTGCCACTGATTTACCTGAGCCGAAACCGCTTACCAAAGCGCAGCACGTTCATATTCCATTCCCAAGCACTCAAACCACTGTACTCATGGGACAGCTAGGTAGCAAACGAGCTACCGACCCAATAGCACAGCAGCAGCAGACCAACTTTGCTGTTGGAAACGAAGTCATGGCAGGCAGTGACTTTAATGCGCGACTAATGACGGAGGTAAGACAGAACCTCGGCTATACTTATGGAATCTCGGGATCGATGAATCCGATGCTCTCTCGAGGTCCCTACCAGATTGGTTTTTCAACACGTAATGACAAGGCGCGTGCGGCCATTGATGCAAGCTTAGCGGTTATCAATGAGACGCTGGACAAGGGTATCACCACTGAGGAGATGCGCTTAACTACAGATAATCTGAAAAATAGCTTCCCGATGGGATTTGCGAGCAATGTAGGTATCAATAGCTTACTTGGAATGATGAATTTTTACCAATTACCGAATAATTACTTAGCTGACTATACCAATCGCATTGATCAAGTCACACTTTCAGAGGTCAATCAAACCATGCGAGATACGCTAAAGCCTGATAACTTTTTAATAGTTACGGTTGGGCAAGAAGATCCTTGGAAAGAAAAGAAAGTGGTAGAAAAAACCAGTAAGAAATAAATCGCTAGGAAGCAATATTAGAAATAAGCGTTATCAATCCAATGGACGTATTATAAATGGTAAAAAATACTACTCATAATATGTCCATTAATATTTGAACGGCTATAATCTTTAAATAAGAAGTGAAATATTAGGAATGCTTAGTATTAAGAATACTTGGCATCAGAAATTTTTAGCGTAACATCATAGACAAAATGCTCAGGCTTATGGGTAGCCCCGTTATAGCTCAAACGGATAACATGCTTATCATAAGACGTCACTTTATAATTACCATTGGCAAAGTTATGTAGCGTCGGCACAATTAATAGCGCTTCTATTTGACGGTTATCTACTTTAACATTGAGGCGCTGACCCTCTCGCGGATATAAGAAATAATCACAGTAGTCATTTACCATGACCTCTGATATACGTTCGATAACCTGATTACCTGTTTCTTCTTGAATTAATTTTGGACAGACATCAGAGCGCTTAGAGGCTAAACGAGCATAAGAGTTCTTGATACTATCTTCTATCTCTTTAGAGCTTTGTATATGTCTATCAGCTTTATCCGTCACTATCATATTGTTTTCATAGGACATCTCTGTACTACACGCATTAATCAATAATACCGACATAAGTGCAGAAGTAAACAAAGCGCCATACTTATAGTTCGAGTGCAAAAAACTTTGCTTCTCGTTATTTAATTTATGATAGTTTTTCATTGTCGAGCGCTGATTTTTCATAGTTTTCGCTTAAAGTAAATTTGGTGGTTTTCTTTATAAGCCATGAAAATATAAAGGCGATTGATAACAGATATTATTAAAGCATAGTTTTTAAAGACCAAACAAATTTTCAATGAACTCATGCATCTATCCTATGAATCCTACCAAATAACTACAAAATTATTATTTTTAGTAAACACCGGAATAGTATATATAAAAATGAATATATATCTAGCGTTATCTCGGCTAACTTTATAATTATTTGAATTCTCGATTCTTAATAAATCAATTAATAGCGGCAAGAAGAGGAACTACTAGCGTGATTGAACCCCCACTTACGATAACCATCAGTATCTAAATGAATAGCCCCTGTCGCATATAATCCTAAGCCAAAGTTATAAGGCTGTCCTTGATACTGCCAAAACTGGCATAAGCCATCATGCATGGTACTCAAGCGCCATAGATTGTCTTCATACTCAGGTACCCAGATATCGATAGCACTTGCATTCATATGCTTACTACCGTCTGCCCCGCCTGCACAATCGTTCAAACCTGGGTTACGATATACCGAACGTATCTCACTGCTGAGTGGTAAAATGCCTTGGTTTTTCAACTCACTATAAAGGCGTAATGTTGGTACAATGTTAGACCATAGTTCTTGAGGCGGCAATTGATACGGCTCATACCCACATTTACTCCAACTACGGGCAGTCGTCAGCAGTTGAGACAATGGCGGTACATTCTGTGATCCGACTCGTGCGCTAAGATAGCGTTCATACTCTGCTACTTGTCTGGCACGATAACTATTGCTATTTAACCATGCATTAAAGTCCATATTCATAGAATCGTTATAAGCACCATTATAGGTGTTGTTTGCTGTACTATAAGTAGTACCGCGTCTCACTACATTCACACGTTTGTTTTCTTCAATGGACAACCTAGCATCAATCTCGAAATCACGCTGTTTTTGTACAATCAAGTTTTGCATACTGTCGCTATTTGATGCGTTCGCACCACTCAACATGGTAACACCAGGACGCTGATTTGAGCTGTTAGTAGAGGGCGTTATATACGCATTACTGTTATTGCTTGTACTGCTACTTTGACGTATTTGAATACGGCGTTCACTATCATCACTGATGATAACGGCATGAGCACTGACACTGCCAGCACATAGGATAAGGGTGATAATAGGTTGGCAAATTTGCCTATACGCATGGATTTTTGATTTTATCATTGCAATAAACTACCGCTAAAAACGTTTTATCGATACTATCAAATTTTCAACAAGCAGGCTAAACTATCGCTTCTAATTTGAAGTCCAATATTGATAATTAACACTTATCCTTACAACTTTTATAATTGAGTGACTTTATTATTATTTGTGAATGATATAGCCATCGCGTGCTCGCATACTTTTATTAAAGTCGGTACTTTTAAGTACGCTTCTCATCATTATTTACAATGAGATAATTTAGTTAGTACTTCCCTCCTACACCAATTGTTAGCCAAATTCTGCCTATGTCTTCTAACCCGCAATATCGTTTTTCACGTCAAAGCCATCATTTGGGTCAAGGTCACGCACCGACACTATGGCAACGTATTCATATCGACCCATGGTTAACTTTACTGTTATTGACGGTTTGTTGTATTGGTCTGACGATTCTATACAGCGCCGCCAGCCAAGATATTGGTATGGTTATTCGCCAAATGGTCAGTTATGGAGTGGCATTCGCGGTAATGTTTACCATGGCGCAGATACCGCCCAGTCTCTATCGTACTTTTACGCCCATATTTTATGTCTTAGGACTTATATTATTGGTATTGGTAGATATTATCGGTGAAGTACGTATGGGTGCTCAGCGCTGGATCAATTTGCCTGGGTTCGGTAGTGTGCAGCCTTCAGAGTTTATGAAGCTTGGTATGCCAATGATGTGTGCTTGGTTTTTGTCTAAGCGTGATTTGCCACCGTCAGCATCTAGCATTGCTATTACCTTAGCATTGATCATTGTACCGGTGCTATTAATTGCTAAAGAGCCTGATCTTGGTACGTCGTTACTGGTCGCTGCTAGCGGCATATTTGTGCTTTTCTTAGCAGGCCTCTCGTGGCGATTGATTTCTGCTGCTGTAATTTTGGCTGTACCGTTTATTGCTTTTGCTTGGAACTTTTTACTCCACGACTATCAGCGTACGCGAGTATTGACACTCCTTAACCCTGAAGCAGATGTGCAAGGCGCTGGGTGGAACATCATTCAATCAAAGACAGCCATTGGCTCTGGTGGTCTTACTGGAAAAGGCTATCTAGAAGGCACGCAATCACACCTACATTTCCTACCAGAAGGCCATACTGACTTTATTATTGCCGCCTTCTCCGAAGAGTTTGGTTTACTCGGTGTGATGCTACTGATGTTCATTTATTTCTGCCTTCTTTCACGCGCCTTATATATCGCTTTCACTCATCCTGATGTTTATAGTAGATTGTTGGCTGGTGCTATCGCTATGTCTTTCTTTGTTTATATATTCGTCAATGTCGGCATGGTTGGCGGCATTTTGCCTGTCGTAGGTGTTCCACTACCATTTATTAGTTATGGGGGTACGGCTATCGTGACTCTGATGGCAGGATTTGGCTTGCTCATGTCTATCCATACACATAAATCTGGCTAATTTGTATCAGATACTTTTTATACAAATCAACTTTCGAGTAAGTCGTTCTGATGATTATGGTAGTACCATTAAGATAAATTGTTTTGTACTACTAATGATTTGATAAAAGACAATGAGCCATAGCGCGAAGAAGAGTTTTATTCTTAGCGCTATGGCTTTTTATTTTAATGGTTTTATATAATGTATGTTCGTATAGATAATAATAGTTACAAACCTGAAATAATTGTTCGTTTTAGCGCCCAATATTTTTACTAGAAAATTGACGCAATTTCCGATATTAGTTAACCACCCATAAGTCTAGAAAGATTTTATTCCTTGTTTTTTACAAAAAATTGCGTTAACCTCGTTTTACTGTACTCTGATACATAACCCGTACATAGCTACTAATAAACTTTGCATTTAAATATATTTAGGTTGTAGCGTAGCCGTATAGTTAGCATCTTGTAGATTCCAGACTTTCAAATACACTACTTAATTAACGGTTTGATAACATAGCGATACGCGATGTCCTCTGAACCTTTTATTAACGTAGCATTCTAAAGAAGTTTGTATATCGCACATCATGTAAATACAACATATAGTGACATTGTCACTCAGTCCTGATTTTGGACTTTGTATTCAATGCTTATCGCTAACTATCATTTGAGCGTATCGTCAGTCACTTTAGCTCTACTTCTGCTGAACACTGATGATAATGAAATGAAAAATTACCATATATTAATATCTATAAGAGCCACGCATTAATCAATATGAAAACAATACATTAATGCCATGCTCAATCTAAAATATTTAGAGTTAGGTTTTGATGTATAAGTTATAGAGGTATTTATGAACAAGCGTTTATCTGGTTTACTTACAATGTCAGCAATGTTATTTGCTGGCTCTGCAGTCGCTACCAATGCAAATGCTGTAGAAGCAAAGACCACACTTGCTATGATTTCGCAAGATAACGCCTCCCACATTGACCGTGTACTTGGTGAATTAAGCCGTCAACATGATGGTGCATCAAGCTTGGTAAAATCAGCCCGTCAGCCGACTTCATTGGCACTTAGCAGCTCATTGTTAGCCAATGATACGACACAAGTTACCAATGATGAAGATGTATTAGAGCGCTTAACAGCTGTTGCTTCTAACTCTGTCAGTAAGTTCAAGCAGACTGGTCTTGCGTCTTGGTATGGTCGTAAGTTTCATGGTCGCAAGACTGCCAGTGGCGAAACTTTTGACATGAACGGTTTAACTGCAGCGCATCGCTCATTACCATTAAACTGCTATGTCAAAGTCACTAACAAGACCAATGGTAAAAGTGTCGTGGTAAAAGTGAACGATCGTGGCCCATTCCATGGTAACCGTGTATTAGACTTATCTTATGGTGCTGCCAAAAAACTCGGTATTACGAGTAAAGGTGTGGGTAACGTTGCTATCGAGCGCGTTGCAGGACCTTAGGTTTAGGTATCGGTTTTAGAGACCAATAATATTGCTAGCCTATATAGCAAAAAAAGCCTAACTAATAATTAGTTAGGCTTTTTTTATGGTTTATATTTATCGTTCCAAACTAATAGTAGCGACTGAACTACTCAAAACGAAGTACTATTAGTTCCATATATCTTATAACTCAAATGCGCTTTCGATGGCATCATCAAGACGCTCAACAGCAATCACATTGATACCTTTGAACTGAGGCGCGTCCTTAGCAGGTGCATTGGCCTTTGGAATGATGGCATGTTTAAACCCATGTTTCATCGCTTCTTTCAAGCGTTCTTGTCCGTTAGGTACTGGGCGTATCTCGCCCGATAGACCCACTTCACCAAATACTGCTAATGAAGATGGTAACGCCCTCTCTTTAATACTTGAAGCACAAGCCAACAGTACGGCTAAATCAGATCCCGTTTCTATGACTTTGACGCCACCAACGACGTTGACATAGACATCTTGTCCACTGGTATGTATTCCGCCGTGACGATGCATCACTGCTAGTAGCATGGATAAACGTTGGAAGTCTAAACCCAGCGCCATTCTTCTAGGTGAGCCTTGTGAATCATCTACCAAGGCCTGCACTTCTACTAATAGCGGCCTTGTTCCCTCACGACTGACCATGACAACTGACCCAGCAACAGGTTTGTCATAACGACTTAAAAATATCGCTGATGGATTGGCGACTTCTTTGAGCCCCATATCAGTCATACCAAAGATACCCAGTTCGTTAACCGCACCAAAGCGATTCTTGACCGCACGAATCATACGAAAACGCGAGTCAGACTGGCCTTCAAAATAAAGCACGGTATCAACCATATGCTCCAATACTCGCGGACCCGCTAGCGTACCTTCTTTGGTCACATGTCCTACTAAAAATAGTGCCGTTCCCGTTTGCTTAGCATAGCGAGTCAAAATCGCAGCAGACTCTCTAATCTGACTGACACCACCTGGCGCAGAGTTGATAGCGTCCGTATAGATAGTCTGAATAGAATCAATAATAGCGATGGCTGGCTGCTCTTGCGTTAATGCAGCGCAGATAGTTTCTACGTTAGTTTCGGCCAGTACACGCAGTCTATCAGCAGGCAAGTCTAAACGTTTGGCTCGCATGGCCACCTGTGCAAGTGACTCTTCACCCGTCACGTATAATGCACTACCCGCTAGTGAATCCGCCCGTGCCATATTGGTCGCCGTTTGTAGCAGAATCGTTGATTTACCAATACCTGGATCACCACCGATCAGCACCACAGAACCTGCCACTAGGCCGCCGCCAAGTACGCGATCAAACTCACTGATACCGGTTGGTAGGCGTGTGTCGAGCGTCACACTTACTGCGTTAAGCGGCATGACAGCACTGTGAGTACCGGAATAGTTACCAGCTGGCGCACTGGTACCACGAGTAGCAGCTCTAGCGTTATTGGGCTTAGCAGTGCTCTTATTGTGATGTGGCATGCTGACATTTGGGGCTTCGACCAAGCTATTCCATTCCCCGCAATCCGTACACTGTCCAGCCCATTTACCAAAATGCGCGCCACAATGCTGACAGACATAGCTGCTTTTATTTTTTGCCATAGCTTATAAGCCTTATTCAGAGGATCAATCGAGAATAATGAAGGTAATAATGTCACGCTTTATAAGCGCTGATTCAAAAATATTTGTCATGATAAGTCAGCCTTTAGTTTTACAAGCTGTACTTGAAAGAGGATGATATTAATTGTAGAGATGTTAATTGTAGATATAAGTAGTAACTGGCTTACAGGCTCTATATAGAATAGTGTTAACCAGCTCTATTAGTTAATTAGAAAATATAAAGTTGTTAGTATAACTTTACGCAGCGTTTTGAAGGCAAAATGCAGAGGAAGTAAGGAAAACCTATGCCAGCACAACTCTACTTTAACGGCATCTTTTTGTTCTGAGTGCACTATATAAAATAGAGTATGAGATAAGCAACTTAACGCTCTCACTTATACTTGAAAGTCTTTACCTAGATAAACGGATTTCACTAAATCATTTTCTAACACTTCAGCCGAAGTGCCTTCTGCAATGATAGCGCCTTCTGATACGATATAAGCCTTTTCACAAATCGCCAATGTATCTCGAACATTATGATCGGTGATTAAAACGCCAATACCGCGATTTTTAAGCGTCAAAATAACGTCTTTGATATCACCGACAGAGATAGGATCTACCCCTGCAAAAGGCTCATCCAATAAGATAAACTTAGGATCAGCGGCCAATGCTCGCGCAATCTCACAGCGTCGACGCTCACCGCCTGATACGCTCATACCCTGAGACTTGCGCACATGTTCTAAATGGAACTCGCCAATCAACTTTTCAAGTTCTTGATGCTGTTCAGCTTTACTTAATTCTGTACGAGTCTGTAGGATAGCTAAGATATTATCTTCGATAGATAATTTACGAAAGATTGATGCCTCTTGTGGTAGATAGCCGATACCCGCACGCGCACGCTCGTGCATTGCGTATTTAGATAAATCCATTTTACCTAGCGTAACACGGCCCTTATCCATATTGACCAGTCCCACCACCATATAAAAGCTTGTCGTTTTACCAGCACCGTTAGGCCCCAACAATCCGACAACTTGACCCTGTTCTACAGAAAATGAAACGTCTTTGACCACCCAACGCTTTCCATAGCGCTTGCCTAGATTTTGCATAGTCAATCGAGCGACAGGCGCCGTATTAGTATTTGATGCCGATAGGTCTAGATTTTTATCATCGCTCATAACTTACTCTTACTTTCACAAAATTTAAGCATTGCTAAAGGCAGACTTATTTACTCATAGCCTGTTTATTTGGATTAACGTACGCCACTTTGGTTTGTACCATTGTTAGGCGGGAATACCAGTTCAACGCGCTGATTGCCGCCAGCAGTCGCTTCAACATCACCTGCTTTTAGGCTATAACGGATAACATTACCAGCGAAGCTTGCACCATTCTGAACCAGTTTTGCATTGCCAGTTAGCGTAATAATCCCAGACACTGCGTTGTAGTCAATCTTGTTAGCCTGCCCTTTTGCCAAGCCTTTTTCTTGTGTGACTACTTGCTGCATAGTCGCTGGACGGCCAGTTGCTACCGCTGAGTTAATGCTACGCTGCTGAGATAGATTGACCGTGATATTGTCGGCCGTCATCTTAAACGTACCTTGAGTAATAATGACATTACCTGCATAACTGGTCACGCCGGTACGCTCACTATAAGTGGCTTTATCCGCTAGCAATTTGATCTGCTGATTAGAATCTGATGGCAATGCATGACTATATAGCGGTAGCGCCAATAACATCACCATTGGCAGTGCGCGCAATTTGTGCAAGCAGAGTGATGATGCGCGTAAAGTAGGCAAAAATTTAAGTTTCATATAAATAACTCATTTCATAATAGGTGGTAGGATTTGCAAACTTTATGCTAGCTGCTGTTTTTTGACACAGTAAATAAGAAGTACTTCGATTAGAATAATGCTTTATCTTGGCGTTCAGATGGAGAAAAGGCAACAGCCACTTGGCCAAATTCGTACTCTCCTGTCTCAAGATTGGCAGTCATACTAGAGGCTTCAAATCGATTCATGCCTTGTTCGATTTTCACAGGCGCGTCACTGTATACTTTGCCTGATTTCGTATTACCTTTTAGCGTACTACCAGTTACTTTTATCGGTTCGATATCAGGAGTACTCTTATTGCCTTCGCTCACCAGTGTAAATCCACCTGATAAACTAAGCTCCCCTGTCTGTTGACTAATAGCTGCACTGCCCGCTTGAATACGATAGCGTTGCTCTGCAGATGGTTCCCAATTCATGGTAATGCCTGACATTTCATCCTGATTGGTCTCAGGATTATGCGTCAAAGACTCAGCGGTAAGCTCGTATTCGGTTTCACCTTGTTCATTGGTCTGTACAGCTTTGATATCAGTGGCTTCATAATCGACATCTGTCGTTTCAATATTGACTGGCGGCGTTACGTCGCCTTGCTGCTGAAAAAACCAACCCGCGATACCGGCAATAATTAAGGCTAATACAATTAAGACACGTGTATTCACGACTGTTTATCCTGAGTTTGCGCCTCATCAAGCGTGTAATGCGCGATAAAGTCTTGATAATGTCCATGACCTTTTAAGATAAGATCACATATCTCGCGCACTGCACCAGTACCGCCAGCACGAGTCGTTACCATGTCACTGCGCTTGATGACTTCAGCATGCGCGTTAGGGACGGTTGCCGCAAACCCTACTGTTTGAATCGCTTTAATATCTGGTAAATCATCGCCCATATAGGCACAATCGGCAGCAGTGATATTCAGGGCGGGATCTAGAGAAGATAGCAGCTCGTTTAGCGCAACAAGCTTATCATCACGGCCTTGCACCACATGGTTAACACCCATTTCTGCTGCTCGCTTATTCACCATCGCACTACTACGGCCGGTAATAATGGCTGTCAAAATACCGTAGCGTGCTAACGACTTAACACCCACACCATCCTGTACGGAGAACGCTTTGGTCTCAACACCATTGGCATCATAGATAATTTGACCATTGGATAAAATACCATCAACATCCATGACCAATAGTTTTACTTGTCCAGCTTTCTGTATCAAGTCCTGCATTATTTGTCTCTTTTTAATATTTATTTTCGAAGCGTTATTCTATATAGCTTAACTATTTCAACGGCAACTCACAAACCTTATTTGACCCCAGCTTGCAGCAAATCATGCACGGTAATAATAGCTTCTAAACGATCTTCATTATCAATGATCAATAACTGGCTAATACCACTTTCATTCATAACACTTAGCGCATCTGACGCACGCATCGTTTTACTAATATGGCGTGGATTGCTGACCATCACTTCATGCATTGGCGTTTGTAGATCGATGCCTTTTTCTAACCCTCGGCGTAAGTCACCATCTGTGAACACACCGACGACCTTATTGTTATCATCAGTCACTACGGTCATGCCCAATCGTCCGGCAGACATGGTAAACAAAGCTTGTTGCAATGGGGCCTGCTGATGAATCAAAGGCAAGTCTTCTGAATTGGTATGCATCAAATCTTCGACACGCGTCAATAGCTGACGACCCAAGGCACCAGCAGGATGCGATAATGCAAAATCTTCAGAAGTAAAATTACGTGCATGTACTAAAGCAACCGCTAACGCATCTCCGAGCGCTAAAGTAGCCGTCGTACTGGAGGTAGGCGCTAGATTAAGTGGACAAGCCTCCTGCGACTGACCAAGCGTTAATACAATGTCAGCTGCTCGTGGTAGCATACCGCGCTTATCACGACTGATACTGATAAGAGGGATATTTAGATGTTTAACAACTGGCAGTAGCATCTTGATTTCATCTGACTCACCTGAGTTTGAAATAGCAAGCAGCACATCACCTTTCACAAGCATCCCCAAATCACCATGCCCCGCTTCACCAGGATGCATAAAAAAAGCAGGCGTACCAGTTGAGGCAAAGGTCGCTGCAATCTTGCGTCCAATCAGCCCTGACTTACCCATGCCTGTAACTACCACTCGACCCTTACAAGTCAGGATGATGTCACATGCTTGGGCAAATCTGTCGTCAATCTGCTCTGTTAGTAGTGCTAACGCAGATATCTCTGTGTTAATGGCCTCGATAGCAGTGGTAATAAATTGCTCATGGGTTAAGTTGTTTTTGGTATCACTCATGAATCCGCTCTATTTTTATAATGAATCAATACGCTATTTTACTACACTATGTTTCATATTAGTAATAGTCTACAAAATCTACACTAATATAGTGCTTCATACTGAACAAAGAACTTGCTGCTGTCTATACAAAAAAAACCCACTATATCAGCAGGTTTTAAACAAATAAATCATGTCTTAATATTTTTTTAGACCACATGCTCGATTAATGCAGTGCTTTAGCTGTTGCTATCATTAGAACCATCGTTTGGCTTATCTTCGAAGCCTGTATTATCTGCTGTGGCATCAAAACCACGATCTTGACCGAAACCACCACGCTCAAACCCGCGCTCTTGACCTTGACCAAAGCCACCGCGTTCAAAGCCGCGATCCTGACCTTGGCTAAAACCACCACGATTGAATCCACTACGACTCGATGCAAAACCACGTTCTTCAAAGCCGCCAGCAGCAGGGTTGCTACCACGCTCAAAGCCACCGCCTTGATATCCAGTTGGTGCTGCACTCTGAGGCTGAGCACTTGTACCTGTCGTCGTACTACTACGCGGGTTACGTGCTGGTACAACTGTTGAAATGGCATGTTTATATACCATTTGGCTCACTGTGTTTTTCAGGAGAACAACATATTGATCAAATGATTCAATTTGGCCTTGTAATTTAATACCATTTACCAAAAAAATAGAGACAGGAATGCGATCTTTGCGCAGCGAGTTCAAGAACGGATCTTGTAAAGTTTGTCCTTTTGACATGAAATCTCTCCTAAATATTATATAGTTATGTTTTGAGTGCCAATTATTTTAAGTGTTAATTTAATTATAATGGCTAAAAGGTAGATACAATAAGGTGTTTTCTTTATAAAACGTATCTAAATAAATATTCATTGCTCTTAAGTGATTCCACTTTATCGCGAATACGTTATTATTGTAAATAATTAAGTAACTAGTTGTTTCGTTAATACTTTCTGTCTACAAAAGTTCATAAACCAGACATCATAACAATGCTCAACGCGTTGAGCCAAATTATAACAGCTATCTATGCCAATTTTTGAAACTAATTGTGTTGGCTATCATTGCACTTTAAGACAAGTACTCTCGTGCTTCGGCCATGGTTTCAAACGTTTGTAATATCATACGACTGCTAGCATCAGCCCCGCTCTCAGAGTCTGCTATCCCACTTGATGATGCACTGGGCAGTTGCATTACCTTTCTCAGCCACGTGTACTGACGTTTTGCTAGCTGTCTTGTAGCATATAATGCCTTATTTTGCATTTCCTGACAAGCAAGCGCCTCGGTCTCTTGGTTAGCCATGTTTGGTTGAGCAGCTGACTGAGCAACATTATCTGAAATTTCTTTTTCTTCCTTGACAGCTATATGCTTTTCAAAAGCTTCATAAAATTGATTTTTATCCAGATGAGTCTCATCAAATATCGGATGATCAATGTGCACCAAGTATTCTAGTACTTGCCTGTAACCCACACAGCGCATCGAAGGCATATTAGGCGTGAGCGGATACTTTTTTAGTAAGTCTATGACTTCAGCCACTAGCCCTTCATTCCACATGATATCTAGGCGTTGTTCGATACGATTATGTAGCCATGAACGATCTGGCATTACCGATAGCGCGTGCCACTGCTGCTCTGGGTTGTGGGCTAGGGCTTGCTTTGGCTTGCGCTGCCAGTCACTTATTGGAATATTTGTCTGTAGATAAACTTCAACTGCTCGCGTGATACGCTGAGTATCAGTAGCATTCAAACGCGCATGGCTTATAGGATCTATACTCCCCAAATAATCATATAGAGCGCTAATACCTTCCTCTTGACGCCACTTCTCTACTCGCGCGCGTACGCTGTCATCGCTATCGGGCACAGGAGACAACCCATCGAGTAGCGCCATGTAATACATCATGGTGCCGCCTACTAATAATGGTATCTTGCCATTTCTATGACATTCGTCAATGAGACGAGCAACATCACTGACAAACTCAGCCACGCTATAGCTTTGCATAGGATCAATGATATCGACCAAATGATGTGGATAACGCGCCAGCTCAGCCGCTGTTGGCTTGGCTGTGCCAATGTTCATGTCACGATATATCAGCGCTGAGTCCACAGAAATTAATTCAAAACGGCCAGTATCGTATAGCTCATACGCCAGTGACGTTTTGCCACTAGCGGTTGGTGCCATAAGACAAACCACGCTGTTATCCGTCAGTTTGTGAGGTAGGCTATCAGACGAATGTTGCATAAAGTGGCCTTTCATAATATATGGATAACTCAGATATCAACTGGTTTAATTGCTTTAAGATGTTGTAATTATTTTCAGATACTCAGAATAGCATTAGCTTTACTAAGTGGTGGCTATCTATCGCTTTAATAGCATTGTTCATAATTATTTCAGTAAGATCATTCACAAAAACCATTGAATCTTGCGCAGACATTTGCGTATTGACCATTATAAGTTGCTGATTAATCTCAGTAGCACTGTTTGGCAATCTATCTTTTTTGAATACTTGCTGACTAGAGGTAAGTGACTCAAATAACTGGCTTACTTTAAGCTGCCAATCTTTAGCACTTATCAGTACACACTGCCCTTGGTGATAAAATAATAGCCAAGGTAGCTTTTTATCATCTGTGTTTAAGTCCATGTCAACAGCTTCTACATCGTTAATGATATCTAAGCAAATTGGTAAAGATGCAGAGGTAGCTGCTCCATCAGAATAATGTGAAGTGCTGTGGTTACTATTGTTACTTTGGTCTGATCGTTCATTGATATAAGATCGCGCTGACTCTTGCAATGAAGGATTATATGAAAGTGATTGGTTTGCAGTAGACTGATAAGACTGTCTAGTAGATTCTACTCGATTATTCTGCCTTTGGTTATTGCTAGACTGACTACTTGAGATGGGCATTTCAGACGAACGACTTTCAGAAGCATCTACGTTTGATAATTCCGCAGATATATATTGGCTATCAGCGTCTGTCATCGCTACGGACGCAGATGCAGACTCAGATCCAAACTTAGCTACATCAATCGTTTTCAACTGCGTACGAACTGTATGGCCTAAGTGCGCCATAATATTATTCAATGGACTTATTTTGATACGTTGTTTAGATGGGTGTACATTGATATTTAACCATTGGGTTGGTAAATCAAAGTACAGTGCATACCCCATACCTGCTAGCTGCGCACCTTGTGCCAGTTGACGTATTTGATTGCTAATCAATGCTTCTTTTACCAGTCTGCCATTTACATAAATCAGCTTGGGTACATCAGTTTTTTCATGATGTAGCGGCCATAACCAACCACTAATCGCTGCCTGATTAACATTGTTATCATCGTATTCTACAGACGAATGCACCAGACTCGATAAGTCTATCGATATTGCTAATGCATTATCTGTCAACGCCATACCAGTCGCTTGTTCCAACCGCGGCAGTGGCAAGCGACTGGTATTATTGTCATTATTACCACTAATACTCGTAGCACTTGCAGATAATGATAGACGCTGTTTATTGTCATGAAAAAGTGTCAAAGCAACATCGGCACGCGCCAGTGCGACTTCACGGACAATGGTTTCGATATGACCGAATTCAGTAGCAATAGATTTTAGGTTGCCACGGCGGGCAGGCACGTTAAAATACAAATCTTTTACGACAATCGTGGTACCACGGTTATGGACAACTGGTAACAGTTTCGGTGTGTCATCTAATACGCCAGCGACCTGTAATTGACGACCGATACCGCTCTCATCATGACTACTGATTAAGGTCAAACGCGAGACAGCAGCCATCGCCGCTAACGCTTCACCGCGAAAACCCAACGTCGTAATACCATGCAGATTAGCAACGTCAGCAACCTTACTGGTCGCATGACGAGTAATGGCCATGACCATGTCATCAGGATGAATACCGACCCCATTATCAACCACTTCAATCAAGCCCATACCGCCTTGAGTGATGCGCACCTCAATACTGGTCGCACCTGCATCGATGGCATTTTCCAGCAGCTCTTTGACTACCGCTGCTGGACGCGTCACCACCTCACCTGCTGCTAATTGATTGATTAGCAACGGCGATAGTTTTTTGATGCGGGTATTAGGATGATTATCTGGCATGGATAGATGTCATATTCTTGGAAGGTAGCGATTGGTGTAATTCAGATATTCATTTAGATGGTAAGTTGCGATAGATCCAAGCCCTGCGCTTGACCTGCCTTTGACACTCTCAAATGCACTTGGCGAGCTTCAGTGTCGTTATCATCGCTTACACTTTGGGTCATATCGATGAATAACGTAGGCGGTGGAAGATAGCTATCAGCTCGGCTAGCCCATTCGATAATGACCAATGCTTCAGGCTCATCAAGATACTCATCAAACCCAATAAAAGACAGCTCTTCTGGATCTTGCAGACGATATAAATCTGCATGATAAACCGGCTTGATCGAACCATCCTTTCGCTGAATACTGTAGGGCTCAACCAAGGTATAGGTTGGGCTTTTCACCGCACCTGTATGACCAAGCGCTTGTAACCAATAACGCGTTAGTGTCGTTTTACCAGCGCCCAAGTCACCTGCCAGCCACACGCTACCTGTCAGTGACAAGGTCGCTAATTGCTCAGCCAATGCTTGAGTATCTTGCTCAGAGTTTAATATCAGAGTCTTTAGGTATTTGCTATTTTCTATAGATTGACCATCACACATCAGACTGAACCTGCTTGTACTTGCTCTGTCTGAACCTGCATGGTCACGGTTGGATTGGTAAAGCTTTCACCGCGAATCAGCTTGGCATACAGCTCAGAGTCAGTCCACTCAGCACGAACCTGCTCACTGAATTCAAAATCTTCTAGAACTAGTTTACCCATTTGATCGTTTGCAACATCATCAGCAAAACACTGCGCATACCCTGTCGCCGTCTCATGGGCAATCACTGAGTACACGCTGACATCTGCTTCACCATTTTGCATTTGTGTCTGACGTAGTATTTCTTGTGCCCAAAAGAATATCACTCGTGAAAACTGCTCTGCCGATGGCGAAACTGGTAGGCTGATCCAACGTGCGCTAAATTTCTTACACGCTGCGACATACTCAGGATCATCTTTGTTCCAAAAGCAAATGGCATGATCAAAGCTATCGATAATGTCTTTGATAGAAGATTTTAGTAGGCCAAAGTCATAAACCATTTGCCCATGGTCTAAACGAGTGGCCTCAAGGATCAGCTCAATCTGATAGCTGTGACCATGAATCGAATGCTTACAACGCTCAGAACTACAATTACGAACGATGTGAGCATTTTCAAATTTGAACAGTTTACGAATACGCATAATAATTTGACCAAAACAGTAAGCACTATGGTGCTAAATGTTAATAAATAAGAGTTTGCCGCGTTTATGAATCGGTTTATGGCTCATTATAGCAAATCGCCATGTATCCGTAAGTAAGCACTTATTAATATAATGATTGATTGAACGAATCAATTGGTAAACTAGGACTAACCGTAAACATAAAGAATTTGAACGATAATTGAATCGTAGAGGAATTGTGCGAGCGCTATCTATTACTAAAGCTTAAGCCTATACTCTATTAAGTAAACAGCTATGTTAGCTGTATTCACACTGTCTTGAATTCGCTTAACTTTGCGTAATGAGTAGTGTGCTGTAAAAAAGGAAACGATGATGAGCAAAGGTCAAGATAGTAAGAAGAACGTTAAGAAAAAGCCCCTTTTGACTGCTAAAGAGAAGAAAGCTGCCAAACAAGCCAAGAAAGACGACAACGGTAGCATCCTAGGCAAACATTAATAATCAATACATCAATATGCTAATCTGACGTAACCGTTCGATTGGTATTTTTTTTGGTTCGTCATTGGCCTTTAGCTAAGCACTGTCTTTAATTAAGCTCCGCGCGGAGCAAACATAATAATCGCCATTCCCAGCAACGCCACTATCGAACCCACTATGTCCCACATGGTTGGTCGTATACCATTGACCGTCCACAACCATAAAATCGCCATACATATATAAACGCCACCATATGCAGCATAGACCCTGCCCGCAGCAGTTGGGTGTAATGACAGCAGCCAAACAAACGCGACCAAACTCAGCGCACCAGGTATCAGTAGCCAGATTGACTTGCCTTCTCGCAGCCACAGATAAGGCAGATAACATCCTGCAATCTCAGCCAATGCAGTAAGCGCAAATAACCCAACCGTCTTTAATTCTGTCAAAACTTACCACTCCTCATCTACTACTTTTCTAATCTGCTAAAACCAGCCAGGTATTGTACGGCATTCCCCAAAATAATCATCCCATCTCTGTCACCACCTATAAAAAGCTATTTTTTCTAACATTACAGTCAAAATCACAGTAAAATCTATCATAACAAACAAACCTCTTAGATAACCGTCTATCGAGGCCATACCGACATTGTAAATAGGAAGTTAGCATCATGATGCGTATTGGATTATTTTTATTAACCAACTTAGCAGTGATTGTGGTATTTAGCATTGTGTTTGGTATTTTATCGAGGTTTTTTGGGATTGGCGGCGTGCACAGCGCAGGTGGTCTTAACTACATTAGCCTTGCCGTTATGTGTGGCATCTACGGTATGGTTGGCTCGATGGTGTCGCTATTTATATCGAAGTGGATGGCTAAAAGATCCACTGGTACAGTAGTCATAGAATCACCACGCACCGCTACTGAGCAATGGTTAGTTGATACAGTCGCCAAACAAGCGCGAGCCGTAAATATCGGTATGCCTGAGGTTGGTATTTTTAATAATTCGCAGCCAAATGCTTTTGCGACTGGCTGGAATAAAAATAAAGCCCTAGTAGCGGTTTCGTCTGGTCTACTACAAAATATGAATCAAGATGAAGTCGAAGCGGTACTGGCGCATGAGATTGGCCATGTGGCTAACGGTGATATGGTAACCCTTGCCCTCATTCAAGGCGTAGTCAATGCGTTTGTAATGTTCTTTGCACGCATTGTCGGCAGTTTCGTTGACCGTACTGTGTTCAAAAACACCAGTGATCGCCCAGGTATTGGGTACTTTATCACTAGTATTGTAATGGATATCTTACTTGGGTTTTTGGCGTCTGCCATCGTGATGTGGTTCTCACGCTTACGTGAATTCCGTGCGGATCAAATGGGCGCAAAATTGGCCAGCCGCGAAAAAATGATCAGTGCGCTTGATGCGTTGCGTCCCTCTGCACAGCGTCCTGACCAAATGCCTGAGAGCATGAAAGCGTTTGCAATCTCGTCTGGGCAAACTCAAGGCTTTAGTATTGCAAACCTATTCCGCTCACACCCCACTCTTGATGACCGTATTGCGGCGTTGAGAAATTATAATCCTAATTAATGACAATCGATTTAAAACCAACTTGCTACTTGTTAGCAGGTTGGTTTTAAAAAAATACTTTATATAGAAAATTAGAAGTTAGAGTATGAATACTCAGTCACTATCATTTTATTTAGTAGTAAAAGGCTAAACATTAGCGCTAGTTTAAATAAAAGAGATATTACTTCTTTTCCTTAGACGGAAAAAGCGATACCAAACCATCTCCTATGATTCCTCGCCAAGCAAAGTAATCATGTCCTGCAGCATACTCTTGATAATGTGTATCGTACCTTTTTGCCAATAAAACGTCTCGCAGATGACGATTGGTTCCCAATATACCGTTGCTACCACTTTTACCACGAGCCGTTTCAAACACGCCTGCGCTCAAAAAGAAACGAACGGGTGCCTTATCCATTTTTATTACCTCAGACGCTACGAAGTGTTTATCTTCTGCTGTCTGATCTTTTGGATGCCACCAGTAAGACCCAGACATAGAGATAACATTGCCAAATATGTCGGGGTGACGTAGTGCGATAGTCGTCGCTGCTAAACCGCCATAACTTGACCCTGCAATGACCGTTCTATCCGTTGGTATCGCTACTGGCAATCGTTTATTTATTTGTGGTACTAACTCATTGGCCAATACATCTGCAAACATTGGGTTGGCAGGTAATTCACGTGCACGGGCATCATTATCAGGATTGCTAATAAACACCGCTGTCACTGGTGGAACCTTACCTTCTGCAATCAAATTATCTAAAATCGTGGGCAATCCAACCGTATCAATATAGGCTTCCGCATCAAAGATATATAACAGCACCGCATCATCTTTACTATTCTCCTTGTTGTTATTAACAGTTGGGGAGTAAATGGTGATATCGCGAGTATTGTCCAATGTACTATTGGTAAATTTAAAGGTAGACAACTCTCCTTTGGGAACCTCTGCCTGTCTTTTTATCCAACGCCTATTTGGTGCGTCTTTTAACGTAATAGTAGATTTGGTTGTGTACTTATCAGTGGCTGAACGTGGCCATGAATGGTGATTATAAGGATCGGCTTGAGCCACGGCTTTTATGGCGACTCTACGAGCAAACTCAGACAGAGGTGGCTCAGGGGTATTGGGAGCAATCTGATAGGATAAGTGCGTGTTGTTTGGCACAATAAAGCTTTTGTACCATGTATCAGAGTCTACCAATCGTTGCAATGCATCATGATTGGTGGACGGGCCACCCATTAACTTGACATTGCGATAGTCTCCTCGCGCTAAAAACGTCATCACAGTGCCCAAAGCTGTGTCTTCAATCAGCGGTGTACCTAATACTTCCACTTCCGCCCAAAAGCGATCTGTACTCTGCCCTTTCTGCAATGACTCAAGTAATGCCGATACTCTGGGGCTGAGTAACGTGTCAGAACTGTCTAGAGAATTTCCTAAAGAACCTTTTAAATCTTGCTCTGCTAAACTAACACGTTGTTCGAGCACTATCTGATAAGCACCTGAGCCAGACAGTCGCCAGGTCTCTGCACAGTTTTCGGCTACTGAATAGAAGTGTTGTTTGCCACTTTTATTATCAATCAAACGGCGCGATACTTTTCCTGTGGCATCGATAACATCTAGCGTCATCATACTTCTATCACTCTCAACATATCCGGTTAGATAATCGCCTGTATCGCAAGGAACGCTAAAATCTAATGACTTATGCTGTGGCTTGATATCAGCGTTTTCCCTGTTGGAATGATTTAAATCGCCTTTCAAGGGACTTTCAATCGTTAGCATCGTTGCCTCCGAACCAAATGCAGGAAATGACGCCGAATATAATAAAAAGGTAAAGCCTGCTATGGCCCATTTCTTCTTAGGAAGAAATCGTATGTATCTCATTCACTACTCCCTCATTTATTCACTGACAAACATCTAATTTCTACCTTTACAGAATGTCTAGCGAATGATACAAAAGTGAAATACTACCTTATTTTTAATATAGATGATATTGAAAATCATTATCGTTTGATAATTTATTCTGTATAATTAAATAGACAATGACAATTTATTTTTCCTTTATAAAATAAAAAACCCACCTGACTCAATTAAAGTCAGATGGGCTTTTAGAATAGATATAATGACTAACTAAATATCAAACTCAAGCGCTCTGTCACCTTCGCTATCTTTGATACGCGTTGGCAAACCAATCTTATTTAGTAGATTGATAAATGGCTTGGCATCTAGCTCTTCGACATTGACCATTTTTCCTGCATCCCATTCGCCAGTTGCGACCAGTATCGCAGCAGCAACAGGTGGCACGCCTGCGGTATACGATATACCTTGGCTACCCACTTCATTGTAAGCATCTTTATGATCTGAGACATTGTAGATAAATACTTCAGTCTCAACGCCATTGATTTTGCCTTTGACTTTATCACCAATGCAGGTCTTGCCTGTATAGTTCGGTGCAAGCGAGCTTGGATCTGGCAGTACCGCTTTAACGACTTTTAGTGGCACAACTTCTTGGCCTTCAGCAGTCATCACTGGCTGCTCAGATAGCAATCCTAAGCTCTGTAGGACAGTGAAGACATTGATGTAATGCTCACCAAAGCCCATCCAAAAGCGAATGTTTGGTACATCTAAGTTAGCTGACAATGAATGCACTTCATCATGACCGCTTAGATAGCTGTTTTGCACACCTACAACTGGCAAGTCGTCCGTACGTTTAACTTCAAACATTTTGTTAGACTGCCACTTGCTGTCTTGCCAAGAGTAAACCGTACCGGTGAACTCACGGAAGTTAATCTCTGGGTCAAAGTTGGTCGCAAAGTATTTGCCATGGCTGCCCGCATTGATATCAATGATATCGATATCCGTCACAGATCCTGCATCCATCATGTCATAGCCAAGACGCGCGTAGGCGTTGACCATACCAGGATCAAACCCTGCACCTAAAATGGCCGTAACATTGTTGTCTGCACAGCGCTCTTTACGTTGCCACTCATAGTTGTTGTACCACGGCGGTATCTCACAAATCTTACGTGGGTCTTCATGAATAGCCGTATCTATGTAGGCAGTACCTGTCTCAATGCAGGCTTCTAGTACGGTCATATTGATAAATGCCGAACCAACATTGATGACTATTTGTATTCCGGTGTCTTGTATCAGCTGCACGAGTGCTTGGCTGTCCATCGCATCGACTTGATGCGTATGCAAGACCGCAGCCTGCTTAAAGCTGTCTTTTTCTTTTACACTTTGGGCGATGGCATCGCATTTGTCTTTGGTACGTGAGGCGATATGAATCTCGCCAAGTACATCATTGTGCATCGCACATTTATGCGCGACTACTTGAGCGACACCGCCTGCTCCGATGATCAGTACGTCTTTTTTGTTGGGCTTAGCTTGTTGGTTTGTGTTCAATGAACAATCCTCCTTTGTGTCCCTGTCGATACCATTGATAGCGGCTATGCAAAACAGAAACGAGTGAATGATATGCGTGAATTAAAAAGGAAGACCGAGGAAAACCCACGCACCCGTCGGGCAAATAATACTCCATTATTTGCCCGACGCGATTATAACAATTTTTATTCCCTTATCGCTAAAAAATAATGTATCAATAGCAGATACCTTAAAATTACCCATTATTAAGACTAAGCCTTTGTTTTCTAATGTAGAAAAGTCTTGAAAGTATCCCGTTAAGACAAGCTGGCTTTATAATCTTGATAATCAAACTCACGCTGGATATCGATACTGCCATCCAAACGGTGGATGACTATCGCTGGCATGTTGACACCGTTGAACCAGTTTTTCTTGACCATCGTATAGCCGGCAGCATTGCCAAAGGCAATCTTATCACCTATCTGAAGATTATTCGGTAACGCATACTCACCAAAGATATCACCTGCCAAACAAGAACGACCATAGATAATGGTATGGTCTGCTGACTCAGCATTCGCCTCAGACGGTGCAGCTTCTGCAGGATTGCCAATAGGCGCAATATCGGCAGCTGTATGGTTAATCGCAGCAATCGGTGCTGACTCACGATAGATAAGCAAGTCGAGCATATGTGCTTCAATCGAAGCATCAACGACGGCTAGGTTTTTTTCGTTATGCATGGTATCTAGCACAGTAGTCACCAACGTGCCCGCACCGTGAATACTGGCTTCACCTGGCTCAAGATACACTTGCACGCCATAGGTTTCGCTAAAGGCTTTCAAACGTGCAGCTAGCTTCTCTAATGGATAATCAGGCGCGATAAAGTGGATACCACCGCCCAAGCTCACCCATTCAAGCTGCGCTAAGATATCACCAAATCTTTCTTCGATATCAGCCAAGCTTTCGCTAAAGGCTTCAAAACTGTCATTTTCACAATTGTTATGAATCATGACGCCAGTGATATCGCCAAGTACTGCTGCGATTTTATCTTTATCATGCTCACCAAGACGGCTAAATGGACGCGCAGGATCAGCAATCAAAAACGATGAGTTGCTGGTCTTAGGGTTGAGTCGTAGACCTACAGGTATATTTTGCGCGGCGGCTTGCGCTTTAAAAGCGTTGAGCTGTGAGATTGAGTTAAAGATTATTTTATCCGCATAGTTCAGTACTTCAGGGATTTCATCTGCACTATAGGCGACGCTATAAGCATGCGTTTCTTTTTTATCGCTGCTACTGGCATCATCGTTATTACCAAAGGTTTCATAGCCCAATCTCACTTCATTAAGTGAAGACGAAGTCGTGCCATGCAGATAAGGCTGCATCACATCAAAAACACCCCATGTGGCAAAGCATTTTAGTGCCAATAATGCTTTTGCACCAGACAGCTCACATAGCCTAGCGATGATTTTCATATTAGCGACGATGGCCGCTTCATCAAGCACGTAGTAAGGCGTTGGTGGCAATGTCGCGTTGATAGAATTCTCTAGATTTTTTGCATTCATAATAGATTACCTAATAGACACTCTGCTGTTGGTATCTTGACAGACAGATATAAATATTTGCGCTATAGTAGACTAAATTCATCATAATTAGAATATCTTATGGCACTCTCAACCGATTATTCCACCTCAGCCAGTCGATCCCATTCATCACAATTGGATCCGAAAAACATAGATTTGACTTATCTAGATCCTGATGCGCGTGCCGTGTTGGATTTTTGGTTTGATAAAAACAATGAGGCGTACTGGTTTGAAAAAAGCGATCGTTTTGATAAGCAAATACAGGATAAGTTTGGTGATATTTGGCACGCAGCGAAACAAGGTGAATGTGTCACTTGGCGTATCGCAGAGTCCTCATTAGATGGTAATAGCTCGATAACGGCGTTGGCAGGACGCTTGGCAGAAATTATTGTGCTGGATCAGTTTTCACGCAATTTATGTCGCGGACAAGCAAGTGCATTTGCGCAAGACGGTATGGCATTAGCACTCGCCCAAGAAGCCATTCAACAGCCTTATTTTGATACGCTACCGATGCAATGGCGTAGATTTATTATCATACCGTTTATGCACTCCGAGTCGGCCATGATTCATAAGCGTTATCTACCGCTATTTGAGCAATTAGATGATGCAAATACATTAGATTTTGAACATCGTCACAAACAAATCATCGATCAATTCGGGCGATATCCACATCGCAACGAGGTACTAGGGCGCAAATCAACTGAGGATGAAAAGAACTTTTTAAAACAGCCTAATTCATCGTTTTAGGCCACATTCCTAGTATTGCACAAAGGTAGTCAAAGTTATTATGCAAAAAATTATTACATAAAAAGAAGGTCTGAATCATATCACTGGTTCAGACCTTCTTTTTTACGATAAATATTTAGAAAGTATTAGATACTTATCAGTAATTTACCTTACCAGTAGTAAACGTAAATGACTGCTGCTCTAATGTTTTATCGTCAACCAAAATATCAAAGCTGACCCCATCATATCTTTAAAACGAGATAATGCATATTAGAAATCAGCTTTTTATCTACTTCTTTTATAGCTACTGTATTTCTAGCGCTTTTCTTACTGGTGCAAAACTACGTCTATGCGTTGGCAAGATACCATGTTTTTCAATTGCTTCCATGTGTGCGCGCGTCGGATAGCCTTTGTGTTTAGCAATACCGTATTCCGGATATTGAGCATCCAGTGTATACATCGATTCATCACGACTTACTTTTGCCAATATACTGGCCGCTGCAATACTAGTATGACGCGCATCGCCTTTTACCCACGCTTGGCAATCAATCGCAAATGGCGCTACCTCTAACTTTTTAAAGCTATCATAATTCAAGTCAGGACAACGATTTCCATCAAATAGTACTTCGACTTTAAATTGATTGAGCGACGTACTTTTAGCATTTTCCGCGGTCGAAAAGCTTTTAAAAATCACTTCTAGCAACGATTCGGTACATAAGCGCATACCAAGCATTGTTGCCTGCAAGATATTCACTTGATCGATTACTGCTGCTGGTATATCAGCGATGATATAACCGATAGCATGCTGCTGAACCAATGGATAAAGGATATCGCGCTTTTTTTCACTCAGTTGTTTGGAATCTGTCAGTATCGATAACGGCGTGTCTTTGAGCGGTTGTTCCTCAATCAATCCTGACCAGGTCGCAGGTAATATTGCCGCCGCCACATTGACACTACCTAGTAATGGCCCACGTCCTGCTTCATCAACGCCGATTTGCAGTATTGACTGCTCTGTCTCTTGGTTATCATAACTGAGATATTGGGTAAGCAGCTCAGCGGTATTCATTTGCCCATATAAACGTATGGGCGCTGCTAACTGTATATATTGTCCTTTCACATCAATATGCTCAATATTGATGTCAATCGTTTGAACTGAGCTTTCTGTATGTTGGTTGATATGCATAATATTAAAAGGTCTTTCTTGTTTAATTGGAATTAATGGTATCGGTATTTTGGATAAACCACTGTTCAATCACGCTGTTTGCAGGCTCATGGTTGCTTTGCTGTTGTAGCGACTGCTTTGTCACTAGTAAGTCGTGTAATTGCTCAGCATAAGCGCGTGGTTGCAGCAATCGCATCACGGTACGGCAGATATTGTCACCGCTCGCCTGCTCTTGAATCAGCTCAGGCACAATCGGTGCATTAGCCAATATATTAGGCAATGCCACATATGGCACTTTTACCAGACGCTTGGCTATTTGGTAAGTCAACTGATTTAATTGATAGACCACTACCATCGGCCGTTCAAGCAGCATTGCCTCCAGCGTTGCTGTCCCAGATGCCAGCATCACGATATCTGATGCCGCCATGGCATGTTGGCTAAATTCTGGCTGGGTATCATCGTAGACCACTACAATTGCTGCACGCAGCTGCTCTGAGCGTTGGTCGATCACCTCTTGCACAATATATTGATGGTTTTGATCGACCGTTGGAATGATAAAGCACAGCTTAGGATCTAACAGGATTAACTTTTGGATACCATCAAGCATCAGTGGCAGAATCGCTGTAATTTCACCGCGCCTAGAGCCTGGCATCACACAAATAAGCTGACTCACATCATCAAAGCGTTCAATAAAAAACTGCTGCAACCCATCATTGTCCCAAACGAGCTCACTGCGACGTTGGTTGATTGGCGTATCGATCAGGTTCTGATCAATGGTTCGTAGTAATGGATGACCCACACAGATCGCCGGATGGTTATGTCGCTCATAAACTGGCAACTCAAACGGGAATAGGCATAGCACCAAATTGGTCGCCGCTTTAATATTATGGATACGCGACTCACGCCATGCCCAGATAGAAGGACTGACGTACTGCACACAGAACACGCCTTGGGGCTTTAGTTTTTTGGATACTCGCAAATTAAAATCAGGCGCATCAATACCAACGAACCAATCAATATTGGCAGCCTTAAATGCGCTCAGTAGCTCGCGGCGCGCTTTGAGCAAATCGGGTAGCTGCGACATGACTTCAACCAGACCCATCACTGCCAAACGCTCTAATGGGAAAATACTCTGTAGCCCTTGCGCCTGCATCTTTGTACCGCCTACGCCTACCCAGACAATATCATCACGTAGATTATTCATTTGCCGCATAAAATCTGCGCCTAAGCTGTCACCAGATACCTCACCTGCGACAATGCCTATTACTAGCGGCGTAGCATTTATATTTGCTACTTGAGAATCCGTCTCGGCTTGATGAATGAGGTCAGTATGGTGATGAGACGTAGCAGAATCTGTCATGACAAGCTCTCGATATTAGAAATACACAAAATAAAATAAACCGTTATTATAAAATATAACGTAATAAATCAGCGATACGACTCATAGATAATGTGCGCACTCATCCGTACTGTTTGAATGACACAGTTTGGGCCACCCATCGCTAATGTTGCTATCATACTTGACGATGATACAAATAGCGAAATTCACGCATAAAATCTGAGCGTTATGCACCAAAAACTCAATCAACTCTTATTAATAGATAGAAAAACCAAATGCTAAACGTGCATTTAGAACGTCAAATATCACGCTAAGTCTCTATGAGTATAACTAAGTTTTAGTTTCCTCATTCCAGTTATCAGTCAATTAACTGCTCGACTACCCTTGTCAACCAACACTTTTGTCCGCATAATGATTATTCCTATAAATCAGCTAGACGATATATAACCATGACAACATCAGTTACCCATAATGCAGATATTGACGACGTGAATATTGAAAAATTTATTCCTTTAATTACTCCCGCCGAGCTAAAAGCCGAGCTGCCTCTGTCAGACGACGCGTATAACACCGTACTAAAAGGTCGTAATACTATTCAAGATATCTTGGATGGTAAAGACAAGCGTTTGTTTGTGGTCATTGGCCCTTGCTCTATTCACGATATCAAAGCCGCTCACGAATATGCCGATCGTTTAGCCGTATTGGCAAAAGAAATCGAAGACAGTGTATTTGTGGTCATGCGTGTTTATTTTGAAAAACCTCGTACGACGGTTGGTTGGAAAGGCATGATCAACGACCCTGACATGAATGACAGCTTTGATATAGAAAAAGGCTTGCGCACGGCTCGTAAATTGTTACTTGATCTGAATGAAAAAGGTCTACCTTGCGCGACTGAAGCACTTGACCCAAATACACCGCAGTACATTCAGGATCTAATCAGCTGGTCAGCCATTGGTGCACGTACCACTGAGAGCCAAACGCATCGCGAAATGAGCTCTGGTTTATCATGCCCAGTTGGCTTCAAAAATGGTACCGATGGTGGTATGACGGTTGCTGTAAATGCCATGCAAGCGGTTAAAGAAGGTCATAGCTTCTTAGGTCTATCATCAGATGGTAAAGTCTCTATCATCAAATCTAAAGGTAACCCTTACGCGCACGTGGTACTTCGCGGTGGTAACGGTAAACCTAACTATGATGAAACTGCAGTAGCCCAAGTTGAAAACGAGCTGGCAAAAGGCAAGACCAATAGCAAGATTATGATTGACTCTAGCCATGCTAACTCAGGTAAAGACCCTTACCTACAACCGATGGTTATCAAAAACGTTGCCGAACAAATTCAAAATGGTAATAAATCAATTATCGGTATGATGATTGAGAGTCACTTAAAAGGCGGCAATCAAAAATTGACTACTGATTTAAGCCAGCTTGAGTACGGCAAATCTATCACCGATGGTTGTCTAGATTGGGATAGCACCGTCACAGCATTACGTGACTTACGTGATATGGTGAAAGATGTGCTACCAAATCGCTAATCGCTATCAGCGATAATTTATCGTCGAGCAAACCATAAAAAGCCCCTTTTGCACTGATGCGAAAGGGGCTTTTTATTTACGAAAATCTTATAAGAAACACTCTATTCTCAAACTTGATTAGCAATGACCATCACGATACATGTTTCATTAATTGGTCAGAGCTAACCCTGTTTTCAATTAGCTATTTGCAGCACCTAACACGCTCTCTAAGCTTTCGAGCACATGCTTAGATGAGACATTCTTCTGTAAATCTACTAGCTGCTCATGCGCCATTTGACGACGAGGCTCAGCCAACGTATTCCAGCGGGCCAGTACTTGCAGTAAGCGTGATGCCAGTACAGGATTGGCATCATCTAGCTTTTTAATCACGCCCGTATACATCTCTAGACCTTCTACCGTCCAGAGTACCGTCGATTGCGAGCTAAAAGCGCTGATAACTGAGCGGACACGGTTAGGCGTATTCCAATCAAAGTCCGTGTGCGTTAGTAGCGACTTGACCATATCAGGTGTCACATCGTCGGCGGCAGCTTGGACACTGAACCACAGATCGATAACCAAATCATTTGCTTGGAAACGCTCATAGAAGTCTGCTAAGTACTTATCTGCATCTACCAGCTGATGATTGACCATGGCCTTCAATGCACCAAAGCGCTCAGTCATACAGCTCGCATTGTCATACTGCTGCTGTGCCCAGTCTGCTGCATCATCCACATTCGCCGTCAATGCCATATCAAGTACGACATTACGCAGCGCACGAATGCCTCGAGCTTCAGCGCTATCCTCATAAGACTGCATTGGCAGATTATTGTACAGCTCAGCCCATTGGCCTTTTAACTTATCAGCCACTTGCTTGTATAGCCCATCACGCTGCTCTTTAACCAACACTGGATCGTAGTCTTTAGAAATAGCAGAAGCCAGCTCTTGCGCTGATGGAATATCAAGCAATCGTGCCGCTAGCATCGCATCATCAGCTGCTAAGACAGGCAGTGTCTGCGCTAATGCTTCTAGGTATACATCAGGGTTGCTCTTCGTACCTTGGCCTTGCAGCAAAATACGATTTACCAGCATTTGAGTTACTTGCCAGCGGTTAAACCCATTGGTTTCATGCTTAAGCAAAAACGCTAAGTCTGCATCTTGGTAGTCATAGTTAAGCTGTACTGGTGCACTAAAATCACGCAGTAATGACACGACAGGCTCGCTCGCTACATTCTCAAAGACAAACGTTTGCGTCGCCTCGTCAAGCAATAACATACGCTCAGCGACGATAGCGCCTGAGTCTTTATCAAACAATGCCGTTGCTACTGGTATCGGCAATGGTTTTGGCGCATCAAAGCCTTTGACATGGCGTGTTTGCTGATTCAAAGTAATGGTCAGCGTCTGTGCGGTGCTATCGTAAGTTTGAGAGCCCGATACCACTGGCGTACCAGGCTGACGATACCAATCAATGAAATTCTCGATTTTTTCATCAGTGATACTAAGTGCTGATAAAAAGTCCTCAACCGTTACCGCTTGTCCATCATAGCGACGGAAGTACTCATCTGTTCCTTTTCGGAAATCATCTGGCCCTAACGTATTGGCAATCATACGCACAATTTCAGCGCCTTTCTCATAGACAGTCGTTGTATAAAAATTATTAATCTCAACGAAGCTCTCAGGACGTACTGGATGCGCTAATGGACCTGCATCTTCGCTGAATTGATGTGCACGCAAGGTCGCCACGTCATCAATACGCTGCACCGCACTTGACTGCTGATCTGCTGAAAATGACTGATCACGGTAAACGGTAAAGCCTTCTTTCAAACAAAGCTGGAACCAATCACGGCAGGTAATACGGTTACCAGTCCAGTTATGAAAATACTCATGAGCAATAATGGCTTTTACGCTAAAGCTGCGCGCATCGGTGGTCGTTTCAGGGCTAGATAACACGCAAGCAGTATTAAAAATATTCAAGCCCTTATTTTCCATCGCACCCATATTAAACTGGCTGACCGCCACAATCATGTAGCGATCTAGATCGTAGGCTCGACCATAATTGACCTCATCCCACTTCATGGCATCTTTTAGGGCTTGCATACCGACATCGCATTTATCGATATCAGCAGACTTGGCATACAACTCAAGCAATACTTCTCGACCTTCGCTAGTCGTATAAGAATCTGTCAATACATCTAAATCAGCAACCACACAGGCAAATAGATAGCTTGGCTTATTGGTTGGATCGTGCCAGATGGCATAATGGCGGTCGGGTGCATCGACTACTTCACCTGCTTCGACTAAGTTCCCATTGGCCAATAATGTTGGATAACGCTTATCTGCTTCAAGTCGCGTGGTAAATATCGCCAACACATCAGGGCGATCAGGATAAAAAGTAATCTTACGAAAACCTTCTGGCTCACACTGAGTCACAAACATCGTGTCGTCACCACTACCGGCCATATATAGGCCTTCAAGCGCCGTATTAGTCTGTGGGCAGATACGCACTTGAATATCTAAAGTAGCTCGCTCAGGAGCATTATGAATCGTCAGCTTACCCGCTTCCTGCTGATAATCCTCAGTGCTCAGTGCCTTACCATTCATCGTAATCGTTAGCAGCTCTAATGACTCACCAAATAAGACAATATCCCCTGCCGTTTGGCGTACCATCTCAAGCGTACTGTCTACCTGCGCGTAGTCTTCAAACAGCTTAATATCTAAATGTACCGTATCGACATCAAAACTTGGTTTGGTATAGTCTTTTAAGTTAATCTTACTTGGCGTATGGGGCGGCACATCTGGCATTTCAGGATTGATGATTTGTGCATCAGTTTCAGCAGTAGACATATGGCGTCCTATTATTATCGGTGGTTTGGTTATAAGGTATTTTTACTGGGGATGAGTAATATATGATTAATATCATTTTACTATTTGCAAAAGGCACTAGTGCAAATAAAGACCTTATCTTTAGGCTAACTAATCAGCTAAGCGCTTAATAAACTAAGCACATACACAAAACTTCGCAGTGACTAAGCTAACTTCATTACTAAATTGATTTTCTCATCAAGCTTATAGCTAGATTGACCTAAATCACTAAATTTCAAGTATGTAAAGTAAGATATCGTCGGTTCAAGATGATTTAAATATGAAACATACGTTATCAATTGGATAATGTCGTTGAAAATGATTTAATAGTCATACTGATGACCTATCATTTAACTAACGGCCTATTATATGACAAAAAATACGGTGAAACGCGCAGACATTACCCTACCTTTGCTTATAGAGTATGTTGATGCGCTACTACCCTCATTGACGGCTCAGACAGAACAGTCACCTGAGCATAACAAAGATAATAGTGAAGCATTATGGGTAACACATAACCATGCGGATTTATTAGCACTACAAGCCCAACTTGACGATACTACATCTACTAACGAGAACACTGAAGCAAGGCTGAACGCACAACACTTATCAACGTTATCAGATCTTGCTAAACAGCATGTACCTGATCGTTATGAGCTTGCTTGCTTTTGGCTGCCTACCTTGTCAGAAGAGCTGACTCAACACTATGTGCCGCTACTGATGCGCTACCGTGACCTGTATGCCGCGCATTTGCTTATTGCATTGGACAGCTCGATAGACCTAAAACCTTACGGCTTTACGCCATTTGATATATTGAATGAGCCATCTCTAAATATTGATGACATTCAATCTATTACCTCATCAACCGTTACTGCGACGCTTTGGCAATTTAATCTATATGACTACAAACAACTCCCAAATTGGCTCAATGCTGATTACTGGGCCAACCCTGAAAACTGGGGCAAGCACCGCTGGTAATATGCTCGATTTTATCTATCGTAATTTACAGTAAAAATACTTACATAAATTAACATTTAGTATATTATAGATAGAGATTGCCTAAGTTTTATCGGAAGCAGTTTAAAAAAACAAATTTAATTAAAATTTTAGGAGCTCGTCATGTCAATCAGTTTTTCTAAGATCGCTGTTCTTGCTGTATTATCAAGCGCCGTTGCACTAACCACTGGTTGTGCTACCAAGCGTTCTACCTCAGAAGTTGTCGTTGCCCCACTAGGTATTCCAGGTGGACAAGTTGGCTACAATGGTGCGGTTATCGTTGATAACTCAAACGCTGTCATCACTGGCGCTGAGAATATTCAAGCAGTGGTCTACTTTGCCTTTGATAGCAGCGAAATTACTGCTCAATCAGCGAGTGTCCTTAACCAACACGTAAGCCTATTAAATTCAAACCCAGCAGCGACTGTCGTTATCGCAGGTCACACTGATGAGCGTGGTAGCCGTGAATATAACATGGCACTAGGTGAGCGACGCGCACAAGCTGCACGTAACTACCTTGCTGCTCAAGGTGTCACTGCAAACAATATCCGTGTGATTAGCTATGGTGAAGAGCGCCCTGCAGCAGCTGGCAACACTGAAGACGCGTATGCACAAAACCGTCGTGCTGAGCTGTCTTACTAAATTGTGATTTAGCGTTATTTATAGAGTTTGATAGTTTAATTAAAGCCCAGCAATAGTATATTGCTGGGCTTTTGATATTCTTGACCAGATAATTAAATATAGATTATTTAGACATAGCTATTGAGATATGACTATCTATGAGCAAAATACTAAATACATAGCGTTCAGACTTACACAATTTTATATACTCAATTCTATAATAATCGTTTTTGATGACTATTAATATATGCCGACTTCTAACCTCACCCAGATACAGTATACTCAACTCGACACCACGACATGGTGTGTGACTGCTCAAGTGAGTGAGTCAGTCAGTCATTTAGTCACTGGAAGCTTGTGGAATAAGTTATTATGGTTGTCATCCTGTAATACGTCGTATAAAGGCATCATTAAGCTCAATAATCTAAGCTGGCACTATCAGGTGGCGACAGCAGCACCTAGACACTCAGTACCTGCTCTAGCACGTAAACAGCGTCAGCAGCAGCGGCAAGGCGTCAGGCAACTATTACAAGAGCTGCTCAAAAAATTAGAAATAGATGACACCTTGGATGAGTCAAGTTTTCCCTATCGGCTTGTTAATAGTCAGCATTATGTATGCTTTAGCCATACAGGAACTAATAGTTCGAAGCAAACTACAGAATCGAATCAGACAAATTTTACACGTTTACACAGCAAAATAGCGGTTGTTATCAGTCGTCAGCGTCCTGCTGGTATCGATATAGAGAGTAATAATATTTCGTGGCATGTAGTCAAGCGTTTCTATTCAAAGAGCGAATTGGCTATTTTACAGGAGCTATCTACAGATCAGCGTGAACGCACCGCCAAACTGTTATGGCAAATAAAAGAAAGTTTTATCAAAGTGAACCAATATACATTAGCTCAAGGCTTGGGTATGGATTACTCTCACCTTATTTCTAGCTTAATCGAGAATGATAAAGAGATTAACTCTACCTCTGTACCCAATGATAGTGAGGATGCTAACTGCCAATCTGTTTACCGCATTGCCGCGTTACAATCTCAGCAAACTGTCATTGTTTTTTGAGCAGAGTTTTCTGAGTAAAGTTCAAACCTGATTTTTAGAATATCTTTCAATACTTTATTTTAAGCATAAAAAAACGACCCTAAAAAGGATCGTTTTTTTATTTTCTACTAATGACAGTCTTTAAACTGTGATTAGATTAGAAACGGTAAGTTGCACCAAGTTTAACAATTGGGAACCACTCTAACCAATCTTTATCTTCTAAATCTTTCTCAGCTTGGTCAGCTACAAGTTCTGCATCTGGATTAGTATTACCAGCTACGCGATTAATTGTTGCAGTGGTTTTACCCATATATGCTGCGCCAACTTCACCAAACAAACCAAAATTGTTAGTAATATTAGGACGGAAACCAACTGTTAGGTAAGGTGCTAACTTGTTACGATGTTCAATAGTCCCTTCTAAAGCACCTACGTCACTTAATAGATACTTTTCACCATTAACACTGTAATACGCGTCGTCACCACTACCCTCAGGATTTGCACGCACATCAATATCGTTGTCAGGAACGATGATACCAGCACCCATCGTGAACCAGTTACCAGTAGGACGTAATTGCACACCTAAGTAAGGATTGCTAAAATCACTATCAACATCATAATTGATGTCATTTGCGTCAAAATCACCGCCGAAAAGGTCAGCTACATCGCCACCTGCCCAACCAGCTTGCAGTTCAACTTTTTCGTTTAGTGACCAACCAATGTTAGCACCATATCCCAAAGAACCAACTTCAGCACTAACTGACGCTGGGTTCACTACTTTATTAAAGAAACCTTTAGTGCCACCAACAACAGCGCCAGTAGTGTTGCTTACTACACCAGCGTCAGCATTGTATGCATAAGAAGTAGGTTCTGCTTGATAAGCAACTGCAACTGGCTCAGCTTCATATGCGACTGCAGCATTGTTATCAACAACGATAACTGGCTCAGCAGCTAATGCAGCAGTTGATGCTAGAACAGCAGCAGAGATTGCCGTCAATTTAATCAATTTCATAATTATTCTCCTAAAGTGTGAAATAAACCCGCCCATAAAAAACGATGATTGTGCTTTTTTTAAACCATCATTTTGTTGAGGTGATTAAAACAATTCTGACTTGAAAAGTCACCCCTACTGATGCTGTTTTTATTTGCCATTATGTAAAGATTGCATAGGTACTGTAATAATTGCTACACCAATCTGCAAAAATTCGCCTTTATGTTACATAACGTCCTTAAAGTAACCAAACAGCGTAAACAGGAGACTTCGCTTGCTTATTGTTTATGTAAGGGTATTGCAAAACATGTCCACATAATTATCTAGAACGCACTTTGAATCAATGACAGTTATATGGCTTAACCTTACAGAATAGTATGCCTTGTGAATTGACGTATCTATTGTTACTTATATAAGAGAATCTACGCCAATAAATAAAACGATATAAATGATCTCATATAACGCGACTAACGCTTGCCTCAAGCGAATATTATGCTAAATTAGTTGTTATAACAGATTTGTTATAGAACGTCAGTATTGTCACTATTTGTCTTAGTTATGAAAACCTTGTGATGCTGTCTGCTCTATTTCTTTACTCCTACTGAGTCATATATATGCCTAAAGTATCTTCGATTACCCGTGTACTAGAAATCATAGAAGCAGTGTCCTATGCTTCAAAACCGCTTTCTCCACTCGAGCTCTCACAAGAGCTAGATATTCCTAAACCGACCATTCATAGATTGATTCAAAACTTGGTTGATGATGGTTTTTTGACTGTTGATATTGGTGGCGGCATTATCCCTGGTAAGCGCGTGCGCAACTTGAGCGTTGAGCTATGGCAACAACGACTGTTCTTTAACGAGCGACAGATGATTTTGCAAAAACTGGTTGATGAGCTTAAAGAAACGTGCGGTATCGGCATCCCCTATCATATGGATATGATCTATACCAACCGAGCTCAGACGACCTTGCCACTACAGATTTATCTTCCTGTCGGGGCAAAGTCACCTATGTGGTGTACAGCGACTGGCAAGCTATATCTAAGCCAACTATCTACAACTAGCCGTATGAAAATACTACAAGGGTTGCCACTAGATAAGTTTACTAAGAATACGATTACTGATATCGATGCATTAAATGCCGAGCTTGATCGCATTGCTGATACTGGTATCGGCATCGATAATGAGGAGTTTATCTCTGAGATGGTGGCAGTGGCTGTACCTATACTCGACAAAAAGTCACGCTATCTGGCTTCTCTCTATTTGCATGCACCAACTATACGAGTATCACTCGACGATCTGCTGACTCATGTACCACGCCTACAGAAAGCTGCGCAAGACGTTCAGACGCTCGTCTACGATCTGCAAAGCTAACACAGTCTATTAGCCATAAAAAAAGGTCTACGCTATGATTTTAGCGTAGACCTTTTTTCTTTTTAGCAAATGCATTCTCTTAATTAATGCTACCTACTAATGATACGAAAAATTCTTAATATTAGTATCTTTAAGAATTGGTATTCCTAAAAATTGATATGTCTAAGAAGGTTACATTCAAAAGAGAAGCAGTCAAGAGAGTCATGTTTGAGACAATAATGAGACGTCATGACGTCCGATAATACTAGAAAAATCTTTATCACCATTCTCTACAGTATGTGAGGCATATAACTCTGTTGCTTTGGCACCCATTGGTGTTTCTACTTCAGTGTCTTGAGCAGTCTGCATCGCAAGGTTCAGATCTTTTTGCATCAATTTGCTCATAAAGCCGCCTTGATAGCCATTGCTAGACGGCACATTTTCCATGACTTGTGGATAAGGGTTATAAACTTCTAATGTCCAGTTACGCCCTGAGCTCTGTAGCATAATGTCTGATAGCACTTTGGGATCTAAGCCGTTCTTGACGCCTAGATTAATCGCTTCTGCCGTGCCCGCCATCAAGATACCTAACAGCATGTTGTTGCAAATTTTAGCCACTTGTCCCGCGCCGTGCTCGCCAGCATGAAAGATGTTTTTCCCCATCACGGCAAGTATTGGCTCAGCCTTGGCAAAAGCTTCAACGCTACCACCAACAATAAAAGTTAAACTACCCGCAATTGCTCCGCCTGTACCACCAGAGACCGGTGCATCCAAAAAGTCGATACCTGCTTTACTTGCCGCCTCTGCTACTGTCCTTGCATCAGCCGCCGCAATCGTACTACTGTCAATCACAAGCGTGCCTTTTGGTAACTCTGCGAGCAATCCATCAGAGCCACTATCGCCTAAATATACAGAATGTACATGCTGACCTGCAGGTAACATACTAATCACGACTTGAGCATTACTTGCAGCGTCTTTAGGACTTTCTGAGACACTAGCCCCTGCTTGCTTCAAGCGCTTAGTCGCTGCATCAGACAAGTCAAACACAGATAGCGCGTAACCTGCCTTTAATAAGTTCTCTGCCATTGGCGCACCCATATTACCAAGCCCAATGAAGGCGATATTTGGTTTAGAGTTATTATTATCCATCGTACTTGTATCCTTTGTACCCATCTCATCACTCCTTGATGATTTATGATGTAGCTATTGCTACATACTATTTAACAGTATTTATTAGTGAATCTTGATTATTAATGAATGCTGCTATCTTATGTCTTAGCACCTTTCTTTAAAACTTTATGAAATCGCTGACAGTCTTACGTTATAAATCTCTTTTAGGCAACTAGCCGACGTATTGACTACCCAAAGCGTCACTACCTAACCAATCGCTCAAAGGATGCTCACCTTTTGCATAAGGATTGACAAAATGCTGGTCGATATACGCCTGCCCTTCTACACTGATACAATCTACTAATGAGCGCGACCATTTAGGACTTCTATCTTTATCAATCAATAATGCCCGTACACCTTCTTTGAAGTCAGGATTGGCCGCGCAATGTACTGCGACGTTGGTTTCTAAATACAGGACTTGTTCAATCGATAAATCGGCGACTTTGTAATACAGCGCATAGGTTAATGCAGCCGTTACTGGGCAGCCATGGCGATAAGTGGCGACTGCGCGCTGCGTCCAGCTGTCTGCTGCAAAATCTTGGTTTAGCTGCATGAGTGCTGCATCGCTTTGTAGCAGCGTATCGATATCAGCCAAACCGCCACTATTCATCAGTTGCTGGATAGGTTGCCAATATGTTGCCAGCTTACTATCTGGCAGTTCGGCTACGGGCAGTTCAGCAAGCGCACGACTAACAATACTATGTGCGCTATTGTCATGGCACTTATCTGCACTGCTAGTGTTATCGACTGCCTGCCAGTTGCTCTGTCTGAGGCGCTGCATGACGGCATCATAGTCATGGCTGGCAACGGCATACTCTGCCAGATTGGCCAATAGCGCGTCACTGCCATTGCACATCGCGCCAGTTAGACCTAAAAACAAACCCGTCTTAGCAGGCATACGCTGCAAAAACCAACTGCCAGATGCATCAGGGAACAGTCCAATAGTGACCTCAGGCATGGCAAAACGTGTGCGCTCAGTGACTAGACGATGACTACATCCTGCCATCAGTCCCATACCGCCGCCCATGATGATACCGTCACCCCAAAGTATTAGTGGTTTCGGATAAAAATGCATTTGACGATAAAGACGATATTCGTGACTGAAAAACTCAGTAGCATAAGGGTTTGGCATCGGTGCACTGGTAGACATGCTGTCATAAAGCTTACGGATATCACCGCCCGCACAAAAGGCCTTATCGCCTGCACCTTTTAACACAATCGCCACTACTTGGTCATTCGCTTGCCACTCCTCTAACTGCGCTGCTAGCAGTTGGCACATGTCAACACTGAGCGCATTAAGCGATTTTGGTGTATTGAGTGTCATTACCCCAATTAGGTGCCCACAATCTGTCGGTTCAGTATTGAATAATACAGACGCTTCTTGTGCTGTATTATTGGCTGATGTTTGCGCGTTAGTGCTGTTGGTATCGTTAGTCGATGTCGTAGCTGCTGTCATAAAAGTGACCTACAAAGTTAAATAATAAAATGGCTCAAGCGTTTTGACCGCTAGTTATTTGTTTTGCCAATTGGGTTGACGCTTTTCTAAAAAGGCTTGCACCCCTTCACGCTGATCCATTGTGTCAAATAGCTTAACGAAAGCTTCACGCTCATGGATAAGATTTTGTGCAGGCGGTGTGTCTCTAGCCGCTTGAATCAGTGTTTTAGAATAACTGACAGCGACGGGTGATTGTTTAGCGACTTTTTTTGCCAAATCTTGAGCGGCTTGCAACCCCTCGCCTTTTGCAGTGACCTCTTCAACCAGACCGATACGCAATGCTATATCTGCATCGACGCGCTCGCCGCACAGTATCATGCGCTTAGCCCAACCCTCTCCTACTAACATAGCTAGGTTCTGTGTGCCGCCTGCACAGGGCAGTAATCCCACACCTGTCTCTGGCAATGCCATCTGGGCGTGCGCTTCTGCGATACGAATATCACATGCAAGCGCACATTCAAGTCCACCGCCCATCGCATAGCCATTGATGACAGCAATACTGACACCGCGATAGGCAGATAGGGCCTCAAACGCTTCGCCAAATGCAATCGCCATGCTGATGGCACGGCCTTTATCGCCGTCTGAAAAATTGTTTAAATCTGCACCAGCTGAAAAAAATTTTTCACCATCTCCATGCACGATCAATGCGTAGACATCGTCATTGGCATTGAGGTCGATAATGAGCTGCTTAAGCGCATGCAAACTGTCCATCGTCCATGTATGTGCCGGTGGGTTATTCAACGTCAATGTTGCGGTATGGCCATCAATTGATAGCTGTAGATTTGTATACTCTGTCATAAAACATCCTTGTTTCAGTAAAACGAGATAAATTAGCGAAGTTGGCTTAGCCCTTCATCTTGCAAGACTTGACGCGAAATAATCACTCGCATGATCTCATTGGTGCCTTCCAATATCTGATGCACACGCAAATCTCGTACATGACGCTCAAGTGGATATTCATTTAGATAACCATAGCCGCCGTGCAATTGCAGAGCTTCATTAGCAACATCGAAACAAAGATCCGTAGACAGACGTTTTGCCATTGCGCAGTAGGTAGACGCTTGCCCATCATTGTTGTCGACTTTATCAGCTGCTAGATACAGCATTTGGCGCGCGGCAATAGTCTGAGTCAACATATCAGCAAGTTTAAACTGTACCGACTGCAAGCTAGCAATTGGGCTGCCAAATTGACTGCGCTCTTGCACGTAACTGGTTGCCGTCTCTAACGCTGCTTGTGCCGTTCCTACCGCACAAATACCGATATTAATGCGACCACCATCGAGTCCTTTCATCGCGATACGAAAACCTTGACCTTCTTCACCTATCAGGTTTTCTACTGGCACTTTGACGTGATTAAAGCTAATTGTGCGTGTCGGCTGTGCTTTCCAGCCCATTTTGTGCTCGTTTTTGCCATATTCGATACCAGCACTATTGGCGTCTACGACGAACGCTGACACGCCTTTTGGCCCAGCAGCACCAGTACGCGCCATCACCACCAATACATCGGTTGAGCCTGCGCCAGAAATAAAGGTTTTCTCACCGTTTAGTACGTAATGCTCGCCTTGCTTCTCCGCTTTGGTACGTAAGGAGGCTGCATCAGACCCTGCATTTGGTTCTGTTAGGCAATAGCTGCCAAGCCACTCACCGCTGACCATATTGGGTAGATATTTTTTGCATAGCGTATCGCTACCATATTCACCAATCATCCATGCCGCCATATTATGAATACTCATATACGCTGCTACAGCCGTGTCGCCCCATGCAAGCTCTTCGAATACCATCGCTGAGTCCAGTCTTGGTAAGCCCAAGCCGTCATATTCTGGATTGGTGTACAGTCCCAAAAATCCAAGCTCACCAGATTTTTTGATCACATCTATTGGGAAATGCGAGTTACGATCCCATTCAGCAGCATTTGGCTTTAGCTCTTTTTGCGCAAACTGACGGGCGGTTTGGCGAAAGGCGACTTGGTCATCGGTCAATGAAAAATCCATAGGGTCATCCTTGTTCTTATAGATCGAATAGAGGGCTTAAATCTCAGATAAACATTAATAAAAGCGCTAGTAAAAATGTTGGTCAGAGATTTTATAAGACCTTAGCGCGACATGATAGCGGCATAACGATAATAAAATTGCGTTTAATAGTACCGCAAGTCGCATTATCGTCATACCGAAAACACAAAATGTCATAATGAAACAACAATGAGCGGACGACTAAATTGAAATCGTCGTGTTAACACCGCGGCTCGCTTCATCATCAAACCAACGTGCAGTGACTGTCTTTGTCTGAGTATAGAACTGGACGGCTTGCTTGCCATAAGGACCTAGGTCACCAAGCTTGCTGCCACGTGACCCTGAGAAGGAGAACATAGGTAGTGGCACAGGGATTGGCAAGTTAATACCAATTTGACCGACTTGAATGTCTTGCTGGAATTTATGTGCAGCTGCCCCTGACTGAGTAAATATCGCCGTGCCATTGCCATGTGGATTGGCATTCAATAGTGCAATCGCTTCGTCCAAGCTGTTAGCACGCATAATACATAGTACTGGACCAAAGATTTCTTCTTTATAAATTTGCATATCACTTGTGACATTATCAAAGATAGTTGGACCAACGAAGTTACCCTTTTCGAACCCTTCAACAGTAATTCCGCGACCGTCTAGAATCAAGCTCGCACCTTCTTCTACCCCAGTTCCAATCAAGTGCTCGACACGGGCCTTCGCAGCAGGCGAAATCAGTGGGCCCAAATCCTTGTCATTTTTGCCAGCTGAGACGACCAAGCTTTCTGCTTTTGCTTTAATCTCATCAATCCATTCACCAGCTGCGCCTACTAGTACGACGACTGACAGTGCCATACAGCGCTGACCAGCGGCACCAAATGCTGCGCCTGCTAGCTGATTGAGCGTTTGCTCTTTATTAGCATCAGGCAGGATAACGCCATGGTTTTTGGCACCCATCATGCACTGGGCACGTTTACCTGATTGGCTGGCACGCTCATAGACGTGTTTGCCTACATGAGTAGATCCGACAAAAGAAACGGCTTTGATATCTGGATGGTCGCAGATAGCATCGACGGTTGCTTTGCCACCATGTACCACGTTTAGAACGCCTTCTGGTACGCCCGCTTCAATCGCTAGCTCAACCAAACGCATAGTCACCATCGGATCTTGTTCAGACGGTTTTAGGATAAATGTATTACCCGTAGCAATCGCCATTGGGAACATCCATAGTGGAATCATCGCTGGGAAGTTAAATGGTGTGATACCAGCGCAAACGCCGAGTGGCTGCCAAATACTATAAGTATCGACACCTGACGCCACGTTTTCTACGAAGTCGCCGATTTGCAGATTGGCAATACCAGCGGCATGCTCTACCACTTCTAGACCGCGGAACACATCACCGCGTGCATCTGCAATCGTTTTGCCTTGCTCTGCGGTCAAGATTTCTGCCAGCTCATCCATATGATCACGAATCAAAGATTGATACTTTAAAAAGATACGCGCACGCGTGGTAATTGGCGTTTTGCGCCATGTCTCAAACGCAGTCTGTGCGGATGCAACCGCTTGGTTAATCTCATCATTGGTAGTTTGTGGCACTTTGGCGATGACTTCTTGCGTCGCAGGATCGGTGATATCGATCCATTCATCGGTGTTTGATTGTACGAACTGACCATTGATGAGCTGTTGAACGTGGTGCATAAGATATCCTTATCTTTTTTGCGAGACTACCGTGTGACGGCACCTATATATTTATTAGAAAAATAAAAGCGATGAGTATTTGTCTGTAAAGCATTATTAAAAACTGAATTTTAAAATGATTTATTTTGTATCGTTATTGACTATAACAATAAATCAATTTTACGGTCAAGCGCTTTATCAAAATTTTATCTAAGTTTTTTTTGATGGCACGTGTTTTTATAAAAATTGTTTAAATAACGAAAACAAAAAAGCCCATGATGACTCATGAGCTTTTTGAGATTAAATTTATTTGTTATGTGAAATAAAGATCATTGCTGACTTATAGATGATTGGCTTATAGGTGGTTGGTTTATAGATCGATATATTGCACCAATCAATAATCTTTCATCGCCTGCTTAATCGCATCAATAGCGGCTGGATTATCAAGCGTCGACATGTCGCCTGTAGGCCTGTCCTCTGCTAATGCCCGAATAGATCGGCGTAGGATTTTGCCAGAACGCGTCTTTGGCAATGCCTGCGGGAAATAAATGGCCGCCGGCCTTGCAATACCGCCCAAAGATTTGACGACTGCGCCTATCACTTGCTGCTCAATACGAAAACGGTTTTCGGTGGTTTCAATTTGCATCTGATCTTTTAGAACACAGAATGCAATGGGCAGCTCGCCTTTTAGCTCGTCTTGAATACCCACTACAGCGCACTCTGCCATCTCTGGATGTGTACTGATGGCCTCCTCAATCTCTTGTGTGCCTATGCGATGTCCTGCGACGTTAATCACATCATCGGTACGCCCTAAGATGTAGAAATACCCTTCTTCATCTGTCACTGCATAGTCCGAGGTTGAGTACTGCTGACCATCAAACAGACCAAAGTAGCTGCTGATAAATCGCTCGTCATTACGCCATACCGTAGTGAGACAGCCAGGCGGTAGTGGTGCTTTAATTGCGAGCAGCCCTTTTTCGCCAGCCTGACAAGAATCGCCAGTCTCCTCATTGATGACATGCGCTTCATAGCCATACATCGGGTAACCAGGTGACCCCTGCTTGTGCGGCTTATGATTGAATTTTGGTGTATGGCTCAAGATTGGCCAACCAGACTCTGTTTGCCAATAGTGATCTAAAATTGGCACGCCCAGATGCTCAGTCAACCAACTAGCCGTTGATTCATCAAGCGGCTCACCTGCCAAAAAGAACGACTTCACACTAGAGACATCGTAACGCGTCATCCAGCTTTCGTCTTGTTTTTTGAGCATGCGCACACCTGTGGGTGCGGTGAATAGAATATTGACTTTATTTGCTTCAACGATACGCCACCAGATACCAGGGTTTGGCATATGCGGCAAGCCCTCATACATAATACTGGTCATACCCGCCAGTAACGGCGCATAGATCGTATAAGAATGCCCGACGGCCCAACCAATATCAGATATCGCCCAGAACGTCTCGCCAGCCTTGCCGTCATAGACATAATCTATCGACGTCGTCAGCGCGACTGCATGACCACCTGTATCGCGCTGCACCCCTTTCGGTGTGCCAGTAGTACCAGAAGTATAAAGCAAATAGGACGGGGTATTTGACTCGAGCCAAACTGGCTCTACGACTGCATTGGCCTCACAACTATGACGACGCTCAGTTGCATAATCAACATCGATCGCTTTGGTTTCAAATGGCAATATACCGCGATTAATCACTAGCACATGTTCTGGTTTGACAGTCGCTTGTTCGACGCCTTGATTGACTAGGTTTTTATAATTAACAACCTTACCACCGCGTAGCCCTGCATCTACGGTAATGACCATTTTGGCTTCGGCATCATCCATACGGATAGCCAAATTATGGGCGGCAAACCCACCAAACACGACTGAATGGACGGCACCAATACGCGCACAAGCCAGCATGGCGTAAGCGGCTTCTAATATCATCGGCATATAGATAATGACACGGTCACCCTTGTCAATACCGTGACGCTGTAGCACATCGGCAAAATAATTAACTTCTTTATGCAAGTCATTATAAGTTAGGCGGCGCTTGGTATAGTCTGTATAAAACTCGACGTTGTTACCTAAATCTTTAAACGAATCAACGACCGCTGGAAAGGTTTCTATCAATTCTTGATTAATCTCTGATGACACCCACACAAAAGCATCTTGCTCTGCACGGTCTGCCAGATGACGATCGACACAGTTATAACAAAGATTGGTCTCACCGCCGACAAACCATTTGGCAAAAGGCAGATTACTGTCATCTAGAATTTGCTCCGGCTCTTTATGCCAATAAATACGCTTCGCCTGCTCAGCCCAAAACTGCTCTCGATCCGTAATAGACTCATGATAAATATCAGCAAAGTTTGGCGTGTCTGTCGTTTGGGTGGAAACTGGGGATAGGGAATGGTCGCTCATAGTAGCTGTCCTTAGCATAAACGAGAAATGAGGCAATAGTATTTTATAGTTAAGGCACTCAATAAGTTATAACGGTATTCACCTCGCGCGACGCTCTGTCTGCGTGCAACTGGCTGATACCAACTCTAAAATGCTTCAACTATAAAAAACCATGTCTTAGTAGATACTGGTCATCCTTGCCAGAATTAAAAAACCGATACATATCGTATCGGTTTAAAATGTAGCAGAGCCTATGGGAAAGGTCAACTATTAAGCGTGTAATACGCGCTACATTTTGACGAATACAAATATTTGAACATTTAACTAATACTAATTATATCTCAGTTTGATTGGCATACATCTCACGCATGACTTTTTTGTCATGTTTACCAACGGAAGTTTTGGGTAGCTCATCAACGAATTTAAACTGGCTTGGCACACCATACTTAGGAATGATACCGCGCTCTACCGCTTTTTCTGCAATCGCTTTGATATCATCAGCACTAGTATCCTTAGCATCAGGCTTTAGCACCACCAAAGCCAACGGACGCTCGCCCCATTGCTTATCACGCACCCCAATCACTGACACATCGGCTACTGACGGATGTAGTGATAAAATAGTCTCAATCTCTAGTGATGAAATCCACTCACCACCTGATTTGATCACATCTTTTAAGCGATCGGTGATTTTGATATAGCCATCAGGACGTATGTAAGCGATATCTTGGGTATGCATATAGCCATTTTCCCATAACTCTTTGCCAGCGTCGTCGTTTTTAAGGTAACTTTGGGTCAACCAAGGTGCACGCAGTACCAGCTCGCCTGTATTGTCTGGTCCAGTTCCTACTGACTTATTGCCTTCACCCCATACCTGAGCATCAACCATAAGCACTGGTTTACCTGTCATACAACGACGGGCAATGTCTTCTTCCTCTGTCATTTCAGGATCATCGAGACTAAAGCCCGTTAAACTAATAAGCGGCGCTGTCTCCGACATGCCATAGCCTGTATAGACCTCAATGCCTTGGGCCATCGCCGTTTTTGCTAGACCTTCTGTCAATCTTGAACCACCAATAATCATTTTTAGACCATTAAAGCTAGCGTCGCGGTCTTGTGCTTCTTTGAGTACCATTTGCAAAATCGTTGGTACACAATGGGTGATACTGACCTTTTCATTGACAATTAAGTCCATCAACGTATCAGGCGCATAACGACCTGGATAGACTTGCTTTAGACCGACCATCGTTGCTGTAAACGGAAAACCCCACGCATGTACATGGAACATTGGCGTCATCGGCATATAGACATCACCATAGCTTACGCCTTGCTTATCAGGCAGCATACCCAAAGTTGCCGCTTCTGCTAGTGTATGTAGCACTAGCTGACGATGACTAAAGAAAACCCCTTTTGGATCACCTGTCGTGCCTGACGTATAAAAAGTCGTCGCAATAGTGTTTTCATCAAAATCCGGGAAATCAAATTCGCTATTGGCAGCTTCTAATAGCGCTTCATATTCGCCTGTAACACGGCTTTGATTGCTACCAAAGATACCTTCAGCAGTGACACCATTGTCATCTAGCCAGATAATATGCTCAATACTTGAGTTCTCGAACTGATAGTCTTTAACCAATGGCGCAAACTCAGAGTTGAGCATGAGCACTTTAGGCTTGGCATGGTTGATGGTATAAAGGATTTTCTCAGGCGATAGACGGATATTGACGGTCTGTAAAACGTACTCTGACATTGGTACGGCAAAATAAGACTCAAGATAGCGATGACTGTCCCAATCCATCACGGCAACCACATCACCTGCATCGAGCTTTAGGTCTGCCAATACATTGGCCAGGCGATTGATCCGCTCAAACAACTCTTTATAAGTCAGGCGCTTTTTGTCCGCATAAACAATCTCTTGGTCTTGCGATACCGTTTTTGCACGGCTTAATAACTGCTTTACCAGTAATGGATAATCGTAGGCAGATGGTGCACTGTGGTAAATGTTTGACATAGATCTGACTTCCTTGTTTGTCGTACTTATAAGGGATAAATAACAATAATAATAACAATCAAGTTAATAGCAGCATAAAATCTACTGCGCTAACCATTTTAATTTTTATAATAACATCGTTATTGATAGTAAGAAAAAAGCGACGCTGTGTAAAGCGGTCTTACATTAAGTATCATAAGATAGCTAACTGAACATATGCTACATAAGACAGCCAATCACTTTGCCCGTACTGTGGTTTTAATCATGCCAAAACTGGCTATCAATAACGCCAATATCTGCACAAACAATAACAACCATACGGTAAGAGACCACTGCCCTCGCGCATAAGCTATGCCACCCAGCCATGCCCCTAGCGTACCGCCTGTATAGTAGCCCATATAATATAGACCCGATGCTAATGAGCGACCCTTTTTCACATTGACAGCGATATAGCTGATGGTCGCTGACTGTGTGATAAATACACCAGACGACATAATAGCCAGTCCTATAATCACCCCCCATAATGGCGTGACCAGAGTCAATAACAATCCAACCATAGACACGACGATAGCCACCCGTACTGTACGCGCTGAGCCAAACCGACGTAGCAATGTCGTCGATAATGGCGTGATAATAACACCAAGCAAATATACCGCAAAAATATTGGCGAGCGCACCAGTACCAAGCTCATAAGGCTTATCCGCCAAATGTAAATTGATAAAAGTGAAGCAGCCTACAAGGGAGAACAGCACGCAAGCGCCAAGCAGACATGCTGTTACCACATAGCGATTGGTGACATGCTCACCCAGCGTCTGTATCGCTGAGCGAAAATTAGGATTGGCTACAAAATGACGAGACGATGGTAGCATCTTGCCGACCCATATCGCGCCTAGCAAGGTCATTGCCGTCATCACATAGTAACCATGACGCCAGCCTATCAGCTCATGCAAATGCCCCAACAAGAACCGACCCATAAAGCCGCCAAGCACACATCCTGACACATAAAAGGACATCAACTCAGTCATTGCCCGGCCCTCAAACTCCTCACCGATATAGGCAATTGTCACCACCGTAATACCCGGTACAGACAATCCTTGCATAAAACGCCAAATGCCGACCCATTCAATGCTCGAGCTCTGGGCAATAAGCGCTGTCGGTATCGCTAAAAACAATAAAGCACCAACGATAAACGACTTGCGCCCGACTGCATCGGAGAGCATGCCTAGAAATGGTGACATAATCGCAATGGCTAACACAGTGGCACCAACGATCATGCCAGCCTGTACTTCGGTCGCAGCAAAGTCCACCATCATGACCGGTAGCACCGCTTGAATAGAGTACACTTGCAAAAAAGCAAACATACCTATCAGGCCAATTGTGAGCTTCAATATCCACGATGTTGAATGATTGGAGGTGACTGGTGGCACAGCTGTTATATCTTGAATCTGATCTTTAGAATTATTCACAGGGGATCTGACTATATTGGTTATACCATGACTGTAAATAATAACCGTCACTGGCGTGGATGATAGAGAGAAATAACGGTGATTTATGCTAAATGTATAAGCAAAAGCACCATTATTAAACGATAAATGCTCATCATAATGACAAGCAAATTATGGTAGCACATTCATCAATATACTCAGGTTTAAAAGTGTTATTGCCACTTGATAGATTCTTTATTCGGGTACGAGATTATCGTAGAAAAACTTGACTAGGAATCACATTTCGACTTGAGACGGTGAAGACAGCTTTCGACTCACAAGTTCATGATCAAAGTTACGTTTACTGCATATACAGGATAGTATGGTTAGATGCTCTTGACGCACTTGTTGAGTACTTAACTGCTTTAACGATTGATGACGTTGACAATTAACAATCACTACCTACGTCTATTTTTTCTAACCCATAGACATGCACGACCACACAACCTTTTAGAATAAAATTTACTATGACGAAAAATATGGTGCTTTCAAAACTTATTATCGCGATGTGTACATTGGTTTTCTCTACGATGGCCATAGCAGAAATAACTGTGTCCGAAACTAGCGTTAAAAGTCTCAATCCAGTTGGATCAACACTCGACGCTACAAACTCATTAGCGGTAGTAGACTGTATAAAGGATGACGCTATCACTGCTACTGAGCTCACTAAAACACGCGATAATGGTCCGTTTTCTGTAAAGTCCAAGCATGTGAGTCGCCAATCAGCCAATGGCTTTGGTGGCGGTACCATACATTATCCAACGGATGCTGCTAACTGTGGTCTGCTAGGTGGTATCGCGGTAGTGCCAGGTTATGTGTCATATGAGTCTTCTATCAAATGGTGGGGACCGCGTTTGGCCTCTTGGGGATTTGTCGTTATCACTATTAATACTAGCTCCATTTACGATAATCCAGATAGCCGTGCTGAGCAACTGAGCGCGGCTCTCGATTATCTCATCGTTAATGAAACAGTGGGGCATATGATAGATCCAAATCGTTTGGGCGCGATTGGCTGGTCAATGGGCGGCGGCGGTACGCTACGATTGGCAACTGAACGCAGTACGGTGCAAGCCATCATTGCACAAACACCCTATCACGATACGAGCTATGGCGCGATGGATACGCCTGCTCTATTCATCGCTTGTGAAAACGACCGTATCGCCCCGAATAAAAAATATACCAATACCTTTTATCAAAAAGCTGACGGTCCAAAAATGAAGGTCGAGATTAACAACGGCAGTCATTTCTGTGCCAGCCATCGTTTTAACGAGAAACTATTAAGCAAGCCTGCTATCGCATGGATGCAACGTTATATTAACGGTGATACCCGTTTCGATAAATTCTTATGTGGCAATGAAAGCTACAAAGATGATCCTCGTATATCAGCCTATGATTACAAAGACTGTTTATAAGCTATCTTTTAACCCACTTAATAAAAGGAAGGAAAGACAGCTTTCACTGCTGATGATGACATTTGAATAACAACTCTTTTTTATTTTTACACATTTACATTGCTTCTATCTTTTTTCTTACAGACTTTACTCCCATAAAAATTAATAATCATATAGTCAATCCTCTATAAATTGGATACGATGTCAGGCCCGATTAGTCTACAACTGGTAGTACTTTCACTCGCCTTCCTTGTATCCAAATTATATTGAACCGACTGTAGGGTGCTACAAACAAGTAAGATGATTGAATAAATGCACAATTAAGGAGCAATATTGATGACTGATGAAATGTATGATTTGGGCGCAGGGTTCTGGAGTATTCGAGGATCATTTATCAAAAACGGTATCCTTGATATTGGTGTCCAGTGTGCGCTCATAAGACTACCATCAGGTCGATTTATATTCTTAGATAGCTATACATTAACTGGCGATGTGCGTCAGCAAGTCATGGCATTGACCAATGACGGTCAAAATGTCGAAGCTGTCCTCAATGTTCATCCGTTTCATACAGTACACTGTGCTCGAATGGCCAAAGACTTTCCGCAAGCCACATTCTATGGCAGTAGCCGACATCCGAAACAAGTACCTGAAGTCAATTGGGCAGACGACTTGGTCGAAAGCGATGCCGTTGCTGCGCGCTACCCTGAACTCAAATTCTCTATACCTCAAGGCATCCATTACATCTCACCTGACGAGACGGTGCATGCCAGCTCGCTTTTGGCCTACCACCCTGCCAGCCAGAGCATTTATGTCGATGATACCTTTGAGATACCCCCTTCCAAGTTAATAAATGCCGTGCAGCCTAACCTAGGCTTACACCCTACTACCAAAAAAGCGCTCAAAGATGAGCCAAACGCAGCTAAGCACTATTGTGATTGGGCAGTAGAGCTAGCACACGAGTGGCGCGATGGTCGTCATTTTTGCGGTGCGCATTCGGGATTGGTGATATTTGAGGAAGGTCAATTTGAGTCAGCACTTATATCAGCGATTGATTTGGCTCGCCCTGAGCTTGAGAAGGCATAAAAACAAACATAAAGGTGTAAAGAGTTAGAACACATACTACTAAAACAACTCGAAAAACAAAGTTTACGGTGAAAAAGTAGCTTCGTTTTATTTACATATTTTATTTAATTAACTAGACGAGGAAAATTATAAATGACTGATCACATTCATGATTTAGGGGCAGGATTTTGGAACATACGCGGGTCATTCCGTATCGGCGGTGTGATAAACATTGGTACCCAGTGCTCACTGGTCAAGCTATCCTCAGGACGCTTTGTATTTTTGGACAGCTACGCCTTAACAGGTGACGTTCGAGACGAGGTCATGGCGCTCACCAATAACGGTAAAGATGTCGAAGCGGTGCTGAACGTACATCCGTTTCATACAGTCAGCTGTGCTCAAATGGCCAAAGACTTTCCGCAAGCGACATTTTATGGCAGTAAACGTCATCCAAAGAAAATACCAGAAATCAACTGGGCAGATGATTTGGTAGAAAGTGACGTAGTCGCTGCACGCTATCCTGAGCTTAAGTTCTCAATGTCAGAGGGCATTTACTATATATCACCTAATGAGATGATTCATGCAGGTTCTTTATTGGCTTATCATCCTGCCAGCCAAAGCTTGCACGTAGATGATACTTTTATGAGTCCACCAACGAAGCTATTAGAAGCTGTATTGCCTGAGCTAATACTGCATCCTACGACCAAAAAAGCCCTGAAAAACGAGCCAAACGCTGGCGCGCAATACTGCGACTGGGCGACTAATTTGGCTCATGAATGGCGTGACGTTCGCAATTTCTGTGCTGCGCACTCTTATCTTGTTCAGTTCAAAGAAGGTGGGTTTGAGAAAGCACTGGTGAAAGCCGTTAAGAAAGCACGTCCAAAACTAGAAAACGCCTAACTTCTCACACCTTAGACATATATTTTTAATAAATATAAAAACGGGTCGCTATTACTGTATTTACTAGTGTAGCGACCCATTTTTGTGAGCTGATCATAATCATATCAACACTATTATCGAAGCTGTTACCGAAACAGCAATGTCGCAAGCTCATCTTCGTTGTTCAGAATATCTGCTAATGTATAACGCTCAAGCACATTGATAAATGCGGTGAGTGCTTCAAAAAACACGCTTTTTAGCTGACAGGCTGGACTAATCACGCAGCCTAGTAATTTATTCTTTTCTTCCTCAATGAATGTCACTGGCAAATCCGTCCGATGAGCGCCCTGCTCACTATCATTATGAGACGCTGGTACGGCAAAGCACTCAACCAAATTAAAATCAGGCTCTATCTGTTTGATCAATACGCCCAAATTTATATCTTTAGGCGCACGTGCCAATCGTATGCCACCATTTTTGCCGCGCACACTTTCTATATAACCCAGTTGGCCCAACTGATGAATAATCTTGGTCAAATGACTTTTAGAAATACTATAGCTGTCAGCGATATCGCTAATATTAGCCAATAATAATGGATCTGGTCTCACAGCCAAATAAATCAATGAGCGTAGCGCGTAGTCACTATAATTGGTCAGTCGCATTCATTTGCGCTCCTATTTTTATAAATTTTATATATTAAGCTAGGGCGTGTCCTCATTTTAAAAATGGTGATAAAAATGAGATAAATTGCCGTCAAACGAGGAAAATAGTACAGATAATATCGAGATATTGACCAACTATTTGACGATGTTTGGCAAAATTTAGCTGTTTTTAGCCCATGTAAAGGACACTCGTTTGAATTGAGGACACGCCCTAGACAAAGTAAGTCACGTTTGTGGTAATAACATTTGGACATAGCATTTGTAAACAGTATCGTTAGCCCGATTCAACCAAATAAACCATCAGGCCGAGGACGTGCCAGCATGGGCAGATAACTGATGCAAAATAGCACAAAACACGCTATCCAAGCACTTTGCGCCACCATAATCCACATTAGGTAATGATTCATATCTACTAGCGGTAATAGTACGCGGCTAATAAATACTAAGACCATCAAACCGTACATCACGTTTACCGTTTTTGGCGGTTGATGAATACTGCGACCTGTATGTCCCAGAGATACTCTAGTCATCATGGCTAACGTCATCATACCAACACCAGAAATCGCCAGTCCATGCATAGCGATGCTGTGCGGATAACCGAGCCAAGGCTGTAGTGCATACAATAAGAAACTCAAACACATACCTAAAAATGCAATATACAACGACCAAAGTAATGGTTTTTGCCAAATACCGTGATGATACCACCCTATCAGACGAACGATATTAATCACTGCCACGCCAAGTGCGGTCACCGTCAGCAAATACTTATTTGGATAAAATACATCACTAATAAAAAAGGCGAAGAAAAACACTAAGCTTGCGATATCTTGTGTATTACTATTACGTAGTTTAACGGGTTCTGAATTTTCTATACCCATACTAAGACCACGTTCGATAAAAAATGGTACTACGCGTCGGCCAATCGTTAGCACTAACCCAATGATCAAGTAGAACCCAAAATAAATGCCTATCTTGGTTGTGTTCATATCAGCATTGATAATGCCCCAATAGCAAAGTCCGTTGCCAAAGAACAGAAGGGCCAGTTTTGCCAAGATACCCATTTGCTTGTATTGCTTAACTTGCCATACTGCTCGACATACTACATATGCCATCGAGGCGACAAATACTACATCAAAAATGGCTGCTATATATAGCCACGAGATACTATCACCTATGAGCGTCATGCCAAGCCCAAAACCTAACCAGCTCAGACGTGCCAGCAACCAACAGACAGAGATACCTAGCAATTTATAGCCATGTGGCATCATTACCCCTGTCCATGTCTTGACCGCAGTTAGCAGGAACCCGGCTACCACTGCCAAGGCATAACCATACACCATTTCATGGCCGTGCCAATACAGCGGATTCAAAACCTGTGCATCGATATCCGTGTGACCAGTAAACACAAACGCCCATAGCAGCATCGTTACTACAGCAAATAGCGCAGCAGCACTAAAAAATATGCGAAAGCTTAAATTAAGGATAGGATACGGAGAGCTTGGTGGTTTGCTAGGTAACTTGATAGAGTGCATAGCCATCTTCTTAGAGAAATATAGATGGCTTTAATTATAACATTCACTTTAAATGAACGTTATAAATCTTTAGTCTAACTATCAAATATTTTACTCATCGAAGTGCTACGCTTGCGGAAATCTCTAAAATAAATTTCCCAATTATAAAAATAGAGAAATCAGGCTGGCTGTTCTTTAGCTATTATTTAGACATGACTTAGTCAACACCACTTACAACTGTAATGCCGCGATGACTAACGATACGACCACTATCGCCGTGACATACTGCCTAACTTTAAAATATATGTAACTGATAATCTGCGCTCGATGCAGACTATAATCGATAACCAACAGACTTATAAACCCAATCACTAATAGCCAAATAAAGCTACTGGCTGACAAGGTCAAAAAACCAAGCCAAAGGCCAAGCGCAATGATATTGCTATACAGTGGAAGTCTAATAGCCCACTTATTGTTGTCAGCTAAATCTAAATGATTACCCCAATGCGCGCCTGCCATAAATGATGCAATCACTAGCCCATAAGCACTTAGTATATCGACTACTGAACCAAGCATAGACACGGTAACAACGTCTATCATCAGCAAAAATGCACAGGCGACAAACGGAATAGCACCTACAAAAGTTAGATAAGGACTGGGCTTTTTCATTGTTTAAACCTATCTTATGATTAGTCTAATAATAGTTGTCACCTGTTGAGTGGAAGTTTTCAACATACATTAATCACTCTTTTGAGTATTGCCTTGCCACTGACGGATAAATTCACCGTTTGGATCGTATTGCTGGGTTTGCTTGTCGAGATTAAACTGTCGGCATCCTCTTGGATCAGCGCCGACGCCTGCCAGATACTGCCAATTGCCCCAATTACTAGCGGCATCGTAGTCGATCAGATGTTGCTCAAAGTAAGCTGCGCCATACCGCCAATCAAGGCCTAGCTCATGGATAAAGCAACTGGCAACCAGTTGTCGTCCGCGATTCGACATATAACCTGTCGTACTCAATTGATTCATGCAAGCGTTGACGATAGGATACAGTGTTGTACCGTTTTTCCATTGTGCTAACAGACTCTCAATCAATTGAGTTGAAGGAGCGTGCTGACCGATGCCTTTGAACCAAAACAATTTTTCCTGATGGTTCACAGCATACCAGTAGAAATACTCACGCCATAGCAGCTCAAACCATATCCAGTAGGTAGAATCATTTGCGACGACATCGCGCTCATAATGGCGCAGACGATTCAATATCGTGTTTACAGATAGTGAGCCGTTTGCAAGCCAACCGGAGAACTTTGTGGAATGCGTCCAGTCATCTAGCGCGTTTCGGGTAGTTTTATAAGTGCTGGGCGCATCGGAATCGAAATAGGCATCTAAGTGCTTAAGGCCATTTAACTCACCACCTCTAAAACTGGATGGCTGCTGTGATGGCTTATCACGCCCTGCCTGATTAGACAACTGATATTCAAAAAAGTACTCGTTCTTACTCTGCATATTGTCAGGTAATGGAGCAAGTGTTTCTGGCGTTGGATAAATTGCTATATCTTTTTCTGCATGCAGCAAATCATAATCGGTTTCTATTTGTTTACGAAACTGTGTAAAGCTTTTGGGTAAGCTCTCTAGCGGTAACTCGTCAAACAAAGTCGATGTTGTTTGAATGTACCACTGTATCTCTGGATATTTCGCCTGTAGAAGGTCATATACTTTGTTTTGATTATAATCTGCCGTTTGGCTGATGCAGATATCTGTCACTTGTTGCTGCGCTATTAGATCACTCAACTGAGTAAAGACGTCCAATGCTTCATCGCCTTTCTGTAAATACAGCAACCTATTACCCCGCTGCATCAATGACGCATTTAAATCAGCTAGGCTCTCATGCAAAAACTGCTGGCGGGCTTGGCCCATAGCCTCATAGCGATAGGCATCGTAATGGTCTTTATTATCTAATATATCTGTCAACGATGAGGCATAAACCAATAGCAGCTGTCCATCAGTGGAGATTTCAGATGCTGTTAATAGAGTAACATTGTCCGCTACCCGCAAGTCATTATGAAATAGTACCAATGTGACATTGTTATTCTCTGAGCTGTTCACTGATTGATTTGACATACCCTATCCTTCTGGCTGTTTAGCGCTTATCTATTATTTTTAATATTTAGTCTTTAGTCTTGAAATATCATATACAGTGTAAAACATACTTAGCATTCAACTATGATGCGAGCCTAATACTTGTAAGGCAATGCGCTCAGCCCCAGAAACTACTTATAAGCACTGACTCTCATGTGTCTGACTGCTTAAATGGCTTACCTCTAGGAGAACACCATGACTCAAAATAATACTACGACTGAAGAAAATAAATCAGATGAAAAGCGTAAACTTATTAATCGATTTTTGATGAGATTGACAAAAGAGCAGCCTCAAATGTATTACGCTACCACCTCTGAGATATCGCGGAGTATTCATACAATGATAAAAGAGCACACCAACCGCCTGTCGGTAGAAGAACAAGCACTGGTAAGACGAATGACGATGGAAGAGATTGAAGGGTTACTTGGTTTTCATGCCAGATAAGAGATTGACCAATTTCAAATACGTCATTATCAGTAAGTTGCCAAATATCACACAAAAAAAGACCGCTATCAAAGCGGTCTTTTTTATTAGCTATCAACCAGATTCTAATTTAAGGCAATTAGAACGGATATTCACGTGGCTCATTTTGCATTGAGATCCAATGTGTTCTGGTGAATTCTTCTAGTACCCACTCACCGTTGAAACGGCCGATACCTGAATTTTTCTCACCACCAAAAGCCACGTTACTTTCATCGTTTACTGGAATATCATTTATATGGGTCATACCTGCTCGGATACCACGAGCGAAACGTAAACCTTTTTGCATGTCTGCGGTAAACACCGCACTAGATAAGCCATACATAGAATCATTAGCTATCGACAAAGCATCCTCTTCATTTTTGGCTCGAATAATTCCTATCAATGGTCCAAATATTTCATTATAGGCAATATCCATCTCTCTAGTAACTTCGGTAAAGATGTGTGGCGGGACTAATTGACCATTGATTTCACCGCTCAAGAGCATTTTTGCGCCTTCTTTCTGTGCCTCATCAATCTTATCTCTAAGTGACTGAACTTGTTTCTCATTGATGATTGGGCCAATAGCAGTACCTTGATCGTTAGGATCACCTACCTGTAACGTTTTAACATGAGACAAGAAACGCTCTACAAACTCATCGTACACTTCATTTTCAACAATAATTCGGTTAATAGCCATACAGATTTGACCTTGATGCAAGAATTTACCAAAGGCAGCCGCTTTTACTGCTTGCTCAATATCAGCATCTTTTAGTACCACAAATGGACTGTTGCCACCTAGCTCAAGCGCCACTTGTTTGATGTATTCACCACCGTTTGCCAACTCACCGATATGCTTGCCCACTGAGGTGGAACCTGTGAACGACACTAGGCTTGGCGCTTTGTGCTCAACGATTGCATCGCCTATCTCACTACCTGAGCCGACCACGACGTTTAATAGACCTTTTGGTAGACCCGCTTCTTCAAATACTTTGGCCAATAGCAAGCCACCTGTCACTGGCGTATCACTAGCAGGCTTGAGTACCACGGCATTACCAAGCGCTAGGGCTGGTGCAATAGAACGCTGCGTTAAATGTAGTGGGAAGTTCCATGGGCTAATGACCGCGACTACACCGATAGGCTCGCGGTAGATGAAGTTCTCTTTACCAGGGGTATTCGATGGGCGAATCTCACCATGGACACGATTAGGGAATGTCGCTGCTTCAAGGGTAATCGCGCGCGTCGCACCGAACTCGACCATGGCTTTGATACGGGTACTGCCCGACTCTTTGATTAGCCAATCAACGATTTCTTCTTGGCGCTGATCAAGTATGTTTACGACTTTATACAACACTGCAGCACGCGCTGCTGGTGTTTGCTTGGCCCACGCTTCTTGAGCTTGGGTCGCCGCATCATAGGCTTCGTTCAACTGATCCTTGGTCGCTTGCTGGATCTCTACAAGCGTATCACCGTTATATGGGTTGGTATTATTGTTGGTGCTATCGTCTTTACCAGTCTGCCATTCACCAGCGATGAACTGCAAATGAAAGTCACTATATGCACTAGTAGTATTGGTTGACATAATCATCCTTATTTTTAATTTGTTATGTTAAGTATTGGTTTGCGATTATTAAAATAAAATTATTAAGTCAGCGATATCTTAATGAGAAAATATCTGGCAAGTGATAAGTCTGAAATCGTTACCAAGCTATCAATAAATAGTCATCAATTAAAAAAAGCTCTAATGAAAGATGTTCTTTAGCAATAAATACTAACGGTAACGGATAACAACAAAACCCACCTTGCTAGACGACTGGTCTAATGATACCATAGCTACTAATAAAACAAGACTATTTTGTCAGTGAATATTGTTGATAAAACGTAACACATATAACTATATCCTATTACAATATGCCATCAACGTGACGTTCAAATGAACGCTAACTGTTTTAACTGACTATCTAATGCATACGCTAATACAAGCAACTACTAAGGGAGACAATCCTGTTTATGTCTAATACAGACGCAACGACACCAAATACTAAAGCTCATTTACTTGCCACTGGCTACCAATTAATCGCCAAAAAAGGTTTTACCGCTGTTGGTCTAAAGCAAATTTTAGATACAGCAGGTGTGCCAAAGGGTTCTTTTTACCATTATTTCGCTTCTAAAGAAGCCTTTGGTGAAGCAATTATTAATCATTATTTTAGTTTATATAAGACTCGGTTGGATGTCATCGATGCACAAGATGTCAGTGCACAGCAAAAACTATATGATTATTTTCAAAACTGGTATGACACCCAGCAGAACGGCTGTGATCACGAGAAATGCTTGGTAGTGAAGCTAAGCGCAGAAGTGGCTGATATATCAGAAACCATGCGTAAAGCACTTGATACCGGCTATCAACAAACGACCATGTGGCTCGCCGAGCAGATCAAGGCAGGCTGGATAGATGGGTCTGTACCTCGCCACAACAATATATCAGCTGAGAGTATGGCCAAACGTTGGTATTTCGCGTGGCTTGGTGCCAGCCTAATGGCTAAGATCAGCCAAACGAATACGCCCCTAGCGGAAATTTGGCAAATGACGACGACTCAGATGGGACGTTGATAATAAGATAATAAACAGTAACGTTCTCGGTATTACAGCCCCCCTAAATTGGGGCCTTATGTTTGCGCCCACACATCATATTTTCATTTAGAAACCTAATGCTTGATAAAAACGTTGTATGAGAGTTTTGTAATCATTTATAAACAACCACTAGACGACTGGTCTAATTAGTGTACAATGCGCATCAAGCATTTAGAGCAAATGCAAAATAAGCATTGCTTACCACTCATTGTTTAACGTCAACATATTTGGCGAAACCATTTTTATCAACATTAGGAATTTTATGAATAACTTTCAATACTACAACCCAGTCCGTATCGTTTTTGGTGAAGGTCAAATCGAGCAATTATCAGATCTAGTCCCTACTGATGCGCGTGTACTCATTACTTATGGTGGTGGTTCAGCACAGCGTACTGGTACTTTAGACGAAGTAAAAACTGCCTTGTCAGCAAGCGGTAACCGTACTGTATTTGAATTCGGTGGCATTGAAGCCAACCCAGAATTCACTACGTTACTTAAAGCCGCTGATATGGTTAATGAGCACAACATCGACTTCTTATTAGCAGTTGGCGGTGGTTCTGTGATTGACGGCAGCAAATTTGTCGCACTCGTTTCTTCATTAACTGAAGAAGACGGCACTGTCTCACGTGACCAAGCTTGGGATGCCCTAACTGGTTATTGCAAAAACATCGATTCTGCTGTTGATTTGGGTGCGGTATTGACTATCCCAGCAACAGGTTCTGAGATGAACTCAGGCGGCGTGATCAACTATAGTGAACGTCAAGCAAAACTACCATTTGGTAACCCACTTGCCTTCCCTAAATTCTCAATTCTAGATCCAATCAAAACACTTACCTTGCCTGAGCGTCAGGTTATGAATGGTGTGGCTGATGCATTTGTTCATGTAATGGAACAATATCTGACTTACCCAGTAAACGCGAAAGTACAAGATGCCTTTGCTGAAAGCTTGCTTAAAATCCTTATCGATGAAGGTCTAGTTGTTAAGCAAGATCCAGAAAACCTAGAAACACGTAAGAACATTATGTGGACGGCGACGATGGCATTGAACGGCCTGATCGGTACTGGTGTACCACAAGATTGGACAACTCATATGGTTGGTCATGAGCTGACATCATTACACGCTATCGATCATGCCCGTACGCTAACCATCGTATTGCCATCAGTGATGCGTGAGCTAAAAGAAAGCAAAAAAGAAAAACTGCTTCAGTATGCGCGTAACGTATGGAACATTACCGATACTAACCTAGACGACGATGCCATTATCGAAACAGCTATTGTCTACACTGAAAACTTCTTCCGCGAGCTTGGCTTGCCAGTTAGCCTAGAAGATGTTGACTTGACGGAGTCAGCAATTGATCCAATCATCAAGCAGCTTGAAGTACATAACATGGTCAAGCTTGGTGAACATGGTACTAACGACCTAGAAGTATCACGTCGTATCTTGCAGCGTGCTGTGACTAGCAAAGCGTCTTAGTAAGCGCTATAGCAAGAACTGTCAGAAGAATTATAAGAAAAATCGCGACAGTAACAATAACTACATATCGTTATGCTATTTATAGTAGCTATTCAGTTCAATGCTGAGTAGTTACTACATCTAATATCTCTATAATAATGACAATGAATAAATATAAAGGAGTCCTACTATGAGCTTCGATAAAGAGCAGAATCAACAAACCAACCGTCAAATCAAACTTGCCAGCCGCCCGAACGGCGAACCAACCGCTGACAACTTTGACATGACAACCAGCGACATCCCAACGCCAAACGATAACGAGATGTTATTACGCACGGTATATCTGTCATTAGACCCATATATGCGTGGACGTATGAGCGATGCAAAAAGCTATGCAGACCCATTAGCAGTCGGTGACGTCATCATGGGTGGCACAGTCGCTCAAGTGGTTGAGTCTAATATCGATAAATTTGCTGTCGGTGATTTGGTCGTATCAAATTCCGGCTGGCAGGACTACAGTGTCAGTGATGGCGAAGGCGTCCTGAAACTGGACAAAAACATGGCAAACCCTTCTTATGGTTTAGGTGTGTTAGGTATGCCCGGCTTCACTGGTTACATGGGTCTGACTGATATCGGTAAACCACAAAAAGGCGAAACGTTAGTTGTCGCTGCAGCCACTGGACCTGTCGGTGCTACGGTCGGTCAAGTGGGTAATCAATATGGTCTTCGCACTGTTGGTGTGGCAGGCGGTAAAGAGAAATGCGATTTCGCGGTCAACGAGCTTGGCTTTGATGTCTGTATCGACCACAGAGCCGATGACTTTGCTGAGCAATTAAAAGCGGCCTGCCCAGATGGTATCGATATCTATTATGAAAACGTCGGTGGGCATGTGTTTGATGCGGTCATGCCTTTACTCAATGCTCATGCTCGCATTCCTGTCTGTGGCCTTGTTGCCCAGTACAATGCGACCGAACTGCCTGAAGGTAAAGATCGTTTGAGCGTATTGACTGGCCTTATCTTAAGCCGCCGCCTCACCATCAAAGGCTTCATTATCTTTGAAGAGTATGGCGACCACTTCCCAGAGTTCTTAGAAACCATGAGCAAATGGGTAGAGTCAGGCGACGTCAAAACCAAAGAATACATCGCTGATGGTCTAGACAATGCACCAAAAGCCTTTGTCGGTATGTTAAACGGTGATAACTTTGGTAAAACAGTGGTTAAGGTCTCTGACGTTCAGTAACTTATATTAAATAATTGACTGTTAAATAATTGACGATAGGTAATAACTATTGTTAACAACAACTTAACAACATAACTTGCTAAGATCACTACTGAAAGTTACGTCTGAAGCAGGAATAATATTAGCGGTCATCAATTCTATTGATATGACTTGATGCTTAAACCGAGTCATTGTTGATAAAGACAAAAAACACATGACTGTTAAACATTTGCTTTACTCACATATAAACAATAAATAAGGATAATTATGAATATTTTAATGGTACTAACCTCACACGACCGTCTAGGCGATACTGGTAAAAAGACAGGATTTTGGCTAGAAGAATTTGCAGCTCCTTACTATGCGTTTCTCGATGCGGGTGCTAATGTCACTCTAGCATCTCCTGCAGGTGGTCAGCCACCACTAGATCCTAGTAGCGATACTGAAGATACACAAACCAAAGATACCAAGCGTTTTAAAGACGACAAAGAGGCGCAAGAGCACTTGGCCAATACCAAGAAACTTGCTGACATGAAAGTAGAAGATTTTGATTCAGTCTTTTATCCAGGTGGTCACGGTCCATTGTGGGACTTGGCAGTAGATAAGAACTCTATCGAATTGATCGAGAGTTTCGTCAAGCAAGACAAGCCTGTTGCCTTTGTTTGTCATGCACCTGGCGCGCTTAAAAGCGTCAAAGTTAATGGCGAGTACTTAGTAAAAGGTAAAACCGTTACTGGCTTTACCAACTCAGAAGAAGAAGCGGCTGGCCTAACAGACGTGGTGCCTTTCTTAGTAGAAGATATCTTGAAAGCCAACGGTGGTAACTATGAAAAAGCCGCTGATTGGGAAGAGTTTGTGGTCGAAGATGGTTTATTGATCACAGGTCAAAACCCAGCCTCATCAGAAGAAGCGGCTAAGCGTTTGATCAACAAGCTCAAAGGTTAATATCATGATTCGCTTACATCACCTTAATCAGTCACGTTCGTTGCGTACGCTTTGGCTCTTAGAAGAGCTAGGCGTGCCTTATGAAGTGGTCAGTCATCAGCGCGATGCCAAAACTCATTTGGCACCAGATTCCCTGAAGGCAGTTCATCCTCTCGGTAAATCTCCGGTTATTGAGATGGATGGACAGATTTACGCTGAGTCCGGTGCGATTACAGAGTTATTGATTGAACGATTTGCGCCAGAGCGTCTGCGCCCTGCTACAGATAGTTCAGATTATGGATATTATCTGCAGTGGATTGACTTTGCAGAAAGCTCGCTGATGTTGCCATTAATGCTTGAGCTATTTACCAAAAAAGCAGGCATTGATGACAATGAGTTTTTGAGTGGCTATATCGATACAGAAAAAACCAGATTGTTTGAATATCTGGATGCTTCGGTTAAAGGTAAGTCGTTCATTGTGGGTGATAAACTGAGCGGTGCCGACTTTATGCTGTCATTCGATTTGATTATTCTTGCTAAGCGTCAGAAACTTGATGCTTATCCGCATATCAAACAGTATGCTGAAAAGCTAGCCAGTCTTGATAGCTATCAGCGTGCGATGCAGCTAGAAGCGAAATATGATGAATCGATTTAGTACTTAGTATTATTAGTACTTAGTATTATTAGTACTTAGTATTAATTGATACCTCGGTATTAGCCAAAATACTATTATTGACTGACCAATTTTTTGATACACAAAAACAGCTCTGTATAGAGCTGTTTTTTATGCGTATAGCATTTTTTACTTGTTGCATCGCTTGTTTTAATGTTCGTCATATTGCACGAAATACTGCTATATCTTTATTCAATAGCGCCAATGAGTTACGCGCTAATGACAAAAGCGCTGTAGAAGTTATGATAAAATATGTCCTGCATTTCTTGGGTTATCTTTCCAGTTTGACCAGCATTTATATCAGTAACTCCGCTGTTTTTAAGCTATGAACATTCATCGTACTGACCTGATTTTGCGTCTGGAATCTGTTCTATGCCATTCTATTTCCTTATACAGATTATGGTACGTCCATGAGTAATGAATATCAGTTTAAGCCCCACGAACAACCGATAATGGTGGGCTCTCCTGCCAATCCTGATCATCCTGCACGCCGCAAATTATTTTACTTACTGATCGGAATTTTCGTTGGTCTCACTGCCAGTTTCCAAAACGGTCTGCTCGTCGCAAATCTTACTCAAATTCAGGGTCAACTGGGCTTAACGCCAGCTGAAGGTGGCTGGATATCTGTTAGCTATAATATGACCAATGCCTGTATCACCGTTCTGCTGTACAAAATTCGCCAACAATTTGGTATGTCACTTTTTAGCAAAATCACTCTGTTCTTTTTGTTGGCCGCCACGAGTTTACAGTGGCTAATCAGTAGTCACTTATTAGATACGCCTAATATAGGAGTTGAGCCTTATTACCTAGAGATTGTCGCCAGGGGACTTAGCGGTATGGTCGCAAGTGGCATGACCATCTTAGGGTTATTCTATTGTTTGCAAGGTATGCCAACCGTCAAGCGTACTAGTGGCTTAATATTGGGTTTTGGCTTGGTGCAGTTTGGTATTCCATTATCACGAATCATCTCGCCCTATCTCGCCATAGACGGTCAGCTTGAGAATTTATTTTTATTTCAATTTGGTTTGGCACTGATTTGCTTTGGACTAATTAACATATTGGAGCTACCACCAGGCAATACCGAAAAAGTATTTGAGAAACTCGATTTTTTAAGCTTTGCTTTTTTTGCGAGCGGTTTGGCGGCACTGGCTGTTATTTTGGTACAAGGTAGGATTTTATGGTGGACGACGCCTTGGCTTGTCTATCCACTGATGATTGCTATCGTTGGGATTAGCATCGCTTTATGGATTGAAACGCATCGCAAAAACCCGATGTTACAAGTCCGCTGGATGCGTAGCCGCAATATTATTGCCTTTATGATTACCGGCGCTGTTATGCGAATTTTGCTATCTGAGCAAAATGTCGGCGCTGCAGGCTTACTTGCCAATTTGGGCTATGGCAATGATCAGTTAGTTACTTTTTATGCTGTCATAATAGCTGCCAGTGTATTGGCTTTGGTGATTAGTATTTTTAGTACCAATCCAATGGACTTGCGCCGTCCTGTTATTTTTGCAGTGGCATTGATTGCTTTGGGTTCTTGGATGGACGTTGGGGTGTCTATTAATTCCGCTCCTTATATGTTTTATATTAGCCAGTTTTTGATTGCATTTGCCGCGGTGTATTTTATGGGACCTTTGGTTTTCGAAGGATTTCTGCGTGCTATTGCTAGTGGGCCTGCTTATATCATTAGTTTTTCGGTTATCTTTGGTATTTCCCAAACGGTTGGTGGATTGGCAGGTGCAGCGGCTATTCAGGCATTTACGACCATTCGTACACAGGCCCACTATGCAGATATGGTCAGCTCACTGAACTTGGGTGATCCTACGTTTAGTGCTCAAATTGCCGGTACTCGTAGTGTATTGTCAAACCAAACGACGGACGCAGCGCAAGCGAATGTGGCCGCGATGAGCCAAGTGTTGCAAGGGATTCAGCGCCAAGCAACTGTCTCCGCTTATAGCGATCTGTTCTTTTTGATGGCCAGTTTTGCTACTTTCGTTACAGCCATTTTATTGATCAATTATTTTTATAACCGTTACCACAAGCGTAATCCACTTGCTAAAGAACTTGCGGTTATTGCAAAAATGCGTGAACCAAAATAACTTAGCTTATTCTATTAATCATGTTTCACCTCATTCATTTATAGCCAGTCCATTTCAATATTTATTAAAAATTTAGGAGCACGTCATGAGCCAAGAAAAACCAAATGAGCTTAGTCAAACACCTCAGACGTCCACTGGCGCTCCAACAACAGACACACCTATAGCGTCCGATATAAGCAAAGAAGAGCCTGCTACAACCTCTTCGCCATCAGTAACTGAGACAGCAGAAGGTGATGTAGAAAACAGTTCAGATAGCAATGAACCACCAATGCCACCAAAAGAGCCAATACCCGATACTACTGGTTGGTCGCCCAAGAAAAAATCCTATCTAAACTTAGGCTTATTAATTTTATTGATTGTCATTGGCGTGACATTGATTTTGTATGCGTGGAAGCTCCCACCATTTACCCCAACGGTACAGCAAACCAATAATGCTTTTGTCAAAGGTCAGACGACTATTATTAGCCCGCAAGTTTCTGGCTATGTCACTAAGGTAGCAGTGCAAGACTTCGCCAACGTAAAAGCTGGCGACTTACTCATAAAAATAGACGATCGAACCTTTCAGCAGCAGCTCGAACAAGCCCAAGCAAATACAGAGGTAGCTCTTACTAACCGCTCTACCAATGACCAAGACACGCAAACCAGTCAAGCACAAATCGAAGCACGTAGAGCTGATTTGTATAGTGCCAAAATCAATCTAGAAAGCGCGCGTGAAGATGTCAACCGTTATCAAGGTTTAGATGCTATTGGGGCAGTATCGAAAGCAGAAGTTGCTCACATCAAGGCGCAATTGGCTCAAGCACAAGCAGGTGTACAGCAAGCAGAAGCCAATTTACAGGCCGCCCAAGAAAACCGTGAAAAGACTAGTGGCAGTCGCTCATCGCTAGATGCAAATATCAAAAATGCTGAGGCAGGCGTCAAGCAAGCGCAAATCAATCTAGACAATACTATTATCACTGCGCCTGAATCTGGCCAGCTAAGCCAAGTCAGTGTCAAAGAAGGCCAATACGTCAGCGCTGGTACGCAGCTCATGTATATCGTACCAAAAGGCATTTGGATCATTGCAAACTTTAAGGAAACTCAAATAGCCAATATGGCAATCGGCGAGCCTGCGACCATTCACGTTGATGCGCTTGGCGGTGCCAAATTTACGGGTCACGTGAGTAATATCTCGCCAGCGACTGGTAGCGAGTTTAGTGCTGCTGCTGCCAACCCTGCGACAGGCAACTACATAAAAATTGCTCAACGTATTCCTGTACGCATTGACTTAGACCAAAAACAGCCTGAACTGGCACGCTTACGTCCTGGCATGTCAGTCTCAGTGGATGTCGATACCAATATTAAATGAAAGGTTGAATAAAAAATTAAATAGAGAATAATGCCAAACAAGTTAAATAGTAGTTAACGTAAAAAAGCCACTCTAGATACCAAAGAAATTGGATTTAGAGTGGCTTTTTTAGTTTTCTATAATCTATAGCTTCAAACTACAGCAACTATGGTAATAAACGTTTGGTTGTCCAGCTTGTATTGCCTTCATTGACTTCATTGACTTCATTGACTTCACTATTGTCGCCGCTACTCTGCGTATACACAATTCGGTCATGCATCCGATTGGCGCGACCTTGCCAAAACTCGATTTGTTCAATCGTAATCTCATACCCACCCCAAAACTCTGGCGTTGGTACGGCAGTATTATCAGGATGTGCCGCTTGAAGCTGTTCAAACGTTTGCTCCATGACTTCACGATTGGCCACTTCACCACTTTGCGGTTGACTAACCCAAGCACCTACTTGACTATCATGGGGACGCTTTTGGAAATAAGCAGCCGATTTATCAGCAGCTATTTTAGCAATACTACCGCTGATACGAACTTGGCGCTCCAGCTCATGCCAAAAGAATAACGCTTCGGCATTAGGATTTTCTGCTATATCCTGCCCTTTTGCGCTTTCATAATTGGTATAGAAAACAATACCTGTCTCAGTAATCTCGCGTAGTAACACAATACGGACGCTAGGCTTATTGTCTGCGCCACATGTTGCCAAACTCATTGCATAAGGCTCTTGCACCTTTTGTGCTAACGCTTCATTCATCCAAGCTTTAAAGAGCTCAAATGGTGACGTTGGTACTGACTGTTGGTCAAGCTCGCCTTTCTCGTATGAGAGGCGTTGGTCGGTAAAGTCCATGCTCATGGCAGTTCCTTATTTGAAAACTATAATGTTGTTGTCTTAAATACCATTCATTATCTTGAATGCCACTTATTGCCTCAAATACTATTAGCCTAGTACCGATTTTATAAGATCAGCTAAGTCATTAGCCATTACATCACATTCTATTTCATCATCTGATTCTACCATCACGCGAATCATAGGCTCTGTACCTGACTGACGTATCAACAGACGACCACGACCCTCTAGCGTTGCCTGTGCTTTATCAAAAGCAGCAACCAACTCTTCATGTTTGAATGGGTCTTGCATTTGAGATAGGCGTACATTGACTAGCTTTTGTGGCAATACTTCAAAACCTTCAACAAGCTCACTTAACGCACGCTCTCTGGCTTGCATGACTGCCAGTACTTGCAAGCCAGCAATGATAGCATCCCCTGTGCGACTTTTATCTAAGCATAAAATATGACCAGATGGCTCACCACCCAATATCCAACCATTAGCTTCTAAGTCCTGCATCACATAGCGATCACCCACTTTTGCGCGAGTAAATTGAATGTCTGCATCTTTTAGCGCCAGCTCTAATCCCATGTTACTCATGAGCGTGCCGACAACACCTTCAGCTTTGGTTTTACCTTGAGTAGCAAGCACATATAAAACACCGTCTCCGTCGACTAACTTACCCGTCTCATCAACCATTACGATACGGTCACCATCACCATCAAGCGCAATACCGACATCTGCGTCATGCTCAAGCACAGCCTTTTGTAAGCTTTCAGGATGGGTAGAACCACACTCAGCATTGATATTGATGCCGTCTGGCGTATTATTGATGGCAATCACGTTTGCCCCCAACTCGCGCATCACTCTGGGTGCTACGCTATAGCCTGCACCATTGGCACAATCCACTACTACCGTCAGATGACTGAGATCGTATTGATAAGGGAAGCTGCCTTTGCAAAATTCAATATAGCGACCTTTAGCATCATCAATTCGGTTGTTCTTACCTAAATTTGCAGGATCAAGAATAGGCATCATAGCAACGTCACTACCAACGTCGTTCATAATTGCCGTCAATTTATCATTGATTGCAGTTTGCATCTCATCAGTAAGTTTTTTGCCATCACCTGAAAAAAACTTGATACCATTATCATAATAAGGGTTGTGCGAGGCTGAGATAACCACGCCAGCATCTGCATTGAAACTACGGGTCAAATGCGCAATCGCTGGAGTCGGCAATGGACCAAGCATATAAACATCAACACCAGCCGCATTAAAACCTGCTTGTAATGCTCCCTCTATCACATAGCCTGACAGACGCGTATCTTTACCAATCACTACACTTGGCTTACGCGTAGGATTTTCATTTTTTTCTATGAGGACAAGCCCAGTGACGTAGCCTAGTTTTAAAATAAAATCCGGTGTAATTGGTAATTCACCAAATTTTCCGCGAATTCCATCGGTGCCAAAATAGCTCATTATGTGTTCCTCAAGTCAAAAAAATAAAAGGCCAAACTTATACGCAGGCAATGCTATTGTTGTAATAATCTGTTTCTGTATTTTACAAAAAAAACAGCCAACAATAACAGAGCATTGTTGGCTGTTTGTATCTTAAGCTCGCTGCAGCCTTACGTCTCAGCTAACATCAATACGTTTTAAATCTACAAAAGAGAAGTATTTCACGGAACGATCTAGTTTACTCGATAGTTCGGTGCTTCTTTAGTGATTTGCACATCATGCACATGCGACTCTTTCATACCCGCTGAGGTTACTTTGATAAACTGCGGATTGGTACGCATATCTTCAATCGTGGCAGAACCCGTATAACCCATTGATGAACGTAAGCCACCAACCAACTGATTAACGATACCCGCAACTGGTCCTTTATAAGGAACACGGCCTTCGATACCTTCTGGCACTAACTTCTCTACGCCATCTTTTGCATCTTGGAAGTAGCGATCTGAAGAACCATTTGATCCTGACATCGCACCCAAACTACCCATGCCGCGATAAGCTTTATAGTAGCGACCTTGGAACAGCTCAACTTCACCTGGTGCTTCTTCGGTACCAGCCATGAGCGAACCAACCATGATGCATGATGCACCAGCAGCGATTGCTTTTGCCATATCACCTGAGTAACGAATACCACCGTCAGCAATCAATGGAATGCTGTCTTTTAGGGCGCTAGCAACATTATCAATTGCTGAGATTTGTGGTACACCGATACCTGCGATGATACGCGTGGTACAGATAGAACCAGGGCCGATACCTACTTTTACTGCATCAGCACCTGCATCACGTAAAGCGATTGCAGCTTCACCTGTTGCGATGTTGCCACCGATTACTTGCACATGCGGGTAGTTTTTCTTGATCCAAGATACTTTATCGATCACGCCTTTTGAGTGACCGTGCGCAGTATCAACGACGATAACGTCGACATCAGCAGCGATTAGTGCTTCAACGCGTGCTTGCGTGTCTGCACCAGTACCAACAGCTGCACCAACACGTAGGCGACCTTGCTCGTCTTTACAAGCATTTGGATTGTTTTCAGCTTTGGCAAAATCATTAACAGTAATTAAACCACGCAGGCGGAAGTTATCATCAATGACGATGACTTTTTCGATGCGGTGCTCATGCAACAATCTTTTGATATTCTCGTTGCTTTCACCTTCATGAACAGTTACCAGCTGCTCTTTAGGCGTCATGATCTGGCTAACTGGCAATGACAAATTGGTCTCAAAACGCCAATCTCTATGGGTAACAATACCCACAACATTATCTGTGCCTTTTTCGACCACAGGCACACCTGAGATATTGTTATCTTGGGTCAAACGCAGCAATTCACCAATCGTCATCTCTGGGTGGACAGTGATAGGATCAACAACGGTACCCGCTTCAAATTTTTTGACACGGCGTACTTGTGTGGCTTGCTTTTCGATGTCCATGCTCTTATGCAAAATACCCATGCCACCAAGCTGTGCCATTGTGATAGCCATTTCAGACTCAGTCACAGTATCCATTGCCGCAGAGATTAGCGGAAGATTAAGAGTGATGTTTTTGGTCAAACGAGTAGACAGATCAGCAGTTTTTGGCAGAACTTCAGAATAGGCTGGTAATAATAAAACGTCATCAAAGGTTAAGGCTTCATCGACAATTCGCAACATACAGACCCCTAGTGGTGGTTATTTTGATGGGTAGGAGCTCAGGGTTAAGCGTATCAATCATTGCAGCTGCAAGCACAGTGCCGATTCATCGCCAACCACTCAGTTATCCTATAAAAATAACGCCACATTATAACAAATAAGCGCCTCCCTGACACACTATATTTGTCAGATTATTTTACACAAGTGCGTCTTCATCGATGTCAGTCATGTCTCAAACCATTAACAGCTCGCTTTTAAAGCTAATTAAGCTCGCAAGGCTCATCGCTATTCCCAATTTCTAGTCGCCTTTTGTTAACGTAAAACGCTCTGTAGGTAGATATTGGTTCTGTTGTGCATGCAGGTAACCAAGCATTTTCTCTCGTATCTCACAGGCTAGCGTCCATGCTTCTATAGGCCCTACCGATGAAACAGCGCCGCGCAGTTGAATGGTATTTTCGGTTACATCCACCACGTACATTTCAGGTTTTGTTTTATCATCCCAAAGTTTATTGTCCTTGACCATCGATATAAACGCCTCTCGGATAGCGTCAATATCTGCACCATAGTCGATATACAAAAACACAGGACAGGTCTGATGAACCTCTGTATGCGACCAGTTTTCCACTCGTTCAGTGATTAGCTCACGCATCGGCACGATCAAGCGACGCTCATCCCATGTTTTTAGCACGGCATACGTGTAACGCAGGTCTTCGACCGTACTAAAATTACCATCCATTATCACACTATCGCCAATCCGTACTGGCTGCGTCACTGCTACCTGCACACCAGCGATGATATTCCCCAATATCGGCTGTGCCGCAATACCGATAACCACACCTGCAATACCCGCTGAAGTCAGTAACGTCTTGCCAAGGCCTTCCATATTTGCAAATTCACTAAGACCTATCCAGAAACTTCCCAAAATCATCGCGAAAATAAACACACGGCGAAATATCGATACATAAGTACGGCGGCGACGTTCTTTATCAAAATGCTCTGCAGCTAGATTTTCAATCTGCATGTCTTGATAGCGATTGGCAAAAAAGTTAATGATACGAATACCCAACCACATGGTACTAAATACCAGACCAATCCAAATCAATGGACGAGTGGATGAGGCGACTGCATCTAAATAAGGAAAACCACCAGAAACCAAGGTAAAAACCAGTGAAAAACTGATGGTAAAGGTTAATGGTACTGTTAGCTTGCTAACCAAATCTGCGACGCCATTGGTACTGCCAACATACATGCTGTATTTTTCTTCATCGATATAATGATTGATGATTTTTGCAGTACCTTTACTCAGTAGCCAACCCATCCCCATGGTTAATAAAAAGAACAATATCAGCGCTGAAAACTCCCATAACGCAATTCCAAAAAACTTTAGCTTTAACCAAGTGGGCAAATAACGCTCGAACTCGGCTGGATGATACTGCTCATAGAGATTATCAATATTACCTACTGTCTGCGCCGAAAACACCCAGACAGGGGCTTCATCCCCTACTCGTACTCGCTGCAAATAGATAGGAACACGGCGCTCGCGATAATCAATATAGCCAAGCTGAATAGAACGTCTGGCAATACCCATGACACTGCTATTATTACCAAGCGGTGGTTCAATTAAGCCATCGGGGCGATCTGGCATATCGTCGAATACATATAGCTCTTTTTCGGACAATAAGAAATCTAGTCGCTTTGTGAGATCAAGCGCACGGCTACGTTGGCTTTTCTCGTCAATCAAATTCATGTTTAGCGCGTAAGCGGCCAAATCATACTGCTGCTTCATTACGGCTGATTGAAAAAACTCTAAAGCTGCAAGCGGTGTTTCTAAGTTAGCTGGCTCAGATAACGGTGGCAACCCTGCATTTAGTTTATCGAGAATATAGTAGCTCTCACTATATTCTCCGGTCAGTGCCGTATCCCCTTGTAGCCTGCCTGCCTGCTCTACTGCGTTACGTTCAGTAGGATCAAAGATATCTTCAGTAATACCAGAAATACTAACACTTTCATCTTTAAGCGCATTGACTTGCTGAGCGGCATATTCAGAAAAACTATCAGGCTTACTAGGCGTTTGTTTTTCCGGCTCGCTCGCACTCTGTGCATTTTCACTATTTGCTGCATAAACGGGTGAATAGATGACATTTATAGCGACAATCAAAAAGCCCAACAGTACTTGCAGCACATGGCTTTTAAAACGACTTTTCTCTACATCTACTTGATGATTATCATCTGAGCGCAAAACGGCACAATGATGGTTCATAGGATTGTCTTTAAGTGTATTCATGTTTTCAAAGCCATCAGTCTACAAAAGGAAAGTATAAAAAATATATCGCTGCTGCTTTAACCTAATTCAGTAAGCAAAAAAAAGCCAGCCTAAAGCTGACTTAATTTATTACGAGATTTGTAGCTATTTACCATATAGACGGCAAACATTATTTTAAGCGCGGCGCCATGTCGTGCCAGCACGGCTATCTTCGAGCTCAATACCCGCCTCTTTTAATTGCTCACGTATCTCATCAGCACGGGCAAAGTTTTTGTTGGCTTTAGACTCTGCACGTTCGATAATCAAATTATCAATAACCGCATCCGTTAGACCATCTTCTGCCTTATCACCGACCACTGCTTGCAAAAACTGCTGCACTGGCTGCTGTAAAATATTTAATACCTGAGCCAATGCTTTTAGTTGCTGTGCCAACTGCCATGCAGTATCGACGTCTTCTGCTTTAATGGCTTTATTGATATCGCGAGCCAATCCAAATAAGACGCTAATGGCCGTCGAGCTATTGAAGTCGTCATTCATCGCCTTTATGAAGTCTTGTCCAACCGCGCTATTGTAAGCTTCAGCCACTAAGTCTTCGTTGATTATGATTGACTGTCCTTTTTGCTGCTCAACCAATTTTAATGCATTGTATAGTCTGCTTAGGCTATTATGTGCTTCATCCAATGCGCTATCAGAGAAGTTAACTTGGCTGCGGTAATGGCTCGATAATAAGAAAAAACGCACCGTTTCAGGTAAATACTTTGCCATCACATCACGAATGGTAAAAAAGTTGCCCAATGATTTAGACATTTTTTCGCCATCGACATTGATAAAACCAACATGCATCCAGTTACGTGCATACTCGCAACCAGTCGCTGCCTCAGACTGCGCGATTTCGTTTTCATGATGCGGGAACTGTAAGTCATGACCACCGCCATGAATATCAAAAGTACTACCCAAGCACTTAGTCGACATTGCTGAACATTCAATATGCCAGCCTGGACGCCCTTGACCCCATGGTGATGCCCACTGCGGCTCGTCAGGTTTTGCAGATTTCCATAGTACAAAGTCAAATGGATTACGTTTATCATTTTCAACTTCGACTCGCGAACCTGCCTGCATATCGTCCAGATTACGCTTAGATAATTTACCATAACCATCAAAGCTATCAACAGCATAGTAGACGTCACCGTTGTCGCCTGCATACGCATAGTTGCCAGTGACTAGCGTCTCAATCATATCCTGCATATCATCGATATGATCAGTCGCACGTGGCTCAGCATTTGGCATCTCACAACCAAGCGCTGTCGCGTCTTCATGCATCGCTTCAATAAAACGCTGCGTCAATGTACCAATCTCTTCACCGTTTTCAGCAGCACGGGCAATGATTTTATCATCGATATCAGTGATATTACGTACGTAATTCACGTCGTAACCCAAACGTGCCAACCAACGAACGGCCATATCAAAACCGACCATCACTCGCGCATGACCAATGTGACAATAGTCATAAACGGTCATGCCGCACACATACATACCAACCTGCCCTGCTTTGAGTGGTACAAACTGACGCTTGCTGCCAGTCAATGAATCGTAAATGGCAAGTTGGGACATCGCATCTGCAAGTGGTGTGGTCATAGTAAAAAAGCCTTGTAACGTAAATGAAATAAAGAAATGGGAAATCTCAGCCGCCATGTATGAATAAGCCATACCAACGACTGTAACTATAAATCCAGAAAATAAAAAATTCAGACCAAAAACGTCGTGATATAAAACGTAACCCATTATCTTAGCGAAAACAGGCGTAAAATACTACAATGAGCGTGCAACTAACGCTATTCAATCATAAAAACCGTTAAGGATGTAAAGATGGGCAATCGCTTAAGCAAAATATACACACGTACTGGAGATGATGGCAGCACTGGTGTGGCTGATGGCAGCCGCCTTAGTAAAGCGGACGATCTATTTAGCGTCATGGGTGACATCGACGAGCTCAACTCGCATATTGGCTTAGTACGTGCGCAACTAAAACACAATAAAGGGCAATCTATAGAGAAAGAGTTCTCTGAAGCCTTGGTTATCATTCAGCACTTGTTATTCAATATAGGCGGCGAGCTTGCCATGCCAGAGTATGAAGGGGTTAATGCCACTCATATTGAATGGTTAGAGCAGCAAATAGATATGATGAATGCCACATTGCCACCGCTAAAAGACTTTATTTTGCCGACAGGTTCTATATTGGTCAGTCAATTACACGTGGCGCGTAGTGTATGTCGCCGTGCTGAACGTCAAGCTGTGATATTGCAGCAGCAGCGTCCACAAGCGATTCGTCTTACTGCCGTCAGCTTTATCAATCGCTTATCTGATTGGTTATTTGTCGCTGCACGCTTTTGTACAGACCCAGAAAAAGTCTCTGAGGTGTTGTGGGACAGTCAAGCATTGAAAACGTTCACTGACAGTCAATAATACAAACTAAGTATTTAACAATAAAGAGCTTAAACCCAAAAAAACCCCGCGACATGATTGTTACGGGGTTTTTTGTTATTCAGCAATAGCAATTGGCTCTACTGGATATCGCTACCTCTTATTACCATGACAAACTAATAAGTCGCACTGTTGTCTTCAATGATAACCATATCGATGGTTTCATCTTTAGGCACGGCTTTTGGTGTGGCGGGCTTACTAGGCTCGGCAGCTGCTGCTTGGGTGTTTGCAGTCGAACTGTTCTGACTTTCAGCAGGTTTATTAATGGTTGGTGGCGGCGTAGGTTCAGTTGGACGAATTGGCTCAACTGGCGTTACGGTTCTTGGCTGACGGATTGGCGCTGTTTGAGTAGTAGTATCGTTGTTCTGCGTTGCACGGCGCTCAGCAGCACGTTGGGCACGTTGCTCATCCATTGCCGTTTTGAATACAGAACCTGCCATCACATCTGCAACGACAGTAATCAAAGCAGGCTGACCTGCAATACGCGTACGCACTTGACCGCCTTGAGTACCGACGATGTAAGTGAACGCGTCATCAACGAGCATATTGTTATTGATACGGATATTGTCTTGCGCTAAACGCGATTGTAGACTTGGCTGATTATTGGCCGCTTGTACCTGACTGGCTTGATACAAGTCTTCACTTGGTAGCGTCATGCTGACACTTGCTTGACAAGTGGTCATACCGTTTTCATTGGCTTGTTGCAAGATAGCAGCGTTTTGGACGTCAATGACAACACCATTGGTTTTTTCGCTAACCACACCATTTGCTAAACTGATTTCAGCATCATTTGCATAATTGGTAGCCAATGACTGTGCTTGTTGATTGAGCGTATTTTTCAGAGCTGACTTAAGGCGATCTTGCACCATAGGATCATCACAACTGATCGCAGGCGCAACGCTATTTTCAGCATCGACCGTCTCTTGTTCTGTTAGCTCTGCCTGCTCAGTAGTGTCTTCTTTATCTGAGCGATCACAGCCTGCAAGCGCCAAACCACATACCAATCCAATCCCAGCAACTTTATGCCACTTGCTCAAACTTATATTTGCTACGCTCATACTAACTCTACTCCCAATTTACAGGTTCGTACCGCCACTGACTGACAGTGTTCAACATTCAAATCGCAACGCTAGCTGCTACAGATATGAAAACCACATCATTATACGGTGTTTAAATCAAATGGTCATTAGTGTAGCCCATGGATATACAAATAGTGCCCCTCATTGTGGAAAAAACCTGCGTTTGGTTGCAAAAACATAACAAACATTCGCAGATTTGGACTTTAAAAAGTCATATTCAAAAAAGTACGGATTGCATCGCAGTTTTTGTTAGACGTCGTTGATATGACGCTATATGATTGGGCATAAAAATCATCGATAATTGGTGCATATGATAAATTTTAGAGATACGTTATTACTAGGTCATCGAGGCGCACGCGGTGAAGCGTTAGAAAATACCTTCTCAGGCTTTCAATACTCTCAAAATCTTAAGTCAAGAGGCTTAGCAGGCGTAGAGTTTGATATACAACTAAACGCTGATGGTCACTTAATCGTATTCCATGACGATGATTTAGAGCGTATGTGCGGTCGGCAATCACGTATTGACCAGTTAAAACTGACTGAGATTCAATGCCAGTTGCAGTTTGGTCAACCCATTATGACGCTCGCAAGCATAGCACCTGCGCTTAGTGGATTTAACGTTATTGAGCTTGAAATTAAGACGCATAGCCGTACCAACTACGCGGTGTTGATTGCAGCGCTTCGGCAGGCATTTATTGATACACCTCTTGCCAGCTTACCAGTTGTATTGACGAGCTTCGATGTCGAGTTACACAACCGTTTGCAACGTCACAAACTATTATCTCATATGCCTCGCGGCTTGCTTATTCGTACGCCAGAAGCGTTGGCAAGCGCGACCAATACCGCATTGCAACTCGGCTGTATTCAACTGGGCATTCATTATCCGCTTTTGACCCAAGCCGTCATCAAGCATAGCCACCGTTATGGATTGCCCGTAAGTGCTTGGACGGTTAATGATATTCCCACCATTGAGCAGCTCATCAAATGGGAGACTGATGTCATCATTACGGATTTTCCAAGTCATTTGCTGTTGCCTTGACCGAGTTATCCGTACTTTTTTGATATTTAATCATTTTTTCGATAAACGCATTCTTTCCTACATATCTACCCTTCTTGTTACACTTCTCCTTCATGTCTGATAAGTCACTCGTATTTTTGATCAATACATTCTATAATCCATACAAGTTATTGTTATTTAGCAATATTTTTATAGTGTATAAGTGTTCACTTTACACGCTTTTTAAGGTACTATGGTGGCTTAAATTAATACCGTTAGGGATATTATATGATTGCAAAAAAAGCACTTGGCTTACCGCTTAAAGGCTTACGTTTCGCTATCAAATCTGGTGATACGCTTGTAAAGACCGCCAGCACTCAAGTAACGCGTTTTAAAACTCGTTTCGATGAGAAAAAAGCGCAAATGGCGCTTGATGAGCAGCCTGTTGCAAAACGCAATTATGCGAAAGCTTCTGAGCAAGCGGATCTTTCTGCGCAAGAGCAAAGCATTGATATGCGTGAGTTTGAATTTACCAAAGCACCAATTAACTGGATTCCAGCGGCTATTTTAGTAGCGACGCCAATTGCTGCTGCTGTGATTACGCCATGGTATCTATGGACTCATGAAGTTAGCGCTCCTGTTTGGGGTGTGTTTGGTGCCTTTATGGTATGGACAGGTATCAGTATCACGGCGGGTTACCATCGTCTGCTATCGCACCGTGCTTACAAAGCGCACCCTATTGTCAAAAACTTTTTATTGTTAGGTTCAACCTTAGCTGTACAAGGCTCAGCGTTTGATTGGGTTTCTGGACATCGTACTCACCATCGTCATGTAGATGATCGTTTGGACGATCCATATTCAGCACAGCGTGGTTTTTGGTTCAGCCATATTGGTTGGATGCTACGCAACTACCCTAGCGGTAAATTTGATTATAAAAACATTCCTGATTTGACCAAAGACAGAGTCTTACAGATTCAGCATAAATATTATGGTTTGTGGGTAGTTGCCATGAATGTTGGTATGGTTGCTGCTATTGGTTGGCTCATTGGTGATGTTTGGGGTACTTTACTGATCGCTGGTTTGCTGCGCTTGGTATTAACTCATCACTTCACCTTCTTCATCAATTCGCTATGTCATATGTTTGGTACACGTCCTTATACGGATACTAATAGTGCTCGTGATAACTTTTTCTTAGCTATCTTTACGTGGGGCGAGGGTTATCATAACTATCATCATTTCTTCCAGTATGATTATCGTAATGGCGTGAAATGGTGGCAATATGATCCAACAAAATGGTTGATTGCTGGTTTATCAAAAATCGGTTTAACGACGGATTTGCGTACTGTTGATGATACGACTATTAAGCATGCCGAAGTGCAAATGCAGTTCAAAGCAGCACAACAGCAGATCGATACAGCCACAAGCACTGGGCTTGATCTTCCTCATGCGATGAAGAGCTTCCAAGACCGCATTAAGTTTGAATACGATGCATTTAAACAAACTGTCGAAGAATGGCAATCACTGAAAGCTCAAACTATTGAAATGAAAAAAATAGAATGTGCTGATCGCTTACGTGAAGTTGATGATAAGCTAAAGCATGATTATGCGAAAATTGAACAGAAAATCCTTGAGCATAACAGCAATCTAAAAACCGCCTTCCGCTCTATTGGCGCAAACGAAAAAGCGGCTTAATTAACTTCTGATTTGTTTTATAATTTTGAAGCTTCTCCATCCCCCTATCCGTCCTAGATAGGGGGATTTTTTTGCTTATAATTTATCGTTTATGTCATTCTAGCTACTTCTAATAATTTTATTATCATAATAAATAATCAAATATATCGGCTAAACTGTGACGACCTCTAATCTAAAAACAATAACAATCTCGTTCATCACATTCAGTTAATTAAAGACCGAAAAATTTATTTTTTGTCCAGATATTACAAGAGACGGACAGAGTGCAACGATGCCATATGAGAGCTATGCTATAGTGGCATTCTCACTTTTATATTTTAATGGAAACGGCCTGTATGCGTTATCAAAACACTTACGTCAACCTAGACACGCGCCTTTATCATGAACAGCCACCGACGCCACTAGACAATCCTCGTACCGGTCACTTCAATACTCAAGTTGCACAGCAGTTAGGCTGGACAAACGACGAAGACCTGATGACTAATTGGGTTGAGATATTGGGCGGACAATACGTGCCAGCTGATTTTAAACCACTATCAATGGCCTATGCTGGTCACCAGTTTGGGCAATGGGCTGGGCAATTGGGCGACGGACGCGGTTTACTCATGGCGCAGGTACTCGATAATGGTGGACATCCACAAGACTTGCATCTTAAGGGTGCTGGCTTGACACCCTATTCACGTATGGGTGATGGACGCGCAGTCTTACGTAGTACCATTCGCGAGTACCTGTGCGGTCATGCATTGACCCAGCTTGGCATCCCCTCGTCTAACGCTCTGGGGTTTGTGGTATCTGATACGAGAGTGCGCCGTGAGCGTATCGAAGCAGGTGCAGCACTAATGCGTGTGGCAGACAGTCATATTCGTTTAGGTCATGTCGAATGGATTGCCAGCTTTGCCCCTGATGTACTGGGTGAGTTCACTGACTATATGATTGACACTTACTATCCAGAGTGCCGCGATAGCGAAACGCCTGTCTTAGCTTTCTTGACCGCAGTGGTCGAGCGTACGGCCCGTATGATTGCTGATTGGCAATTGATTGGCTTTGCTCATGGTGTGATGAATACAGATAACTTATCTATCACGGGCAGTACTTTGGACTTCGGGCCGTTTGGCTTTATGGAGCGCTTCAATCCTGCTTGGATCAACAATCACTCTGATCATACTGGTCGTTATTCTTACCAAAACCAACCGGCTATTGGTCATTGGAATCTCAACGTCTGGCTACCACATTTTATGCGTTTAGAAGGCGTGACACGTGAGACGTTAGCAGACTGCTTAGCGCCTTATGAAGCAACCTTTATGCAGCATTATCAGCAAGGACTGTGCCGTAAGCTTGGCTTACCGCATCAAAGAGAAAGCTTAACCTTAGCGTTTGAATGGTTAACCTTACTAGAAGACAACTTGCTCGACTATAGCAATAGTTTCCGTGCCCTACTCGGTTTGGTCGCACCAGCAGATCATCATTATGAGCAAAAGCTACTGGCTACCATGACCACTGAATTAAGCAGCGATGCGCAACAAGTATGGCAAGACTGGTCAGCACGTTATCTGGCACAGATTGAGCAGCTGCCACTTGAGCAGGCAGTTAACGACATGCAGACCAACAATCCTGTCTATGTCCTTCGTAATAGCATGGCGCAGCGTGTAATTACTGCCGCAAAGCAAGGTCAGTTTGAAGAAGTTGATCGAGTGTTTCGTTTATTAGCCAATCCTTACAGCGTACAAGATATCGCTAATGATTTAGATAGCAGTGCGCCTGCGCCTGATACACCGCAGATGCCCATTAGCTGCTCATCTTAGTAGTGGCTCGTCTTAGCACCTTTCAATTCTGTAATATTGTGAAATATTATGAAATTTAGGTTGATATACAACTGCATTTTTTGGCATTATCAACAAGATAAATAACGAATATCATTTTATTATATTATTCGCATAATTCACCGTTGTTGACTAGGCAGTGAATTGGCAATAATGCTAGAATGAATATTTTAGCTAGTTTGCTTTTTTGACCTGATCTTTGATCGTCGACCATGATTCTGATGGTCGCGAGTCGTTTAACGTCTGTATACCTTTCAGTTATTATCATTCAATGATTTTTGGAGGGTTAGACGTTGTTTTTTATCACCATTTAATTTATTCCAATTTATTCCAACCATGGCAATTATTATGAATGACGATACCACTTCGAATACGGATAACCTCAGTACAGAAAAAGAGCAGTTTGAACAAGCTGCCTTACATTACCATGAGTTTCCACGCCCAGGTAAAATTTCGGTAACCCCTATTAAGCAGCTAGCTAACCAACGTGATTTAGCACTCGCCTACTCTCCAGGCGTGGCTGTACCTTGTCTTGAGATCCAAAGAGATCCAAAACTTGCGTCTAAATACACGGCACGTAATAACCTCGTTGGTGTTATCACTAACGGTACTGCTGTACTTGGTCTGGGTAATATCGGTCCATTGGCATCGAAGCCAGTCATGGAAGGTAAAGGCGTTCTATTTAAGAAGTTCGCAGGTATCGACGTTTTTGATATTGAAATTGCTCAAAACGATCCAGATAAGTTTATCGAAGCGGTTGCCTCGCTTGAGCCTACATTTGGTGGTATCAACCTAGAAGACATTAAAGCACCAGAATGTTTCAAAATCGAGCGCGTACTACGTGAGCGTATGAACATTCCTGTGTTCCATGATGATCAACATGGGACGTCAATCATCGTTGCCGCAGCTATGCTAAATGCTTTGTTGATTACTGGCAAAAAAATCGAAGAGATTAAAATTGTTTGTTCAGGCGCAGGCGCAGCAGCCATTTCTTGCCTAGATATCATTTGCGCGCTTGGCGTTAATAAGAACAATATCATTGTTTCAGATTCACGCGGTATCATCAGTACTAGCCGTGAAAACCTTGATGAAACCAAACAACGTTATGCTCGTGATATCACAGCTACTTCTATCGAAGAAGTTATGGACGATGTCGATATGTTCCTAGGCTTATCAATGCCAGGTACACTATCAGAAGATATGGTTCGCCGTATGGCAAAAGACCCTATCGTCTTTGCACTTGCCAACCCAACACCTGAAATCATGCCAGAATTGGCACACGCGGTACGTCCAGACGTCATTATGGCAACGGGTCGTTCAGACTATCCAAACCAAGTAAACAACGCGTTATGCTTCCCGTATATCTTCCGCGGTGCATTGGATGTTGGTGCAACCACTGTTAACGAAGAGATGAAAGTCGCTTGCGTAAAAGCAATCGCTGCGATGGCACACGTTGAAGCCACGCCAACTACCAGCGCTAGAAACATCGAAAAGATGCAGAGCTTTGGTCGTGATTACTTAATCCCAGGCCCTCTAGAGCCAAATCTAATCATTGAAATCGCATCTGCTGTTGCCAAAGCAGCGATGGATTCAGGCGTTGCCACGCTACCGATCGATGACATGCAAGCCTATCGTCAGCGTCTGTCTGAGTTTGTTTATAACTCCGCGTTTGTCATGAAGCCAATCTTTGCTCGTGCTAAAGCCGATCCAAAACGTATCGTGTACTGTGAAGGTGAAGACAACAATATCTTGCTTGCTGTACAAGTGGTCGTTGATGAAAAGCTAGCACAACCTATCTTGGTTGGTCGCCCTTCAGTTATCGAAGCCAATATCAAAAAGCTAGGCCTACGTCTAAAAGCTGGCGAGAACATTACCATCGTCAACGTTGATGATGATCCTCGCTACAAAGACTATTGGCAGGGCTACTATGAGAAGAACAAACGCCGCGGTGTAAGCATTGAGCTTGCTCGTCGTGATGTTCGCCGTAAGACGACTTTGATTGGTTCTTTGCTGGTTGAAAATGGTGCAGCAGATGGCATGGTATGTGGTACATTTGGCCATTACCAATTGCATCTAAAATACGTTGAAAGCGTCATTGGCAAAAAACAAGGTATGAACGACTTCTATGCGATGAATGCCGTACTCATGCAAGATCGTAATATCTTTATCGCTGATACTTATGTCCATGAAGACCCAACAGCTGAGCAATTGGCTGAAATGACTGTCTTGGCAACAGATCAATTACGTCGCTTTGGTATCACGCCACGCGTTGCGCTAGTGTCTCATTCTAACTTTGGTGCTTCAGATCGTGCCAGCGCTGTCAAAATGCGTAAGGTTCATGAGCTATTGACCAATATGAATGTCGACTTTGAGTTTGAAGGCGAAATGCAAGGTGATGCCGCGCTTAACGAAAATATTCGTCTAAACGATATGCCATCAAGTCCGTTAAAAGGTGCAGCGAACTTGCTTATCTTGCCAACACTTGATGCCTCAAACATCGCTTTCAACCTGCTTAAAACAGCGACTGGCAGTGCTTCTATTGGCCCTATTCTATTAGGTACTAATAAGCCGGTACACATTTTGACGCCATCAGCGACAGCACGTGGTATCGTCAACATGACTGCATTGACCGTCACTGAAGCGCAAGACCTAGAAAACGAAAAATAGTCATATATCATACCCAGTATGAATGCACCATAGTCAGTTCAAGATAATTTGGATACAAGGAATCCGAGTGGAAGTACTACAAATAGTAGACTGAGCGAGGCTGACACCGTACCCAATCTATAGAGGATTGACTATATTAAGAAGGGCTCTATCATCCATTGACAGAGCCCTTCTGCTATACTAAAACCAGTCAATGCAACTTATAAAGCATTGGCTGTTTTTTTGATTCATAAAAATTGAGCTGATGACATACAACTCAATAATAAGAAGAGGCTTCTATGCAGATTTACCTCGTGGGCGGTGCTGTGCGCGATCGACTACTTAAGCGTCCTATCAAGGACAAGGACTTTGTCGTCGTTGGCGCTACTGTGGCAGAGATGATTGATGCAGGGTTTCAACAAGTGGGCGCTGACTTTCCTGTGTTTTTGCATCCGACCAGTCATGAAGAGTATGCATTGGCACGTACAGAGCGCAAGCAGGGCTCAGGCTACAAAGGTTTTAGCGTACATGCCAGTCCCGATGTTAGTCTAGAGGATGATTTGTGCCGTCGTGATTTAACCATCAACGCGATGGCAATTGAAGTTACCAGCTTAACCGATGATACCCCGATTAACGGACAAGTCATCGACTACTATGGCGGACTACAAGACTTAAAAAGTAAGACATTGCGTCATGTGTCCAGTGCTTTTAATGAAGACCCATTACGTGTACTTCGAACAGTACGCTTCTATAGCCGTTACTACGATTTGGGATTCACCATCGCGGATGACACTCTAGCGTTAATGCGTCAATTGGTCGATACAGGAGAGCTAGCTCATTTGAGTGCCGAGCGTATCTGGCAAGAATCGAGCCGTGCAACTATGCAGCTATCACCGCAAGTCTATTGGCAAAAACTGTTTGAAATTGGTGCGCTCACAGAGTATTTCGCGCCATTGCATCATGCTTGGGACAATATCCAAATAAGAGAAACAGCGCAGACAGCATTATATTTTGCAGGCCAAATGCGTCTAAACTTGTCACAGCGTTGGGCGCTACTAATGACTAGCCTGTCTTCATCATTATTTAATAGCGAAAACTCTGAGTCTACGTCTACCGTATCAACCGCTATAAAAAATATTAACGCTATCGGTAATAAAGCCAAAGTCCCAAAAGCACATACTCAATTCGCGACTTTATTCGCTCAGCAAGCTGAAAAACTAAGCACAATAAACAGTCTAACTGCGGCTGAAAAAATCGATCTAATCCAAGCCTGCGGTGCGCATAAGGAGCCTGACAAGCTCTCTCAGCTGCTAGTGTGCAGTCATGTGTTACAGCTAGCAACACAGCATCGCCAAATGATGCTAGCACTAAACAGCTTTCACGCCATCGGTATGACCGACATTGCGCCAGACCTTAAAGGCCCCGCCATTGGTTCAGCATTACGCCAAAGCAGGATTGAACACTTGCAAGCGCAACAATGATATAGACAAGCACCTTAGAGAAAAAAGTAGTATTGCTATGAACCAAGAAACTAATGCCTACCAAATAGAAAATATAAATAACCAAACGCCAGTGATGCTTGTCACAGGTAGTGCTAGGCGCATTGGGGCGGCTATTGTTAAAGCGGCTCATAGGCAAGGTTACCGCGTCATTATTCATTGTCACCGTAGTGAACGAGACGCTAATGACTTGGCTGACCATCTGAACGACATCCGTGCTAATAGTGCAAAAGTTATCGTTGCTGACTTGACAATAGTTAATGATAAAACAGCTTTAGACAGCTTTGTTGGAAGTATTATAGAGGCGTTTGGACAGCTTGATGTACTGGTGCATAATGCCTCACGGTTTTATCCTAGCCCACTCGGTAGTATCAATCATGCACAGTGGGATGAGTTGCTTTTGACCAACGCAAAAGCCCCTTTATTACTAAGCCAAGCCCTACTACCTTATCTTAAGCAACAACAAGGCTGCATTATCAGTTTGTTGGACATACATGCGCATGATAGACCGTTTAACAACTATACTGTCTATAACATGGCAAAGGCTGCGCATCGAATGATGGTACAGTCGCTAGCACTAGAGATGGCGCCAGAAGTGCGGGTTAATGGGGTGGCACCTGGGGTCAATATTTTACCTGACCCTACTAGCGACCAAGCTATTGATAACGAGCAGCAACAAAGTATTATCAATGCTATCCCCATGCGGCGCATAGGCCAACCTGATGAGGTTGCTCATAGCGTACTATATCTTGTTCAGGCAAATTATGTCACAGGAGAGATTATCACTGTGGATGGAGGCCGTAGTCTAACCATAGCTGGCGGTCACCTGTAATACAAAAATATGGCTCAATAAAAAATATCTTGATTACTGCCTATCTTTTACTTGAAAAATTAAAAAAATCAGGTATCATTGTGCGTCTAACGTTAGGGCCCATAGCTCAGTTGGTTAGAGCAGAGGACTCATAATCCTTTGGTCGTAGGTTCAAGTCCTACTGGGCCCACCAAATTTCAGCACTAATAAAAAAGACCTTCAAGAGATTGGAGGTCTTTTTTATTGTCTACTGTTTTTTTAGTAAATAACAACCATGTTTATAAGCATAGATATAGACACTTTATTCAAGCCTCTTCGCTGACAACGGATAATTATTGATAGTTTTGTAGTGCTGTGTTTTTCAGACCTCTTGCGAGCCGCTATAGCGTAATGTGCTAGTTTTGGACCCAAAAAGCCTAACTATTAATATAGATAAGTTTTGGACCCAAAAAGCCTAACTATTAATATAGATAGGCTTTTCTTAGATAAACAAGTGCCTTGCCTCTACAAGTTAGTAATAAATTTATACACGTAATGACCATCTATTCGTAGTAGACAGTTTTTATATAATCATTGAAGATGGCTGAATAAAATCCATGTACCGATTGCAATTAGCATCACACCACCAAATATTTCAGCTCTGTGACCGATTATGGAGCCCAACACCTTTCCTAACATCACCCCTAGAGTGACCATTATCGTAGTCGCTAGACCAATTAGACCTGCCGCCAGCAAAATATTGACCTTTACAAATGCTAGGCTCACACCGACAGCCATGGCATCGATGCTGGTACCAAATGCAGTCAAAGCAAGTTTGAAAAAAGAATGTCTCGATAGCACTTCTGCCGTTTCATCACTTGGCTTCAGTCCCTCATACAGCATGTGCAGACCGAGCGTAAAAAGTATGACAAACGCGACCCAATGATCCCATGCCTCAATAAAAGACGCATCTATAAAGGATGTGGCAGAGTGACCAATTAACCAACCAATAATCGGCGTGATCGCTTCAATGGTGCCAAAAATAACACCCATTCTGAAGGCTTCGGTAAAACGAGGGTTTTTAAGAATTGCTCCTTTACTGATTGCCACAGAAAAGGCATCCGTAGACATAGAAAAAGCAAGTAATAGAAGTGCGATAGGATTCATGTGATTTTCTCTGGTCGAGTATAGAGTCCACGACATAGCCACACCCCCGACCTGCAGTGTAGATATATCGATGGTCTCGCCAACCGAGAGGTGTTCGCACCATGGCATGTGGCCAAGTATGTTGATACGAACGCTTTCGCAGTACGAAAGCAGGCTACTCCCCAAAGAGTGCTTAGATTAGCATTGATACGCTATAAGTCAATCATAAAATACTAAAGAAGAATTTTACACCTGATAAAGCGTGAAGTTGGAAACGCTAGCAAATACTCTTGGAGCAGATGAATGATTTAGAGAGTTATGAACATTAAAAAACCCTTCACGCTAAATTTTCATAGCATGAAGGGTTTTTTAATGCGTGACGCTTTTTAGTAATCCACGGTATAGCTCAAGCCGTAAGTTGTCCCTGAAGCAGGTAAGCGGTTTAAATCGCCAAAGGTCGTTTGATGATACACGGTCTGATAGTCTTTGTTTAAGATATTATACACGCCGTAGCCCATACGTCCGACAGGTAATTTGACTTGCCCAAGCACATCAAAGGTCGCATAGCCTGTCAATGGCTGCGCACTCGCGTCTGGGTCGTTCTGTTGGTCTTTATAAGCCTTGTCGCTACCGCCGACTGCCAGCGCTTGCAAGCGAATGTTACTGCCTTCGCTAAAGTTATACTGCGCGTATGCCGTGCCTTTGAGTGGCGTCAGGCGTACTGCATCCAGCTCCAGCCAGTCGCCGTCTTTTTTGTATTGCCCGCGGGTATAAGCAACACTGCCGCCTACTTGCCAGTCTTTGTTTAAATCATGCGTGAGCGAGGCTTCAGCGCCGTAAATACGTTCGTCCGTATCGACGACTTCGACGGTATAGTCGTTGGTAAAGCGCACGGTTTTGTCTGAGTCGTTATAAAAACCGCTAACCTTTGCGCTGGTATCACCGCGCGTACCTGTCCAGCCCAGCTCGTAGTTATTGATAGAAATGGGCTGAATATTGTCTGAGTTGACCACAAATCCAGCGCGCACGTCACGTAAGGCGCGCTGCACGTCAGCCGTGGTAAAGCCTTGCGAGAAGTTAGCAAAGACTTGGTCGTCATCGGTCAACTGATAGCTGGTACCAAGGTTAAACAGCACTTTGTCGTGCTTACTGCTACCCGCCTCAACCGCGCCTGCTTCGTAATCAATACCGTAAGCGTCAGCAATATCACTGATGCCATTGGTCGCAAAATAATCCGCCAATAGCTGTTCATAAATGGGCACAAAACGGTCGGTATCCGATTTGATGTTTTGATAGCGCACGCCAGCGCTGGTGTGCCATTTGTCGGTCATATCCACATCGGCATTGACGAACGCGCCCCATTTATCGATAGTGGTTTTTGGTCCGCCGTTATAGCTCAGACCATTACTTGTTGAAGTCAAGCCATTACTTGCAAGGAAGGTAGTCAGGTCTTGGCCATAATAGGTCTGCTCACTCTCTTCACGTTCAAAGTCCGCGCCATAGCTGAACAAGGTATTTTTACCCATAACATCGGTTTCAGTCTGCATAGCGGCGCGCAATCCCATCACCTCAATGTCCGCTTCTGATTGAGTAACCACAGCCGATGCAGCCAATAATTTTCCTAAGGTTGTTTCATCCGTCAAGCCATTATTTACCCATACCTCTTGGGCTTGTTTGTTAAAAAGCTTTCCTGACGGATAAAAGCGCGCCTTTTCGTCACGGTAATAGCCTGTCAGACTTAAGTTAGAACCCAAAAAGTCGCTGTCATTGTAGTTTAGGTTGACCGAGCTTTTGGTATTGTAGGGCTGGTTTTCGATATTGGTGCCATCGATAGCACGTAGTGACGGTATAGTACCTTTTACTAGCAGTACAGACAGATCATTGCCGTAATCGACGCCATAATCGGTATCTTGCTCGCTGTCATAATAAGTCGCCGCAAGATTCATGGTTTTGGTATCGCTAATATCAAAGCCAAGGTTGGCGTTGACGCTGATAGTATCGGTGTCTTGGTTGTCGGTTTGGTTGGCATCAGGGCTGATGCGGTCGCCATGACTGTCAAACTTGCCACCTGTGGTCTCGTAGTCTACATCGACATTACCATACACGCGCTCGCCGCCGTAGCCGATGCTTTGTCCCACATGATAGCCGAGCGAGTCGGATTTAAACTCGCGGCTGCTGTTGATGCCAAGGCGCGTCTGTCTTGTCAAGCCATAGCCTGCCGTCGATTTGGTCACAATATTAATCAGACCGCCGGCTGCCCCCGCGCCATAGATGCTGGTCGCACCTGAGAGCACTTCGACGCGCTCAATTTGCTCAGGGTCGATGCTGTTTAGCTCGCGTGACAGACTGCGCGAGCCAGATAATGGCACGCCATTTAGCAAATACTGTACAGGACGCCCGTGCATGGTCGTGCCGTAGTTACTAACCGAGCCGCTGCTCACGCCAAGGCTGGGCACGAGCTGGGCTAAGATGTCCCCAACCGTGCGGTTACCTGTCGCCTGCGCCTGAATGTCCGCCTCATAAATCACTTGCGTGACAGCAGGCATTTCACTGATTTTCTGTGCCAGCGCTGTGCCTGTTTTGGCATTGGCACTAACTGCAATAGCATCTAAAGTCACACTAGGTACATCGCTTGATGATGCATTCGGGGTCGCCGCAGCGGTGGCCTGCACACCTGATGCACTTTGCACTGAATTGGTATTAGTTTGGGCGTATAACTGCTGGCTGATACAAAGGGTAAGAAGAGATAGAGCAACATGATGGTGGCTTTTCATAATTACTTCACTTAGGTTATTTCACTTCGTTGGATAGGTGGACAGTGATACGCGTTATATTTAGCAAATAATACTGTATGTACTAACTTTGTGAATGACATTCTAAATGATAATGATTTTTATTTCTATAAGTATTTACAAATAGGTTTTTATAAGTAGCGAGTGACCATGTTGACTGACTTACTGCAATTACCGTCCGTTTCTTTGGTAAATTTGGCGAAATGGTTAGACAGTGAGATAAGCGGCTTGTCTCAAAGTTTGTTCAAATAAATAGATAAAAGGGATAAGCCTTCAAGCAGATCGTCATTGACACCGGTAATCTACATGCTGCCCAACTATGAAGTTGATCGTTATGGCGCGCGGGGTAATTTGCAGGCAGAAGGAAGTGTGAACAATAGCATCAACGCGATTATCACCAGTATTTCTTGGATAGCGCTTGCTATGCCAACATCACTACCTGCGGCTAGTAGCTGCGCGCTTCGACTATGGATATAAAGGGTTGTCAACGTGATAACGATGGTAGAGATGATACGGCGACTGATATTATTGAGTGCAGCTCCCTCAGTGACCGAGTCTTTAGGTAAGCTACTAAAACCCACTGTGGTGGTTGGCAGATACGCCAAACCCACGCCGACACCGCGCACACTCATCGTCAATATGAGTAGCCAAAGTGTGGGCTGGTACAAGCACCATGCGAGCATCAAAGTAGACAGCGCACTAATCGTGATACCCGCCATACCAATCCCTCGGGCACCGCGTTTGTCTACCCGCTTGCCAGCGTAATGCGTGGTGATACTGGCCACGAGCGTCGCGACCATCAGGACAACACCTGTCCATAAGGCATTCTCGCCCATCACGTCTTGGATTAACACGGGCAATAGCAAGAGACACAACATCAAACCGACTGTTTGGCTAATGCTAATGATATTACTGTGCAAATAGGTCTTATTGTTAAACAAGCGCACGTTCAATAACGGATGACGCTGACGCCGCTCATATGCCCACCAAACCATCGCAGACAGTAGAAATCCAATAGATAATAAACCCAACGTGGCTATCTTTAATAATCCGTCACTGCTGAGTAGCCCGCCAGTAAAATCTATTTTCAGCGTGCTCAGCCAAACCATCATCGCAAGCAGCCAAACAAGCAAACTGATAAACCCGATGATATCGAAAGGGGTTTCTTGATCATGTGAGCGCATGTCAGGTATTAGCCGCCATACCATCGCCATGACCGCCACACTAAGTGGCAACGTAATGGCAAACAGTGTCCACCACGCAAACTGCTCAACCAAGTAAGCACCGACCAAAGGGCCAAACGCTAATGACATCATAATAACAATGCCCCATAGCGCCATTACTCTGCCGTGCTGCTGCTGCGGATAAATCTGATACAGCATACCAATAGACAGCGGGATAATCAGACCGCCACTCAGTCCTTGTATAGCCCTAGCAATAATGACAAAGCTCATACTAGACGCCAGCATGCCAATAACTGAGCCCAGCATAAATCCAAAAATTGCCGCCAAATAAACATGCTTAAACGGAAACTTTTTGTTTAAGTAGCCACTCAGCATTAGCCCTACACTCATGGCCAAGACATAAGCATTTAACACCCAGCCGCCCATCACAATGTCGACATCAAACACCGACATAAAGACAGGAATTGCTGGATTGAGCGCGCTATTACTAAAGCTGACCACCGTGCCGCCGAGTAGTAGTGTCAGTAACACCTGCTGTACCTGTTTGTCGGTAAAGCCATTACCACTACTATTCGAGGTTTCGTTTATAGACGTCTCATTTGTAGATGTGTTATTTATAGGGGCTTTATTTATAGGAGCTTCGCTCATTAAGCAGTGGCATCATAAAATTGTGTGATGGTCGGCATGACTTACTCCTAGTTATTATTTTGCTAGCCTGACGAGCACGTCATCCAATCTTGCTGAAATTTAGTATCGTTATTCGTATCAAACTGCTGATCAAGTAAGGTTAGATAAGCCTCTGCTGAATGAAGTCAAAATTGTCGGCTATTCAATGCTTGCAGACATGAACTATCTATTTGCTGAGGCTGGCACCTTACGAATGAGCCATAAGAAGTAGCCACCACCGATAATGGCAGCAATCGTACCAGCAGGCAGTTCATAAGGGAAAATAACATAACGGCCAATCCAATCCGCTATCACCATCACCCCTGCCCCTAAGAGTGCAGCTAGTGGCAATTGCCGTTCAAGCTTTACAGCACCCAATGAAGTAGCTAAGTGAGGCACCATCAAACCAATAAAGCTCAACGGACCAACGGCAAGTGTGCTGGCCGTACTAAGCGCTGCTACTAATGCCAATAACGACAAAGTCACTGGCGTAACTGCCACACCTAAATTACGCGCCACACCTGTACCTAGTCCAAGAACGCGCAAAGGCTTAATCAGCAGTAGACTGAGTATAAATAAGATAGCGGCAATGCCAATGAGATACCATACTGTACTGGGCTGCGCACTGTAAGTCGTCCCTGATAACCAGCTGAGCATTGCTTCTAGACGTGGATCTCCCGAGAGCTTGACCATATGCATCACCCCATCCATCATGGCGGCAATGCCTATACCTACTAACAATAAATAACCTGAGCTGACCCTGCGTGCCAGCCAAATAATCAATAGCAGCACGGCCATCGCTCCTGACAGTCCTGAAACCAGCAACGTCCCTGCTCCCGCAGATAGCCCTAAACTTGGTAATAATAAAAACCCTAAAATAACCCCCAATGCAGCACCTGAACTGACACCTAGCACCTCAGGACTGGCCATGGGGTTACGCGTTAAAGTTTGCAGTAGCACACCGGCGACCGCCAACATCAAGCCTGTGGCCGCAGCGCTCAAACTGCGAGGTAAGCGGTACTGCTGCGTAAGCGCCCAGTCCGTACTTAACCCCCAACCATTGATATCTTGTACAAATAAACAGGCAAACATGATAATAGCGAGCACGCCAACGCCCCATCGCCAAAAGGCAATGGATGTATGCTTACCTGCAAGCATCGGTGTCACTGTCTCTATCCGCTCGCGACGCTGACGCAAAATCAGCCAAATAATCAGCGGTGCACCCAAGATACCTGTCATGGCACCAGCTGGAATCTGCATATCAAGTAACGGCTCAAGCAGTAACGCGACATTGCTAGTCAATAATAACAGCAGTGCTCCTAAACCAAAGGCAATGGCCAAACGCTTACCAATAGCAGAAATACCTAGCGCATTGACCAAACTTGCCGCACCAAGACCAATGAATCCAATCAAGCCAACTTCACTAATCACTAAAGCGGTCACAACGGCTACCACCAATACAACAAGTGCGCGAATCCCATTAATAGGTATACCCAAACGTTTTGCCTGCGTGTCATCTAGACTCATCAGCGTTAATGGTTTTAGTAATGGTAGACATACGACCGCCATCAAAATAGCAGTGATAACTAACGCGATACTGGTATGCCAGCTGTTTTGTGCCAAAAACCCAGCCGCCCACGACAGCATGCCATTACTACGCTCAGCAAAAAACAACACCAGTACATTGGCTACTGCGGCCAGCAAAATATTGACCACCAAACCGGCCAATATTAAAATTAATGGATTAAATCGACTGGGTGATGATAAGGCAAATACCAGACCCATACTAATGATAGCTCCTACAAAGGCTACATAAAGTCCGCCATAAATAGCCAAGCTTGGCAAAAATAACGTGACAATAAGCATGGCCAACTGTGCACCCACGCCCACACCTAGCGTGGTATCTGATGCTAAGGGGTTTTTTACCAATTGCTGTAGTAAAATGCTGACCACGCCTAATAGCCCGCCAGCCAGTAACGCTACTACGCTGGTCGCCACGATATGTAGCTGTATCGCCATACTGGCAATATCCAATTGCGAGCTTGGTATAAGCAAGTCACTCAGTGGGCGCGTCCACTGTTGATCTAGCAGCGCCCAACTACTCCATAATGACAAAGCCGCTAGTCCGATGAGCATGGTCCATAGTCGCCAAGACATACTGGCAAATAAAGAAGTTTGGGGATTGGGTTGGTTCGGTGGCTGATTCAGTGGTGATGATGACTGTTTCAATGATTGCGAAGATGATAACGTTGATGAGGGTTTTGGAACTGTTGCTGCTTGAGAAGCTAATGTCATCGTATGAGCACTGTCGGTATGATTATTGATATTATTGTTTTGGTTGTTGTTAGTATCTGCATTGGCGCTCATAGTACTTCCCCGCCTTTTAATGAAACTTCTGACAAGTTATTTGCTAGGCTAACCAATGATGACATCCCACCATAAATCCATACTGGTGGTAGCTCGCCCACACAGCGGGTATTACCATAACCCAGGCGCTGCCAAATTAAGCTGTCATCAATTTCAGCTCTAGTGATTGGGCTCAGCGGGTCGATAATTAATAGACAAGTCTCATCATCTAATTGCGCCAAATCTCCCATTCGTATCGGCACAAACCCCCACTGATTACCCTTGCCCAATACCACAAGCTCTCTATCCATCTGCTCTAGCGCAGGCTGGAATAAGCTGTTTGCCACATACATACGCATGTTATTAGCATCCGCAAACTGTACCACTGCGAATTTCTTGGCTTTTGGATAACGCTCCTTGAATTGCTGACTGGCTAGCTTTATGTTTTTCTGACTTTGTGCAATATAGTCTTCAGCCATCTTTGGGTTATCGATCAGTACGCCAAGCTCCCGCGTCGGCTCGGTATAGTCAGCCCAAGTTGCCGTCTCTCCTTTTGCCGCAGACATTACAGATTCTGCAGGCACATCACTGTATAAATTACGCGCATGCTCATAAAAGTAATTGTCTATAACCATATCAACAGGTAGTTGGGCGATTAGCTCAGCATTGGGCTGATAGCGGATGCCCAAATCTACGGTTGATGATGGCAATTTAGGGCTTCCAACCCACCTATCCCAAACCCTTATATCACCTGTCGCAATTGGTGCATGCCCCATCGCCGTCAAAGTCGCTGCATTACCCCAGTCAGGAGAAACGATATTCATTCTATCGCTGTGACTGTTTTTTGCTTCTGAGGTAGCAGTTGTTTGCGTGGATGTCTGACTATGACAGGCGGTCAATACCAAGCACAATGCGAGGGCGAACCATTTCAATGTTGTCATTACTGATACTGACGTCACTATTGGACGTTTCGATAATTTATCTGTATAAAAAACGGGAGGCATAGAAGCGTATCTTTGTAGGCGAATTAAAAAGAAGGAGCAAAAACCAGACGTTAAGCGACTGCGACAGGCTGTCCAGTAATAGGATGACTGAGTAGCTGCATATCGACATTAAAGATATCGTGTAGCACGGTAGGTTGCATGGTACTGGCGATATCGCCGTTGTGACATATTTGGCCATTTTTCAGTGCGATGACTCGATCGGCATATTGCGCTGCCAAATTAATATCATGGATAATAATTACCACGCTTAAGCCTTGCTCATCCACCAAACGACGAATGAGCTGAATGACCTCGATTTGATAATGCATATCAAGCGCAGCAAGTGGTTCATCGAGTAATAAGTAACGGGTATCCTGTGCCAAACACATCGCGAGCCACGCACGAGCGCGCTCACCACCAGATAGCGTGGCAGTAATTCGATCAGCAAACGCTTCGGTTTGAGTCACTTTTAATGCTTGCGCGACTTTGTCTTTATCTATTTGAGTTGGCTTTTGCAGCCATTTTTGATGAGGATAGCGCCCTAGCATGACCAGCTCACGCACCGTGAATCCAGCAGCTTCTGGCAATTGCTGCGGCAGATATGCCATTTGCCGCGCCAACTCCTTACTGCCGTAGTCATTGATACTGTGCTCATCTAAAGTGACATTGCCGCTACTACTTGCCATCTCACCTGCTAGCGCTTTGATCAAGGTCGACTTGCCAGACCCGTTATGCCCAACCAAAGCCACCAGTTGATTGGTATCAATCTCACAAGTCACGTTGTCTAATAGAGTATTTCCTTGACGGCTGATAGTCAGCTGGTTTGCACGTAGCATATAAGCACTCATTGTTGATAAAAATAATATGTCATAAAAATGATGGTTTATCGGCCATCGGTTATAGACCGATTTTTGATGATCAAACCACAATAAAAATTGATTTTACTCGTAAATGATAACAAAAACAATTATCATTAACTATAAACTCATTCACTTTAATTTCAACGCTCTGTTGATTGCGAGTATTTATATGACCAACCTTCTTTTAGCTTCTACAGAAAACACTGATAAACAAAACAGCCAATACACCTCTCTAAACGATCCTGAAATAGCAAGTGTGGTCGCTCATATTAATGAAGAGCACCTCGACGAACTGCTTGGATTTTTGAGTGCATTTACCTCATTATCTACCGCCGAATCGGATCTGGTCGATGCCCAAATAACTGATATTTATGCTGAAGGTATTGCCATACAGACTTGTCCAAAAGGCGTAGAGAATCAATCAACTGACGCTCAAAATAACTCGCTTCATAACCAGACTTTCTTTATCGCTTTTGCTGCACCTATCTCCCAGCTTGATGATTTGCAAGCCCAATATATCTTGCTAAAACAAAGAGCAGATAAAAAGCTAGGCAAAAAAACAATCAAACTGACCAAGCAAGTATTTGATGTGCAAAGTAGTTATAGAGTCAGCAAAAATATGCTGCGCCTTGAATTGAGCATGCCGTCATTAAATAGTGATACGCCATTAAATAATACCGCTCAGTTAAGTAATGCTAAGGGCGTCACAAGCTCGACGTCAGTACCTACCAACGAAGCGGGTTACGCTTACTTGTTTGATTTAGAGCACAATGCAATGACCGATGCATTGATGACTGACAGCACTGATGGCAATAAAGCTAGTGACTATAAAACTAATGGTAGCAATAAGGAAAACATACGCCCTGCTCGTCCTCACTGCTATTACACTTTGAGAAAAGCATGGCAAGCTGATAATGGAATACGAGCATGGGTCGATGTTTTTTTGCATGGAGATACACCAGGTGGCAACTGGGCAGCAGCACTACAAGCGGGCGAGACCGTCGTTACAAAACGAGAGTTTCCAGAAAAGGTAGAGCACTTACGAAACGGTCAAGCGGTACTGATTGTCGATGAGACCTCGATGCCAACGGCAGCACGACTGCTGGAGCTATGGAACAACCCTACGCCACCATTGGTCATTTGTGTGACGCAAGATGCAGACGATCAAAGCTATTTTGATACTGTAAAAATGCGCAGCGGCCTTGATTGCGATACTGAAAGCCGCAAGGATGATCGTTTTACCGTATTGCCTATAGTGACCAATCAACCAAACTCAGGAGCAGAGTTAGCCACGCTAATTGACAGAGAGTTAGGCGACTATTTGACTGACAATCCTCTACAGATTGATAAAGTTTGGGGGGCGCTAGAAGCAAATACTGCCAAAGCATTGCGCCCATTGCTGAAAGACCGACTTGAGCTAAGTCGTACCGATGTCGTGGTAAAGGTCTACTGGCGTCACGATTAGTTTAGCCTTATAAAATGAAACTCAAAACCTACCCTTATCAAAACTTATCCTATATATAGTGGATGCTACTGATACATCCACTATTAATGTTTGCAGCAACGAATGTTTGTAAGGTATAGTTTTCATTTTGAACGTTTAATCAATATAGACTATAAGCAGATAGCCTTATCGCTAGGATTACCAGTAATAGTCGAGTAGCACCCAGAGACTCACTTCTAATAGACTGTCTAACACCTGTGCCAGAATGCACTGTTATTTTTCTAACCCAAGGATGATATATGAAAAAACTTAGGACGCCTGATTCGTATTTTGCTAACTTGCAAGATTATGATTTTGAACCGAACTATCTGATGGTTGATGATACAGAAGGTGGTGAGCTACGCGTACACTACCTTGATGAAGGTCCAAGCGACGCCGACCCTATCTTGTTATTACATGGTGAGCCTTCTTGGTCTTATCTGTATCGTAAAGTCATTCCAATACTAACAGCAGCAGGACACCGCGTTATCGCGCCAGACCTTCCTGGGTTTGGACGTTCAGACAAACCTGCATCACGTACTGACTACACTTATCAGCGCCATGTCGATTGGATGCAATCGGTACTTGATCAATTAGATTTAAAAAATATCACACTGTTTTGTCAAGATTGGGGCGGCTTAATCGGTCTACGTTTAGTAGCAGCGCATCCTGATAAATTCGATCGCGTCGCAGCAGGCAACACGATGCTACCGACTGGGGATCACGATCCGGGCGAAGGCTTTCGCAAGTGGCAGAAATTCTCTCAGGAGACGCCGCAGTTCAATGTAGCAGGCACCATCAAAAGCGGTACCACAACGACATTGTCTCAAGCTGTACTGGATGCTTACGATGCACCCTTCCCTGATGAGTCCTATAAAGAAGGTGCTAGACAGTTTCCTATCCTAGTGCCCACGACACCAGATGATCCTGCTTCAGAAAACAACCGAGCAGCTTGGGTCGTGCTAAGCAAATGGAGCAAGCCATTTATTACACTATTTAGTGATTCTGACCCTGTAACTGGTGGCGGCGATCGCATCATGCAAAAGCTAATTCCTGGTACCAAAGGCCAAAATCATACGACTATTGTCAATGGCGGTCATTTCCTGCAAGAAGACCAAGGCGAAACGTTGGCTGAGCTTCTGCTGAAGTTCATCAATGACAATCCAAAAGCACAGTAATAGATAACAAAAACCCTGATCGCTAATGTACTAGCAATCAGGGTTTTTAGTAATACTATGATGATTGGTCAACGACAAAATTCGCGAGCTGTCATAACTAAAAAATCTGCTTTTTACACAACCTTGCTATACGATATTTTTGAAAATATCATCGATATATTTCTCTACCGCATCATTATCATTAGTGACCTGCGCATACGTCCTGAGACCTATGATCTGAATCTGAAGATAGCGTGCCAGTTCAGTCGCGTCTTTTTGTGCACTGATTTCACCGCTCTCAATAGCTTGCTCAAACCAAGTAGCAAATGAAGCCTCTATCCCTTCTAAAATTCCTGTCGCGTGTGCCAGTAGCTCTGGACTGTCATTTTGAGTCAGTTCAGCGACCGTTTTTACGATCATGCACATACCACTAGGCGCAGTAGCGCTATTACAAACAATCACTGTATGGATAAAATGTTTTAAGCCATCTAACACTGTGTCTTTTTGCTCAATACAGTCGGCCAATCTCTTGGCACCATCTGCGGCATAGCGATTCAGTGACTCTGTAAATAGTTTATCTTTACTACCAAAAGCTGCATAAATACTACCTGGATGCATATTTACCACATCTTGCAAATTGCGCATTGATGTCGCGTGATAGCCTTTTTCCCAATAGAGATTTTTGGCTTTTTCGATCACATCCTCACGATTGAACTTTATCGGAGCACTCATAATTTTCACCTTAATAGCTTTGCCTTAAAACCTATTTTAAGGCAAAGTTTGTAGAATCAACCTTAGTTCTTGGTTTTAATCACTTTTTATATTATAAGGCTTATTGACCGCCTTTGCTTCGATTAACTGTTTTTATCAAAGTTTTGTGGATAAAGTGCGCGTGCTGCAACATCATCAAAGTCAGTCTTAAAATCAATACCTTTAGGGATATCGCGGGCTTTTTGTACCGCAGGACGGGCATCAATATTTGCAAACCAACGCTTTAGATTAGGATAATTATCCAATCCTGCATCACCTAGTACGACCGCTGCCTTATCAATCCAGCCCCATGCAGAGATATCCGCAATTGTGTATTCATCCCCAACGAAATATTCGCGATCTTGCAGGTGGGTATCTAGCACTTCATAATGACGCTCAGCCTCACGAAGGTAGCGATTAATTGCATATGGGATTTTTTCTGGCGCTTTATGTCTAAAGTGAACAGATTGACCAGAAAAAGGGCCCAATCCAGATGCTACAAACATTAGCCACGATAGCATCTCGCTACGATCTTCTGGCTGTCCTGCCAGCTTGCCTGTTTTTTCAGAAAGATACATCAAGATAGCCGTAGAATCAAACACGCGTTTGCCATCATCTTCTAGGGCAGGTGTTTTGCCGTTTGGGTTGATAGCACGGTACTCAGGTGTATGCTGCTCACCTTTTAGAGTATCTACTGCCACAAGCTCATAAGGCAGACCAGTTTCTTCAAGAAACAATGCTACTTTCATTGGGTTTGGCGTTTGATGGAAATAAAATTTAAGCATAACTTTATCCTATTATATGAAGACAGTCGTCTAATGACTACAAAAGCTGACAACTATAAAAATTGTAATGAGATAACAAAAACAAGCATCTGATTTGAAGCACATTTTTATTGTCTGACATACACTATAAACGCAAATGAACGGTCGTTCAAGTAATGTTATATATTGATATAATAAGCATCATATCAATACTATTTTCTCTACATGCAATGGATGAAGTCGATCAGCTCCATTTCGATAAGTCTTGTTCGTACTACAGAGCCACTAAAGTTAAAAAATATTTTTATCGTTGTTTTTTCTTACTACTTACACAGTGTTACCTTCTTAAGATATTGATATTAATAGAGTAGTATGAATTAAGCAGAGTAATGTAATTTAGCCATTACAATTTAATTGAACGATTACTCAAATAATTATTGAGCGACTGCTCAATAATTATTTATAGTAGTCTCTATTGACTCGCTTGCTAAGCAAAGTTGCTAATTTTGAGTAATTACTCAAGCCAATAATTAAATGTAAATCAGCGACTGCTTTGAAGCGGGCATGAAAACTCTAAAACACACTAAATCTTAAACCTATTATCAGGAATTATATTATGACCGAATTTACTCTACACGATAAAGACACAGCCCCAGCAGAAAGCAAAGACTTACTTGATTCTTCTATCAAAGCATTTGGTATGGTACCTAACCTACACGCTGTGATGGCTGAAGCGCCTGGTTTGCTTGAAGGCTATCAACAGCTACATCAACTGTTTTTAGACAGTAGCTTTGATGATGAAGAGACCACTGTTGTATGGCAAACTATCAACGTTGAGCATGCTTGCCATTACTGTGTGCCTGCGCATACTGGTATTGCTAAGAGCATGAAAGTAGATGACGCTATCACTGATGCATTACGTGATGAAACGCCACTACCAACTGAAAAACTGGAAGCATTGCGTACCTTCACACTATCTGTAGTCCGTAATCGTGGTAACGTTGATGACAGCGCGGTTCAAGCGTTTTTAGATGCAGGTTACACTAAGCGTCAGATTCTTGAAGTTATCCTTGGTGCTGCTCAAAAAGTAATGAGCAACTACACGAACCACATAGCTAACACACCAGTCGACAAACCATTCCAGAAGTTTGAATGGCATAAAGCTGACTAATACGTTTTTCAGCTAACGCTGACACAGTCTATTTGATGTTTTCATGCTGTTGTTCGAAACATCTTCGGGCAGCAGTTTTTCATTTTAATTCATCGCTAATGAGAGATCCTATGGAACAGGTAAAAAAACCCTTACAAATAGACATCGTGTCAGACATTGTATGCCCTTGGTGCGCTATCGGTTATAGTCAATTGGCCGAGGCATTAAAACAAACCAACACGCCGCATGAGATTCATTGGCATCCATTTGAACTAAATCCTAATACGCCGCACGGAGGACGAAACTATCGTGAGCATATTATGGAGAAGTACGGTACAACTGCTGAAGACGTTAAAGAGAGCCGAGCTAGAATGACAGCAGCAGGTGCAGAAGCTGGATTTAATTTTCAGTTTACCGATGATTTCCGTACCTACAATACTTTTAATGCGCATCAGTTGCTGCATTGGGCTGATCAGCAAGGACGTATGCACGACCTAAAACAAGCATTATTCGTTGCACACTTCGTTGATAATAAAAACGTGGCTGACAGTACCGTACTGGCAGATGTCGCAGCAGATATTGGACTAGATCGTAATGAAGCACTCGCCGTTATCGCAGATCAACGCTTTGCCAATGTGATACGTGAAGCCGTACAGCATTCAAAGCAGCAAGGTGTTCAAAGCGTACCATCTGTTATCTTTAATGGTCGGCATCTGGTGAGTGGCGCGCAAGGTGCAGAAAACTACAAAAACATCTTAAAGCAACTAGCAGACATGCCAGAATAAAAACAATAAACTGGATCTGACTTACCAATTACACCCTACTGAGCACAGTATATAAAAAGGTATCATCATTATGTCAAACTCTAATCATTACGAGCCACCCAGCGTCTGGACATGGGATGCAGAAAGTGGCGGTAAGTGGGCAAGTGTCAACCGCCCTATCGCTGGCCCAACGCATGAAGCAGAACTACCTCGCGGCAAACATCCGTTGCAGATCTACTCAATGGGCACCCCTAACGGTCAAAAAGTCACCATTATGGTCGAAGAATTATTGGCGTTGGGTGTAACAGAAGCTGAGTACGACGCGCACCTTATTCAAATTGGTGAAGGCGGACAGTTCTCATCAGGTTTCGTGGAGCTAAATCCAAACTCAAAAATTCCTGTACTTTTGGATACAGAAACTGGTAGCCGTGTGTTTGAGAGTGGCGCTATTTTGTTTTATTTAGCTGAAAAATTCGGAAAACTACTCCCTAAAGATGCAGCAGCACGCACTGAAGTGATGAATTGGCTCTTTTGGTTACAAGGCTCTGCTCCTTACTTAGGTGGCGGTTTTGGACATTTTTATTTTTATGCGCCCGAAAAGTTTGAGTACCCTATCAATCGATTCACAATGGAAGTAAAGCGACAGTTAGATGTACTAGAACGTGAGCTTGCAGAAAATCGCTATTTAGGTGGCGATGAGTATACGATTGCAGATATCGCCACTTGGCCTTGGTATGGCAATCTAATACTAGGCGAAGCATATAATGCAGGAGAGTTCCTACAAGTTGAGAGCTATCCAAATGTACGTCGCTGGGCAACTGAGATTTTAGAGCGTCCTGCTGTGCAACGTGGTCGCAAGGTAAACCGCACTTGGGGTGAACCTGCTGAGCAATTACACGAACGTCATGACGCCTCAGATTTTGAGTTAAAAACTCAAGATAAAGTAGATGCTCAGACAACTGAAGAAGCAAAAAAATAGACGCTTTGTCTATGACTTACTAGCTTACTTAAGTAGTCTAATTAATCGACTTTAAAGGTAATGTTAACTTTTCCTGTTACTACTTGGGACTACTGTAAACATCCAATACTTCTGTACTTAAGACCGCTAATGTAAGGCTGTTAAATAAGAACCGACTATAAAAACACTATTAAAAAGGATAAGAACTATGTCAACAGATTATGCTCAAAAAATTCAAGCCGGTACTACGTTTCCTAAAATGGAAGTACAAGTATTAAACAGTGAAATGACTTCGTTAGGCAAACCTGAAAACGGTCATGACTGGAAACTGGTTGTTGTATACCGTGGTAAGCACTGCCCAATTTGCACAAAATATCTAAATACCTTAGAGACAGTAAAACAGTCTTTCTATGACGTCGGTGTCGATATCATCGCAGTATCTGCAGACAGCAAAGAGCAGTTAGAAGGTCATCTAGATCAAATAGATGTTAGCTTCCCTATGGCTTATGGTCTGACTATCGAACAGATGAATACGCTAGGTCTATATATCTCTGACCCACGTTCAGAGAAAGAAACCGACCATCCTTTCGCTGAGCCTGCTGTGTTCGTTATCAATGCTGAAGGAAAAGTGCATATTGTTGATATCTCAAACGCACCGTTCTCTAGACCAGATCTTGAAGCCTTGGCAAACGGTTTAGCTTTTGTTAGAAACCCAGAAAACAATTACCCTATCCGTGGTATGCACGGCTAATTGATATAGTAGATATAGAGTGTTGATTCACTCGATTATTTAGCTAATCAAATTTCATTGGTTAGATTATAGCGGGCGTATCGAGATAATTCTTGATATGCCCTTTTTTTTGTTTATTGATAACTTAACTGCTATCAAAATATTTAACTTCATTAATCTTTGCTCAGTACTAATGTGTGAGTAGTACTGTTAATCTATAAAAAGAGGTTCTAGACGAAACTCATAGACTAGCCAGCATATAAGGGCTATATTTGAGCTCGAAATATCACCATAGACACTTACCCTTTAAGTAATCTGTATTTCTTTTTTTATCGGTTTATTTTTATAGATAAAACAGACTGTTTTTATGGTTTGATTTGTCTCTCGTTTCGGCTAAATCTCAATACGATTGTACATTTTGATTTATCAATGCTGTTTATTATTTGTTGTTAACACTCGTACACTGAGATTAATTTCTGCTAAAATCATGCAGCAACATTATCAATATCTCATCATAGGTATGAGTAAAAGGATTCGATATGCGATTGAAATCAATCGTTCAAAAATTACATGAACGCGCTCCAAAATTGGGCAAAGCTGCCTCACTGACGACAGCAACCAGCGTTATCACTTTTAATAGTATGTTAGCTGGTCTACCTGTCTGGGTCATGGGTGCTACCAAGGCTATCACCGGTGCTGCCATCGCTGACAAAGCCGTTATCGATGTGACGAACTATTGGATCAATAGCAACAATGCATTGATCGATAACGTATTACCGCGCAAAGATTGGCGCATTAATCTGCCTGATGATGTGCATACCAACGGTAAGTATCTACTGGTGAGCAATCATCAATCATGGGTTGATACCAGTATCGTGCAATATATCAGCGAAAAACGTTTGCCATTGACGCGCTTTTTTACCAAGTTTGAGCTCATATACATCCCTGTCATTGGTCAAGCTTTCTACTTTCTCGACTTTCCTATGATGCGTCGACATTCTAAAGAAGCCATCGCTAAAAACCCTGCTCTAAAGGGTAAGGATATCGAAGAAGCGAAACGAGCGTGTGCATTGCTTAAAGATAAGCCTTTTACACTATTGAACTATCTAGAAGGAACTCGCTTCACTCCTAGTAAACATGATAAACAAGAATCCCCGTATACGCATTTACTTAAGCCACGCGCTGGCGGGTTGTCACTGGCTATGAGTGCCTTGGGGGAAGAGATCGATGGGATTTTGGACATGACGATTGTCTACCCTGACGGTGTGCCAACTTATAGTGATCTATGGAAAGGCAATATCAAACGTCTAGGCGTCGATGTGCGACATATTGAGATACCCAAAGACCTGTTTACTGAGATCAAAAACGGCGGCTATGAAACAGATGAAGCGATAAAAGCGCAGATGTTTGATTGGGTAGAGCAAATATGGCATCAAAAGGATCAACTTATCACAGAGATGCTGGCTGACTTTGAGAGTAAAGATACTATCAAAACAAGTGATCTTTGATACTTTTACCTAAAGATACTCATATATAGATAAGAATTTCTCATAGTGTACTAAGTTCTAATACAGATAATTTGGCACCTCATGACTGAAAAGTTGACGTGCCAAAGTTTTGGATGATGTATGTTTCAATAACTAGCTATTAATAACGAAGTCATTCAAACCTCTTCAACCTCTAAACCGATGACATGATTAACATGTCCAGTTTTTAGATATATTGTTGCGCCCTCTGCTCCTGCCTTTATTTGTACATTTGCATCTATCGGTAGGCGTATCCAACTATCCTGCTGATATACCTGCTCACCTTCTATTAGCTTGCCTGCTATAACTAATATTTCTGCACCGCCATGAACTGTCTCAGTGAATAATAACTCGCCTGCATCGATACGCTGTAGACTAACGTGCTCTACCCCATCGGAAAAAAGCGGGCAGACAGTACGGTTGCCTTGTTGCTGCCAATTAGCATCTTTATAAGTGTTGATAGCCACATGCTGCGTTTCGTCAGACGACATTTGCCGCAACTTGACGAAAATGACAGCACCTTCGTCACTATAAGGCTTATGGCCTGAAGTCGGCGGATTACGTAGATACCAACCTGCTGGATAATGAGTGTCATCTGCAGAAAAAGTGCCTGATAATACTAAAATCTCTTCGCCGCCTGGATGTAGATGATGCGGAAAGTAAGAGTTTGGCGCGTAACGCACAAGACTGGTAGCGCGAGCCTTCTCCGCGCCTACACGATCAAGCATGACACGCTCCACACCATTTTGTGGTGACTTAATCCATTGATGTGCTTCAGGGGTCAGTGAAGCACGTTGTGAAAAATCTGCATTAATTAGCATAAAGTATTCCAAAGGTATTAAATGATTAGGGCGTACCCACAATATAAAACTGAGGACACGCCCTAGACGATAAACACAAATATACGAAGTTGTTACCGCACTAGAATGACCGGTGATAACGTGCTAGCGATAATTTCTGTCGTTGTACTACCGAGAAACAATTGCTGCCATTTCGAATGTCCGTACGCACCTACGACTATAATGTCGACATTGTTCTCTACCTGAAACTTTAACAATCCGTCCACCGCATCAGAAGCAGATAAATGATGTGCTTCAACGACAAACCCAGCATCTTCTAACTGTGCGGCGGCGGCGCTCATACTTTGCTTGGCGGCGTCGTTATGATTGCCTACCATCACGATATGGCCTTTTAGACCTTTTAATAGTGGACTTTTTGACACCATTCGTGCCGCTTTAATAGAGGTCTTGCTACCGTCAAAGGCAATCATATAGGAGCTTGGCTCTTCAAATTTTTCTGAGCAAATCAATATAGGAATATCTGACCCACGAGCGACCGTCTCGATCTGACTACCAATATTGATCCGACTGTTCTTATGATCCTCTCCGCGGCGTCCCATCACAATCGCACGATTTTCTTCTTTGAAATGCTCAATACTAGGAAGCAGTTTGCCGTGGCGTTGATAAACGCGAACATTGACATCAGCGAAACTGCTTTGAATGTGGCTTTTTGCATCTTGTACCAACGCGTTGCTATAGCTGTTGACGACTTTTGCTCTTTGCTCATCCAACTGGGACAACTCTTCTAATAAAAACTGACGGCTATTTATGCCTATAGCACCTGATAAATCCCGTCTGGTCGATGCTGGTATGTCACTGACGTGCAATAATCCAACAGGTACGTTTAGTTTACTGGCATACCACGCTGCATAGTCACAAACCGATTCAGTCACTGCCGAGCCGTCAATACAGGCCAAAATGTGCTGTGATGTTGTCATAATCTGTCCTTAAATTTAATTATTTAATCCTATACAGCTTGTTAGTTCTGACCAAGCTATGCTCTTTGGTTTATGTTCTCTGTTTTATACTCTTTAGCTTATGCTCTTTGGCTTATGTTCTCTGACCGGGCTATGTTTCGTTTACTTCATAATAGTTATCTTTTAAAAATTATCTTATAAAGTACATTTACCTCTTCATTTGATAATAACCAATTTACACGGCTTCATCCAGCGATGTGTGCGACCCTTTTGCAATAATTGCAATTTGTTACTGACAGCATCATGCATGGCTCACCGCAGACTGATACCTAGCTATATACAAAGTCTTATCATCGTCTGACCACATGCGCTAGCAAAGTTTGCTACAATGTATTTTTTAGCATTTATGATTTCGGTATCGTTATTTAGGTGATTGGATTATGGCAAAAAATGCCCTACAGGCTCAATTATTAAAGGCTGGATTGGTTGATAGCAAAAAGGCCAAAAAAATCAGCAAACAAACGCAACATGCCAAGCGTACTGGTGACTCAGAAAGCGTCGAAGCAAAAAAAGCGTTGGCAGAGGCGCAAGCTCAAAAGCTAGAAAAGGATCAAAAGCTTAATCAAGAAAAACAGCGCGTATTGGAAGAAAAAGCATTAAAGGCCAATATCGTCCAAATGATTAAGCAGCATCAAATTACTGAGACAGAAGGTGAGATCAGCTATCAGTTTGTCGATGAGTCCAAGGTAAAGAAAATCGCTATCACTCAGAAACTCTACGATCAAATCGTGGCTGGTCACGTGGTTATCGCACGCTTGGAAGAAAGCTACGCGCTATTACCTCGTCCATTGGCTGACCGTATCGATTCAAAAATGGAAGGCTTTATGGTTGTGTCCAACGATACTGCCGAAGAAGCATTGGCAGAAGACGATCCGTATGCCGCTTATGTGATTCCAGATGATTTGATGTGGTAGAGAGTTGTTTTACTGCTGTTAGCTTTACTATAGTGTTATAAGCCTTCAATCAAGAGCCCTTTATAGAATTTACGTTCTATAAAGGGCTTTTTGCATTTAGACAGGTTAGGCAAATTTTTATAGCGCAAGATAAATAAACGTTAAATGTGTCGATAGACTCAATCAAACGTACACAAATCGGGCTTCTTTAACCTAACATTGCTGGTTTGGTTAAAGAAAGTAACCTAGCGCTCTAATTGCCAGAATATGGATATAATCAACTTGAACAGTTATTCAATAACTACTACAATGCGTTTTTAGTACATTTTGTGGTAATACTTTGTTTATTTTTGAGTAATCACTCAACATTGTTCATATTTTACCTTTGTTTGTTACCTGATAGTTCGGTGCTATCGTGCCCGTTTTATTTGCTTAATTTGTTCCAATTCACTTTTACTTTTTCTCAAAAAGAGATAATCCATGCCAAAACATTTGCCACTCTCACTATTGTTTCTTCGCCTTGGTGTTTTCATCGTATTCTTCTTCTGGACACTCGATAAATTCGTAAATCCTGAGCATGCCGCCAATGTGTTTGCTAAATTCTATGCACTAGAAAACTTGGGCATCACTATTGTTTACCTGATTGGTAGCTTGCAAATTATTCTTATCTTCTCGTTTGTCATGGGTTTATTCAAAAAATGGACATACGGCATCATCTTATTGCTACATGCTGCCTCTACATTTGCCTCCTTTAGTCTTTACCTAACACCTTTTGATAACTTGTTATTTTTTGCCGCATGGCCGATGTTGGCAGCCTGTTTGGCGCTATACCTAATGAGAGACTATGACGCCCTAACATTGGGTAAAAATACGTCTCCAGTATAACTGTTGGCAGCAGTGCTTATTGCTTCAGTCGTATAAATGTCAGCCAATAAGACATAATGTATATACTATCAAGACTGCCGACTTCATTTTTTTATCGTAGTTAGGCGATTCAGACAATTCGATTTGATCGCCACGTTACTCAAATATAGTTACTTAAGTTTAGTTATTCAGATGATGAGTATTCTACAGTTTGAGTAATAACTACGATTTTAGCCTTCGCTCCCTTATTTGGCCGGATTTTCCATGATTAAAAGAATATTTTTAATACTATTAATATTGATATTAGCGGCAAGCTTTTTTTATTTTGACATAAATCAATTATTGACGCTTGATGGCTTAAAAGGGTCGATGGCGCAATTTAATGAATACAAAGCGCAGTCACCGCTATTGATTATCGGTGGGTTTTTCTTACTATATGTTGTCGTTACTGCCCTCTCCTTACCAGGCGCTGCGATTTTGACGCTAGCCGCTGGTGCACTATTTGGTTTGGTTCAGGGCTTACTCGTTGCTTCATTTGCATCGAGTATTGGTGCTACCATTGCCTTCTTGGCATCGCGATATTTACTGCGTGACACCATCAAACAGCGCTTTCCTGAGCGGTTGGCAGCTATTGATGCAGGCGTCGAAAAAGAAGGTGGATTTTATTTATTTACCTTACGTCTGGTACCTATATTTCCATTCTTTTTGATTAACCTATTGATGGGTGTAACGTCTATTAAAACATGGACTTACTACTGGGTCAGTCAAATCGGTATGCTGGCTGGAACGTTTGTCTTTGTCAATGCAGGGACACAGCTGGCACAGATAGACAGCTTATCGGGTATTTTATCTTTCAACTTAATTGTCTCGTTTGCGTTATTAGGTTTCTTCCCATTAATAGCAAAAGGAGTGTTGAATATGTTTAAAAAACGCCGTGTTTATAAAAACTACACCAAACCTAAAAAGTTCGATCGCAATATGATTGTGATTGGCGCAGGCGCTGGTGGATTGGTTACAAGCTATATTGCCGCAGCAGTAAAAGCAAAAGTTACGCTTATTGAAGCAGGTGAAATGGGCGGTGATTGTCTCAATTATGGCTGTGTACCTAGTAAGGCCATCATCAAAAGTGCAAAAATCGCTGATCAAATTCGTCATGGGGAAAACTACGGTCTAGAGAATACTGTACCGCAGTTTTCGTTCAAAAAAGTGATGGCACGCGTACAGCAAGTAGTGGCTGATATCGCACCGCACGATAGCGTTGAGCGTTATACCAATCTGGGCGTCGATGTGGTCAAAGGCTATGCCAAATTAGTTGACCCGTGGACAGTAGAGATCCAGCTAAATGACGGCGGCATGCAGACCCTAACAGCGCGCACCATTGTCATTGCCACTGGCGCTCGTCCATTTGTACCACCTCTGCCAGGTATAGAAGAAACAGGTTACGTAACCAGTGACACGCTATGGACTAAGTTTGCTGAGCTAGAAGAAGCCCCGAAGAAGCTAGTAGTACTAGGCGGTGGTCCAATCGGTAGCGAGCTTGCGCAAAGCTTTGCTCGACTAGGTTCTAATGTGACGCAAATTGAAATGAGCGATCGCATTATGGGTAAAGAAGACCTTGAAGTCTCTACCTTTGCTCATCAGTCGCTCACTGATAGCGGTGTTAATATTTTGACCTCACATCAAGCAATGCGCTGCGAGATACGTGATGGCAAAAAATACATTATCGTCAAACACAATGAAACAGAAATCGATATCGAGTATGATGAGCTACTTTGTGCCGTCGGTCGTAGCGCACGCCTTGAAGGTTATGGTTTAGAGGCGCTAGGTATCGAAACCAATCGCACTATCGTAACCAATGAATATCTCGAGACGTTATATCCCAATATTTTTGCCGCAGGCGATATCGTTGGCCCATACCAGTTTACTCATGTCGCAGCTCATCAAGGCTGGTATGCCGCAGTGAATGGTTTATTTGGCAATCTGAAAAAGTTTAAAGTAGATTATCGCGTCATTCCGTGGGTTACGTTTATCGACCCAGAAGTCGCTCGTGTCGGTATCAACGAGCAAGAAGCCATTGATAAAGGCATCGATTACGAGATTACTCGTTTTGAGTTTGAAGAGCTCGATCGCGCCATTACGGATAGCGCGGCTAAAGGCTTTATCAAAGTCATTACGCCAAAAGGCAAAGACAAAATATTGGGCGTTACGATAGTTTCTGAACATGCAGGCGACCTAATCGCTGAGTTTGTACTGGCCATGAAACACGGTCTGGGTCTTAATAAAATATTGGGCACCATTCATAGCTACCCTACTTGGGCAGAAGGCAACAAATATGCCGCTGGTGAGTGGAAACGTGCTCACGCCCCTGAGACCGTATTGAGTTGGTTGGAGAAATACCATACTTGGCGTCGCGGTTAGTTAATAGCAGTTTGCTGGTAGGCATCGTTAAATGATGCGACTGGTAGCAAAGCTCTAAAAAAAGCCGAACAAAGCTGGTTCAGATTTTGTGGTATCTGTTTGGTTTGACATGGCAGGCTATGAAATCTTTACCAGCTTTACTAACATTTAAATCATAACGGAAACTTGAATGCGCGTTATTACCGCTTTACCGATGCTCAAACGTCTTACGCGATATAGCACCTACGCTATGGTGATGAGCATTTGTATTGGTATATCAGCAAGCACAGCATCGCAAACTACTGCCAATATTAACCAAGACTTGTCACCTTGGCAGCAGATAGAAGCCCAAGGCAGCAATCAAGACGTCTACTTCTATGCATGGGGCGGTGATCCACAGATTAACGCCTATCTACAATGGGTCGCCGATCAAGTCGATGATAAATACAATATCAACTTAGTTCATGTCAAATTGAGTGACACTAGTGAAGCAGTCAGTCGGGTACTCGCAGAAAAATCCGCTCATAATGACGATCAAGGCAGTGTTGATTTGGTCTGGATCAATGGTGCTAACTTTGCCACCATGAGTGAGAACTCATTGTTACTCAAACAATGGGCAAACAAACTGCCGAATTTTTCACTGACTGACCCAGAAAACAATCCAACCGTAAACTTCGATTTTGGTGTGCCAACCGATGGTATGGAAGCACCCTGGGGACAAGCCTCTCTGACGTTTTATTACGACAGCTTATCAACCAGTAAACCGCCAACGACTCTAAATGAGTTGACCGCTTGGACAGCACAAAACCCTGGCCGCTTTAGCTACCCCAAACCGCCTGATTTTTTGGGTATGAGCTTCTTAAAGTACATTCTAGTCATGCTACATGAACAACAAGATGCTCAAACGGGTAAGAATATTAGCGCACAACTCAACTTGCCTGCCACCGAAGAAAACACCGCGCTCGTATTAGATCCGCTATGGGCGTTTTTGGATAACTTTCATCCGACCTTATGGCGTAATGGCGAGCAGTTCGTGCAGACAGGTGCGCAGATGCGGCGCTTGGTCGATGATACTGAGCTGAGTCTCGCGTTTACCTTTTCGGCACCAGAAGTTCCTGCGGCCGTGCAGCGCTATGACTTACCCCAGAGCATTCGCAGCTATGCCATGAGTGACGGCAGCTTAAGCAATACTCATTTTGTCGCTATTCCTTATAACGCTAGCCATCCTCAAGCAGCGCAATTGGTAGCCAACTTTTTGATGAGCCCAGAAGCCCAAGCAAAAAAACAAACCCCTTCGGTATGGGGTGATAAAAGCGTACTGGTTCAATCTACACTTAGCCCTGCACAACAAGCATTATTCAAAACCAAGCAGCCCCATCCAAGCGCCCTGCCCTTTGATAGTGTCAAACGCACGGTAAGCGAGCCACATCCAAGTTGGGTAGAGGCCATCCAGCAAGGCTGGCAAGCACGTTATGGGGTGCGTCCATGAGCCAAGGTCTTGATGAAATTACGAAAAAAGGTGACGGCCCTAAACCTGTTACGCTTGAGAAAACAGACCTGTTTACGCGTATCGTGTCCTTTAGTCCCAAACTCTTAATTCTCATACTAATACTGCCGGTACTCTGTGGCCTCATCTGTGTACTGCTGCCTGCCCTGAGCTGGGTCCCTGCCCTAGAAAAAACAACCTTAAACCTGCAAGGGTTTATAGATCTTTGGCAAACGCCTGGCATCACGCAAATGGCTGCATTAAGTCTCGCTACGGGACTTATCAGCACCCTGCTTGCTTTTGTGATTGCACTGATGATATTAGCTGCGTTTTTTAATAGTGTTTGGTTGCAGCGTATTGAGCACTTACTAAGCCCTATCTTGGTCATTCCTCATGCAGCTGCAACTATTGCCGTTGGATTTTTGATTGCGCCGTCAGGCATGTTTGCACGGCTCATCTCCCCGTGGCTAACTGGTTGGGAGATGGCACCCGATGGTATGTTTCCACATGATCCATACGGTATCAGTATCATCTTGGGTTTAACATTAAAGGAGCTGCCGTTTTTATTATTAATGGCACTGGGCGCGCTTGCTCAGCCTGAACTTGGCAAAAAACTGCGTCAACAATATACCGTTGCGCTCAATTTAGGTTATTACCCAATTACTGCTTTTTTTAAGGCGGTCTTGCCCCTGTTATATCCTTTTCTACGTTTACCGATTTTGGCCGTGTTGGCCTATGCTAGTGCGAGCGTTGAGATGCCGTTGATATTGGGCCCTAACACACCGCCAACGCTTGCCGTCTCTATCATACAATGGTTTAACGATGTTGACCTGACATTGCGTATCAAGGCATCAGCAGGCGCATTATTACAACTCGTATTGACAGCAGGTTTAGTCGGCTTTTGGCTGGGCGGCGAAAAAACTATCAAGGCAATATTTAGTGTTTCGTCAGTCAATGGCAAACGTCATTATGCAGATACTATCTGGCAAAAAGTCACCGCTATACTTACCGTAGGTGTGATTGGCTTTATGCTCATGTCACTCGCTGGCCTTGTATTATGGGCATTTGCAGGATTTTGGCGGTTTCCAGCGGTGCTACCAGAGCAATTCATGCTACTACACTTCCAAAGTGCCTTTACCCAAATGAGCACACCATTGGTCAATACGCTTAGCATTGGGGCCGTCAGTACTGCCTTTGCTGTTTTTCTGACTTTGCTATGCTTGGAAGCTGAGCAACTGAGTGCTAAACCACTGTCACACTTCACCAGTTTTATTATTTACTTACCGCTACTGGTACCAAGTATCGCGTTTCTATTCGGCTTAGTATGGTTACAGCAGTTGGCCAATCATCAATCAGAATTTTTTAATGTGGCGTTTGCCCATCTTTTATTCGTGCTACCGTACGTGTTTTTATCATTGGCCAGTAGTTATCGACGCTTAGACTCACGTTTCGCTCATGTGGCCGCAAGCCTTGGTGCTGCCCCTATCAAGGTCTTTTTACAGATAAAGCTGCCGCAGTTATTTGCCCCTATTTTGATTGCTATAGCACTCGGTCTAGCGATCAGCTTTGGTCAGTATTTGCCAACTCTATTGGCGGGCGGCGGACGTATTGCCACTATTACGACGGAAGCAGTGACACTGGCGAATGGAGCCAGTAGGCGCACCAGTGCTGTCTATGCCATTATGCAAATGGCGCTACCTCTCATCGGTTTTATATTGGCTTGGATGTTACCCAAATACTTTTTTAGAAGTGGCGCTCGGTAGCAGGTTGACCATGACATGAATAAGAGCAGTTGTGAAAATTAGCTGTTATGGAAAAGCTAGTTGCTAACAATATCAAACATTCAAATAATCAGTCGTAAAAAACGCAAACAAAGGGTTCCTGATGCCATCATCTTTACAGATAAAAAACTTACAACTGTTTCGTCAAAATGAGCAGTTATTGAGTATCAATGAGCACATTGCTGGTGGCGACATCCTAACCGTGATGGGCCCTTCTGGTAGTGGCAAATCCAGCTTACTGAACTGGCTAACAGGCACTTTGGCGAGCGATTTTACCGCGACGGGTACTGTTTGGTTAAACGATGAGAACGTGACTCACCTGCCTGCGCATTTGCGCCGTATTGGTGTGCTGTATCAAGATGCACTGCTGTTTTCACACCTATCAGTCGCGGGCAACATTGCTTTTGCTATGCCAAAAGGAAATAAAAAGCAGCGAGTTGAAAAAATAGCGCAGGCGTTAGCGCAAGTGGGATTAGAAGGGATGGGAGATCGTCACCCTGATAACCTATCAGGTGGTCAACAAGCACGTGTCGCCCTACTACGTACGCTACTGAGTGAGCCCAAAGCGATACTACTTGATGAGCCGTTTAGCAAACTTGATACTCAATTGAGGATGGATACGCGGCAATTGGTATTCGATCAGATTCGTACTCATAAGTTGCCTGCTATTATGGTCACGCACGACCAAAGCGACGCTGAAGCAGCTAACGGTAAAGTTATCTATGTAGGACGATAATTTTGGACATCAGAGTCAAACACTCAGCCAAAATGACAAAGAAAGCAAAATATAAAAGGCAGCTCGCATGTTAGACAAGTTCATTACGCCCGTTATCAAGCCACTGCTAACTCCAATAGTAGCGACATTGCATAAGCTCGGTATTACGGCTGATCAGCTTACGGTAGCTGGGTTTTTGATTGGTATGTTGGCACTACCACTCCTCGCGTTTGAGCTATGGTATGGCGCGCTAGCAGCGATTATATTGAATCGTATCTTGGATGGGCTTGATGGCGCGTTGGCACGTTACGCACAGCAAAGCTCAAGCGCTGGCGGTTACTTAGATATCACGCTCGACTTCTTGTTTTATGCAGCCGTACCGCTTGGGTTTATCTTGGCCAATCCTGCCCAAAATGCCATTGCAGGCGCGTTGTTATTATCGGCATTTATCGGGACAGGTTCGAGCTTTTTGGCCTTTGCAATTTCTGCAGAAAAGTTTCAATTAGACAAGCCTCAGTTTAAATATAAGAGCTTTTATTATCTCAACGGTCTCACTGAAGGCACTGAAACGATTGCTATCTTTATCGCTTTTTGCATTTGGCCGCAGCATTTTGTGCTACTGGCTGGTATCTTTGCTACTGCCTGTGCTATTACTATTTTTACCCGTATACATGGTGGGTATCATACTCTTAAACAGCTAGAATCTTCTAAGTAAGCGTCTGAAGATATATGCCGTCTTGAACACCCGATTATGACATTCTAAGCGTTTACTGAGTTATCGAGTCGCAGTGCTTCTATAGATAAGGCCATATCTTCAGCAAGGGCGTGTACCGTCGAGCTCTCTATGTCACGCTGTGCAAAGGCACGCAATCCCATGACTTCTGCCTGTAGACGGCGTCCAAGTCTAACCGGATCAAGCTCACTATCCATCTCACCGACACTCTGCGCCTCCTTAAAGCATTCTATAAATCGCGTCTCCATACCTACCAGCAGCATTTCCACCTTGGTTAACGCTGTTTGCTCACGCGCACCCAGCTCTAGTAAGCTTTTGACCAACATACAGGCTCGGCTCGGTAACGCTTTATCACGAATCCCGCCAAGCTGACGTATATAAGCGGCAAGGCCTAATAAAGGCGTTTCATGATGGCTCAACACTCGCTCAAGCTCAGTCAATCCTAGACGCGCATAGTATTCTAGCGCTTCTTGAAACAAGCCTTCTTTGTTACCGAAAGCGGCATAGATACTGCCTGGGCGCATATCGAGCGCTTGCTCGATATCTTTTAGAGATGTGGCATGAAAGCCCTTTTGCCAAAAAAGCTGTAGCGCACGCTCCAAGGCGTCATGACGGTTGTAAAGTGCGGTGCGTGACATAATGTGCCCCATTTAAAAAGCCGTGACCTCATATAAAAATGGGCACGGCTATAAAACTTGAATGATTGCTCAATTTTATCCTGGATGGGTGCGACAGTAAAGTTAATATAAGAAATGGTCTGGTAAACAAACGTAATGCTAGGGCGCGACTTAGCTATCAACAATCACTCTACAATAATTCAACAGTCATGCTGATAGCTAGTAAATAGTCTCTACAGTGGCTAGTGACAATCTAGTTAAAAAACCAATTAATCGGTCAACAATACATGTTTGGTCTTCTGATAAGCGGACAAACCATCACCGCCCAACTCACGGCCGATACCGCTTTGCTTAAATCCGCCCCATCCTGCTTCTGGCAGTACGATTTGTTGCTCGTTAATCCAAATATGACCCGCTTTGATTTGTAGCGCCATCTCAAGCGCGGCAGTCTCATCGGCGCTCACAATAGTAGCTGCTAGAGCAAACTTGCTATCATTAGCTAGGCGAATAGCCTCTGCATTGTCGATAAAGGTTGTACTGACTAATACAGGGCCAAACACTTCCTCCATCCATAATTGACTGGTCGTTGGCACATTCGTATAGACAGTTGGCGTTACAAAATAGCCAGATACTTCTAACAACTGACCGCCAGTTAAGCAGTCCAGATTTTCAGCTGTCGCAATATCAAAGAATTTCTTAACTTGATTCAGCTGCTGCTCGCTCACCAATGGACCCATTTGCGTCTCTGTCGCAAAACCGTCACCAATTTGCAGACTTTCCGTTTTGACTTTTAATGCCTCAAACAGCTGCTCAGCGACATCTTGATGGACAACCAAACGCGACGTGGCCGAGCATATCTGACCTGCATTGGTAAATATACCGCCAATGATTAAATCGCAAGCGTAGTCAATATCAGCATCTGCGCAGACCACGATGGCAGACTTACCACCCAACTCTAGGCTAATGTCTTTGATGCCTTTTGCTGCTTGAACCATCACCTTTTCGCCGACTATATTACTGCCAGTAAAAGACACTTTGTCAATCAGCGGATGGCTGGTCATAGCAGTGCCCACTTCAGCAGCACCCGGTAAAATATTAACCACCCCTTTTGGCAAGTCAATTTCCGATAAGATATTACCTAGCATAAGCTCTGGTAATAATGTCACTTCAGACGGTTTCAATAGCACGGTACAACCTGCCGCTAGCGCAGGCGCCAACTTCCAAGAAGTCGTTACCATTGGGAAGTTCCAAGGGGTAATCAGCGCACAAATACCCACTGGCGAGTATGTCTTTAATAATCGAATACCCGACTCAAGCGTTGACACCTTAGACCATGTTGCCTGCTCCGTGATGAGGTTGGCATAATAACGATAGCAGGCAATGGCATCCCCTACGTCTATCTTTGCCTCTTCAATTGGCTTTCCGTTGTTTAATACAGACAGTCCAACCAAGGTATCGAATTGCTGCTCCATAGACTCTGCAATCGCATTTAGATAGCGGGCACGCTCGCTTACACTAGTCTGTGACCAACTAGCAAAGGCTTCATCAGCCGCTTCGACTGCCTGCTCTACATGGGCACTGGTGCATAAGCGCGTCGTTGCAATCACCTCGCCTGAATTTGGATCATACAATGCATGGTCATTTGAATGATTAGAATCGGTCGCGAGCGCTGCAATCGTAACCCAGTCACCATTGATATAAGCGGCATTTAATACAACTTCGTTTTGAGCCGTTTGTATGGCAGTTTCTCTGGTTAATTCTGTAGAGTTCAGCATTTCCATAATGGTCAATCGCCTTATATGTTTGATCAAATTGTCTTTATGTGCGTAACGTCCGTAATGTGATTGGCTAAACGGTCGGTTTAACTGACTACAGAAAAACCGACCATTTGCATATTATCGTCAGGCTAGATGCCTTGTGAATACTAGACGCGCCACTAATACAGTAGATGCGCCACTGAGGTGATGACTACCAAGCTGATAAGCGTACGAAGGATAAAGATTAAAAATAGCTCTAACACATTTAGCTTAATATTTGACTTCAAAATCAGTGCACCTACTTCAGACATGTAGATAATCTGAGTAATCGAGGCCGCACCAACGATGAATCGTGTCATCTCACTTTCAATGCTTTTACCGACGAGCGCTGGCAGATACATATCTGCAAAGCCCATAATCATGGCAGGTGCAGCCTTTGCCGCCTCTGGAATCTGTAACCACTCAAGTAGTGGTACAAGTGGTGTCGCAAGCCAATTAAAGACTGGCGTGTATTCTGCTAAGCCCAGACCGATGGTACCAATCGCAAAGATAACTGGAATCAGTCCAAAGTAGATATCAAACAGATTGTGTACGCTGCGTTTGAACACTTTACCTAAGCTTGGCATAGAATGCGCGCGAGTCACCGCACGATTGACCGCCCATTGGTACGTTGTATATTCAGCAGGGATGCCTTCATCTAGCATGCTTTTGCCAGAATGATACGTATCAGGCTTAAGTGACAATGGTGGTATACGCGGCATGATAATCGCAGCGATGAAACCAGTTAGCGCAATGGTTAGATAAAAGAAAACGAAGTTATTGTCTACGCCGATGGTTTTGGCAACCACATAGGTAAAGGCGATAGAAGTGACGGAAAATGTGGTCGCGATAATGGCGGCTTCACGCTGACTGTAAAAGCTTTTGTCATACTCTTGCATAGTGACTAGCAGGCCGATAGACGCTGCGCCAAACCAAGAAGACATTGCATCGACAGCAGAACGACCAGGCAGTTTAAAAAGCTTGATAAATACTTTACTGGCTAAAGTACCCAAAAACTCCATCAAACCGAAATCAGTCAAAAATGGTAACGATAAAATGGCAAAGAAGAACAACGGAATCAAAACAGGAATCAAATCTTCAAAAATGACGCCGCCCGTATTCCGATTGATAATAAACTCAGGGCCAACTTGTAGAAAAATCATCCAAACAAATGCCATTCCTAAAAACCGGATAGCAAGCCAAAACCACTCAACATCAAAGAGTTTTTTAGCAAGCGAACCTTCATTCAGATTTGGCTTTAACGCTTTGACTGCCAGTGCACCAAGAGCGGAGATAGTCACTATCGCCATCGCAATATAGGCTACAAATCCACCTAACACGGTTTGTAGCGTATCGGTCAATACACCTAATAAAATCGTGACTTTACCATCCCACTCGAACGGTATGATAAATAACGCAATACCCAACGCTGAAAACAATAAAAACTTCCACATTGCCGCACGCCACTGTCCTGCTTTTGGCGTTTCTGGATCGACCGTATTATTCCCTAAAATCGGCTGCTGCGACTTATCCATGTAACTCGTCATTTAATTTCTCCTTAATGGGCGATGATTGCCAGTTTTTCCATTTCTCTGTCTGACCAATACCTGGGTTGAGCGAATTGGTTGGATCCAGTTTTTTATAAAAATAATGTAGCTCAGTTTTAGCAGGATACACATGCCCCACATTGTGTTCGGCAGGATACTCAATATGACGTTGGTCATAAAATGCCAGCAGGTCTTCCTTGAATTGCTTGGCATTGGTCTTAGGTTTCAATAAATAGTCTTGGTGCATGACATGACAGAAAAAATGCCCCAAATAAAAAGTTTTGCTGACTTGTTTTTGTAAATGTTCAGGTAGAGTCTCGTCCCAATCTACAGCATTTCTAGGTAAAGCAATATCGGTCGATAGCAGCTCGCCAAACTTATCTTGATTTAAATTATGATAACGAAACATGGCAGCGGTCGCGGCACTGCGAAATACCAATAACGTTTGCGATTCAAGCTCTGTGCATACATGCAGCGCACCTTGATATTGCTGCATATGATTTTGCAAAAAATCCTGCGCAGCAGCGATATTGTTGCCATCGTTTTTATTAGAATCTTTATTAATGCCATTATCAAAGTCGTTACCAAAACCATCTGCGACTTTTATAATCAAATGGTATTTATATGAGAGCGCCTGCGTAGTCAAAGTGGCTGGTAATGACGGCGGCATAAACCTAGATGTTAGTTGCAGTATCCAATCTGGCAGCGTATTTGGGAGATGCCACTTATCCAGATAGTAGCCAATCTTTGCTTGCAGTCGATACAGCGACCCTATCTTGCTAGCAGGGAGCTTACGCATACTCAGACAAGTGTCTCGGCCATAATGTATCGTGATGTCGTTATAATCTTTGTGCATATACTCAGCCAACACGGGCAGGTTCAACTCGCTTTTTAACCATTGTTGCCTGAGTGTGGTGAAGGTATCAGCGTCGTTGGTCGAGATATAAAATGTTTGCTCGTGTTTAGGCTTGGCAAAGGTCGCTACTCTCACCGCAAATACAATGACCTTGCCAGCTGAACTAGACGCTTCATACAGGCCGTTAGGATCGTTATTAAATCGAGCAGGTGTCTCTGCCTCACAATCACGGACTTTATGTTGATAATGATGGTTGGTGCAGGCGTTACTGTTGCTCGTACTTTTTGAGACCTTATTAAACGTGCCAGCTTGCAGGTTCTCTAGCATTTCCTCTGGCTGTGTGCCCAAATCCAGTTCCAGATGGTTGATTAACTCAAACGCTCCTGAGGCATTGCGTCTGGCAAATAACGCCATCTCAGTATAAGCAGGTCCACGCTGCACCAACATCCCGCCTGAGCTGTTGCAGATGCCGCCTATCACCGATGCTCCCACGCAACTAGAACCCAGTACTGAATGCGGCTCACGCCCTAATGACGCAAGGGTGGACTCTAATTGCTGCAAAGTAGCGGCTGGCAAAGCAACCAGTTCTGCTGCATCATTAAGTAAATGCACACCGCCCAATAACTGCATAGAGATTACGACTAATGGTCTGTCATAATCTCCATTCGGAGTTGAGCCACCTGTTAGGCCTGTATTGGCCGCTTGAGCAATGATAATTACATCAAAAGCAGCACAGACATTAATGACGCGCCATAGTGCCACAAGAGAGTGCGGTATCACAACTGCGACGGTCACGTCTGTGATAGCCGCAATTGCACCTTGCACATAAGATTGCTGTTGGCTAGGTTTTGTCAATACATTGGTCGTGCCAACGACAGCAGCAAGCTCCGTCAACAAACGCGGTATTTGCTCATGTCTACTTTCTGACATTTCTCTAGCATTGGGCGTCATGAACATGCTTCCTTGCGTCACCAGCGTTTGTCATTTTTGTGTCGTTTTTTAGAACTGTGACTATCGGTCCCGTTATTATCCGTGGCATTAGCGCCAGTATTACTGTTAATTAAAATAAGTCACTGTCTTAGCCATTTCTTTTAGAAAGTCATCTGCTTCATCAATCTCATAAATGATTGGTTGTTTACCCTTTATGTCTGTCTTTAATGCGTCTAGCAATTGCTGCTTATCAGTGATTCTACGATAGCCAGCCCCAAACCCTGCCGCTAGTGGCTCAAAGTTTGGCGTTTTGATATTGACGCCAATCAGTGGTAAACCGCCCTCTTCCATATAACGACGAATCTCACCGTAGCCTTGGTTGTTCCATAGCAAAACGATCAACGGTAGCTCAAGCTCAGCTGCGCAGATAAGCTCAGCAATCGTAAATTGAATACCACCATCACCCATTAGACTGACAACAGGCAAGTTTGAACCAACCATGGCCCCGATAGCGGCAGGCAAACCATAGCCTAACGTGCCAAAACCCGTCGATGAATTAAACCATTTACGCGTCGCCAAGGCTTCAAGACCAAGGTTGCCACTATAGACAGGCTGCGTTGAATCACCAACGAAAATGACGTCTTCTACCTCATCTCTGATCAGCTTTAGTAATGAATTCTGACCCGCAAAGTCTGTCGTTACATCCTTCAAGATGGCCTGCTTTGCCTCATTGACACGTGACAGTGCTTGATGATCGAATGTCTGACCTTCTAAGCGATCACATAAACCACTAATCGCCATCTGTGCATCGGACAGTACCGCGATATCCGCTCTAAATGGACGCTGCAATTGCTGAGCATCACAGTCGATGCGTACCAGCGTGCCATTTATCTTAAACTCACCATTAAAGAACACATCGTAGTCAGTTTCACCAAGCTCAGTCCCAATCGCTAATACCCAGTCCGCCTCGGTAATCACGGCTCGGCCTGCGTCTAATGACTGGTTGCTACCTAAACTTAATGGATGACCAGGTGGCAGCAAGCCTTTGGCATTAATCGTCAAAAACGTTGGCGCATCTATCAACTCTGCCAGTTTTTGTGCATCACGATCGACATCGACACAGCCGCCTCCATAAAGTATTACAGGATTTTTCGCAGTTTTTAATGACTGTACGATTAGGTCTAATTGCGTAGGATTCGGCAGTGGTCTTGTGACCTGAGGTAGGCTCAAGCTATTTGTACCAGCTTCGCTATTTGCTACAGCATTTAAACTAGGCGGCTTAGCAACATGACGGGCATCAGCGGTGATGATATCGATAGGCAGCTGAATATGTACTGGCCCCGGACGTGCACCATTAAATAAGGCAAAAGCTTCTGCAATGACTTTCGGTAGCGATTCAGGTTGCCAAATGGTCTTGCTCGTCAATGCTACTTTGCTAATCATGCCTTGCTGATCATGCAACTCATGCAAATGCCCTTCGCCGCTGCCAGTGTCTTTGACTTTATTGACACTAGAGATCACTAGCATCGGTATCGAATCAGCCAATGCCTGTGCCATCGCCGTCATAATGTTGGTCATACCAGGGCCAGTAATAATAAAACATACGCCAACCTTGCCAGAGGCACGGTAGTAACCATCTGCCATAAACCCAGCGCCCTGCTCATGACGCGGTGTCACATGACGAATATTGGTATTAGGTAGACCGCGATACAGCTCTACCGTGTGCACACCAGGGATACCAAAAACGGTCTCTACACCATAATACTCTAGCCACTGCACCAATAGCTCACCGCAGGTCAGTGATGAAGAGTCAGACAAAGAAGAAGGCGTTTGCGTCAATTGGGTCATGGGTCAGTCATCCTAAAAAATTTCGCTGAATATTCAGATAATTATCACTACCTCAAAACAACCTTTGTATTTTTCTTTCATACCGATTATTAGTCACTAATTACTGGCTACAAAGGTTGCTCATTATAGAGGTAATCATTGATGGTGATTAATAAACCGCTTTAACCTTGTCGTCATAGCGTACGCCCGGCAGGATACATAGCATCTCAAACAATAAGTTCGCCGCCAATACCGAGGTGTTACCAAATGGATCATACGGTGGTGATACTTCAACTAAGTCCCCGCCCACCACGTCCAGACCGCGCATACCACGAATGATTTCGATACCTTGAGTAGAGGTCAGGCCACCGATTTCAGCAGTACCCGTACCTGGGGCAAAGGCAGGATCAATACCGTCGATATCGAAGCTCAAGTAAACAGGACCATCACCTAGCTTTTCACGTACTTCAGCCATGAGCGGTGTTAGCGACTTGTACCAGCACTCCTCAGCAGGTACCACGCGGAAGCCCTGCTGGGTTGACCAGTCAAACTCTTCTGCGCTATAGCCTGTACCACGTAGACCAATCTGTACCACACGATTACCATCGATGAGGTTTTCTTCGACAGCGCGGCGGAAAGGTGTGCCATGAGCGATTTTTTCGCCAAACATATCATCATTGATATCAGCATGAGCATCGATATGTACCATACCGACAGGGCCATGTTTTTTGGCAAGTGCGCGCAGGATAGGCAATGCGATAGTATGATCGCCGCCTAGTGTTAGAGGAATCGCGCCGTGTTTGACGATTTTATCGGTATAGAATTTTTCGATGATATCAACGCTTTTTAGCAGGTTGAATGTGTTGATAGGCACATCACCGATATCAGCGACTTGTAATGATTCAAAAGGCGCAGCACGAGTGGCCACATTGTAAGGACGAATCATTCTTGACTCATCACGAATCTGTCTAGGACCCAATCTAGCCCCGCTACGGTTGGATGCACCGATATCTAAAGGGACACCAACAAATGCCACATCTAACCCTTCAGCATCAGTTTGAGTCGGCAAGCGCATCATAGAAGCGAAGCCACCAAATCTTGGCATGTCGTTGCCGCTTAATGGTTGATTGAATGTCATAAGTTACTTCCTTGCTTATTTGGTTTAAGTACACAATTTGCTACATGTCATTGACAATACATAAATATAAGAGAAGGAACCATGGTAAAATTTAGAAGTAAACTTCTATTTTTTCGTAATGAAATGCTCTTATAAGTTATTATCAGAAGTTTAGGAAACGCAATGTCGATTGAAAAAGAGATAATGTTGATTGAGTGAATAAGGAGCCACTTTTGATATTGGATGAACTGATAAAAATAGACATCAAAACGCTACGCAGCTTTATGGCTATTGTAGAGTGTCAAGGCGTAACTGCTGCCCAGTCGCGTTTAAATGTCACAACCTCTGTCATTAGTGGGCATTTAACCCACTTAGAAGACCGCTTAGGGATGACACTATGTCACCGTGGTCGAGCAGGATTTAAACTGACAGAAGATGGTGCTGCTGTTTACGAGGCTTGTTTGGGGTTTACCGAATCGGTCGCCAGCTTTCAACATCAGCTGCATTATATTAGACAACTAGACTCAGTCCACGGCGGGCACATTAGGCTTTGCTTGATTGATCAGATGCCCAAGTTTTTTTATGATGCACTTAGACAACGTCTAGCCAACAGCTACCGTAATAACCCGTTAATACACTTTTCTATCGACGTACAAAGTCCTGAGAGCATGTTAGAAAAGCTCTTAAGTAACGAGAGTGACATTGGCGTGGGTTATTTTGGCAGCTTTCCACCTTTACTGACCTTTAAGCCAGCATTTGTTGAAAAACAAGTGGTCTGCTGTGGACGCGAACATAGATTGTTTTACAACTCAGACGGATTAACTTTTGATGATTTAGAACAGAACTATCCGTGGATAAAAAGAGGCTATGTGGTAGAGCATCATATCAATCATATTCGCCCCAAGACATTAAGCGCGACTACTTATCATATGGAGGCGACAGCCCAGCTTATCCTTGCAGGTCACCATGTTGGCTACTTGCCGCGTGATTTAGCGAAGCGTTATGAGGGTATGGGCCTGATGAAAATACTACTGCCTGATGAGGCAAGCTATGATGTCGAGCACCATTGGGCATATCGAGAAAATCAGCCTAAACAAGCGGCTGACTTTTTGAATAAGATGATGAATTTGCTATAAGATACCACTAGGTTTATTACACTATTGCAGACGGTTGTTGGTACTTTAGACCAATGGTTCTTAGCTTCCCTTTGTCATCGACTTCTTTAATAACCAATGACCATTCATCGCTTATCACAACAGTATCGCCCGACACTGGCGCAGTACCTAAATGTGATTTCACGTACTCGGCCACCGTCTGCTCCCACATGTTTTTTGCGCTGTCTTCATCAGACGTTTTGAGTGTTTTTACCAGAGTCTCAGATGCCATAATTCCTGTAAAAAACGGCAAATCACCAAGCTTAACACTCGGTGATAGCAGCCAATCGCCATAGAAGTCATCGATAGCTTTGCGATCTAATGTCGTGTCATTAAAAATCTTAGCGATTTTGCTAGCGTGATTACCTCTCATCGCATACCAGACACTATCGCCGAATTTTAGCTTTGTATGCTCATCGACTACTACGATTTGCTGGTTACGCACTAGCGCAAAGACACTGATTTCATCTGGGTTGATGCCTTTGGAGATACCCATAGGATGACGCCCAATGGCAAATGCGCCCGACTTTGCCTCAAACTCATACAGCGTGATACTGGCCTTATCGGATACCCAGACTTCATGCTCCTCTTTTGGGTCTTTATTGGTTGGAATACGTACCTTAAACAGATTGGCCATCGTCGGGATGGTTGTGCCTTGCAAAATCAACGACAGAACCACGACGCCAAAGGCAATATCAAACAGCATAAAGGCATTATCTATACCAGCCATGACTGGTAAAATCGCCAAGGTAATAGGCACTGCACCGCGCAACCCGACCCAAGAGATAAACCCAATCTCTCTGTCTTTAAATTTGAAAGGTTTGACACTGGTATAGACGGCAATAGGACGCGCGACAAAGATCATAAAGAGCGCGATTGCAACCGAATAATGCCAGACATTGAGGACGTTTGACGGAGTGACCAATAGTCCTAATACTACGAAAAGCACCGCCTGCGACAGCCAAGCAAAGCTGTCCATCACTCGCATGACATGCTCTGTTGAACGTACCTTATGATTACCGATTAGCACACCAGTGAGGTATACCGCCAAAAATCCACTGCCGCCAATAAGATTGGTCGCGGCGAACACAGCCAAGCCAGCGGAGAGAATCAAAATAGCGTACATACCTTCTGCCAAATGTACCTTGGGCAATAATCGGGATAAGAAATAACCGAATAACAAGCCCATCCCTAGCCCAAAGCTCAGCTGCTGTAGCAATAAAACTAAAAAGCCGAATACTGTCTGACCAGCAGGATCAACATTTAGCGCAATCAAACCAGTGACTAATAAAATAGCCAAGGGATCGTTGGCACCAGACTCAAGTTCAAGCGTGGCTTGTACACGGTCGTTAAGCTTGACACCGCCATTACGTAATAGAGAAAATACGGCAGCGGCATCGGTAGAGCCGACAATCGCAGCCATCAGCAACCCAAATCGCCAATCGACCTCGAGCAGCCAAGTGACAAATACCCCTAGCACCATGACCGTGACTAACACGCCCCATGTAGCCAGCGTAATCGCAGGTTTTAGACCCACTCGAAACGATTTAAAGGACGTACGTAAACCACCATCTAGCAAGATACAAGCTAAGGCGGCCTGCCCAACAAAATTGGCTAGCGCATATTGAGAGAACTCAATACCCAAGATACCCTGCTCGCCTGCCAACATACCCACTATCAAAAACAGCAACAACAATGGTACGCCTAAGCGCGCTGATAATGTACTCGCCATGATACTGGCGAAAATTAATAATGCGCCTACGAGATACAGGATATTTAAGGTATCCATTGTTTTTGAGCCCTATTTTTTATTATTAAGAATAGTAATTGATTGCGATGGGTTTTTCGTTATCTTGCTGTTAGTAGATATTACACCAGTGAGCCTATCATAAGCGGCCGTTATTCAAAATATGAATGACAATTACTTATGATGATATTAGCATCACCATCAGAACTAGCAGCCAATACTAAATCAATAAAAACACCTCAAGAGAAAACACTCAAATATTAAAGTGAAGTACACAAAATGCCATTGCTAGGCTAAAAGAGTTTACGTCTTAATACTACTTAACCCTGAATGTATTGCCATGTCAGTACCAGAATCGCAGCCGCAACCGTCCAAGCGACCACACCTAATAGCAATGCTTTATATAAACTCATATAACTGATGCTAAAGAACACCACAAAGGTATAAATCAAATGCGGTATGACACCAAGCATACTGAATATCAACGCGACCTTTAAATCAGCAGGACTGCGCTCAGTACCAACGATAAAGTGACTGATTAACGTAAAGGTGGGGAATAGTGGCGCAAGAGCCGCCAAATAGAAAAATCGGGTTTGGGCGAACATTTGAATCGCCAGTACCATCAATGCGCCGATAAGCATTTTTAACCAAATCACGACGGGTCTGTCTCCTGTTGACTATCAAGGCTGAACGTAGCCCAATCCGCCATGATACTAAAGTCTGCAAACTGACATAAGAGCAATCGCTGATTAATTAATCCGTATGATAAAAAATGTAAAAAACCCCACTTAGCTAAGTTGCTAAATGGGGCTGTTACTTTTATTCAGTAGGCTTTTACGAATTACTTAATCCTTTTTTGGTTTTAGTGCCGCGCTGATGTCTGCTAGCAATGGCGGTATATCATGCTTGTCTGCGATTACCTCAATCATTATAAGCTTGTCGGTAGTCGCAGCAGCTTTGTTGAAAGCAGATTTTAGCTCGCCTGCTGTCTCTGCTTTGAGTAATAGGCTATTTTCTTCTGTCGCGCCAAACGCTCGCGGCATGATTTGCCAATCGCATTTAGGAATATCATTATAGTATTGGTTTTCGCCATGAATCGCGCGCTCTACCGTATAGCCGTCATTGTTAATTAAGACGATCACAGGATTGATGCGCTCTTGAATCATGACCGCCAACTCTTGGACAGTTAGCAATGCTGAACCATCACCAATCAATAACACACTGCGCTTATCTGGCGATGCGATTGCCGCGCCCAAGCTGGCAGGCAACGTGTAGCCAATTGATCCCCACATCGGCTGCCCATATGACGTCACCCCTTCTGGCAGGCGCACATCACTGATACCAAAATAGGCAGTCCCTTGTTCAGAAAACACCAAGTTATTGTGATCTAAACGGTCAGCAATAATATGCCATAGGTCATCTTGGCGGATAGCCTCACTGTCTTTACCTTTTTGTTCGTGCGGCTTAACTTCTTCACAGAAAGGCTTTGGCACGATGTTAATGCCAGAGGTCATCACTTCATGTAGGGCTTGCAACGCATCTTTTAGCGCAATCGGTGCAAAGTTCCTACCACTGATAGAAGCACGCTCATAATGCAAGTCTACGACTACATCTTCATTGATATCTTGACTAAACCCTGCGGTAGTAGTGTCAGTATATTGCACCCCTACTTTGATAAGGCATTCGCAGTTTTCTACCGCATCTTTGACAATTGGACGTGAGGCAACACCCGCATAAGTGCCTGCCCAACGATCGCTATTCTCATCAAGCAGCGTCTTACCCCAAGATAGCGTGGTATAAGGAATATCCGTATCAGCGATCAACGCTTTGAGCTGTGATTGTAACCCCAAACGATGCACCATCAAATCTGCCATTAGGGTTGTGGACTTATTTGGCAAAAACTCGGTTAAGGCTTGCTTGAAATCTGATAATGCCGCTTGGCTAGTAATGTCTTCTTGACTATCGATCAGCTTGGTCGTTGGTGGATAGATAGGCTGACGCGCGACGTCTGGTGAGAGCAATAGGTAACCTGGACGATGCTTTTTGAGAATCAATCGAATTACTCTATCAATTTCTGAGGCAGCATTTTCAGGAGTAAGCTGCGCACGGGCCACCGTCACTGGCTCGACCATCTTAATAAAATGGTTAAATACCCCATCACCAAGCGAATGATGAATACGGCGCTTTGAGTCTTGTAGCGCTGTGCTTGGTGCACCTACGATATGCAATACAGGCGCATATTCAGCAAAAGAACCTGCGGTCGCGTTAATCGCTGACAGCTCACCTACGCCAAAAGTCGTCACCATAGCGGCAAATCCACGCTCGCGTGCATAGCCATCGGCAGCATAGCCAGCATTTAGCTCATTTGTGTTGCCTACCCAGCGCAGCTTATCAGAAGCGAGAACGTTATCCAAAAAAGTTAAGTTAAAATCACCAGGTACGCCAAATATCTCAGATGCACCCGCTTCTGCGACACGATCAAACAAATAATCAGCGATGGTATATTGTTGACTCATTTTTTATCCCTATGACTTATCTTTGTAAGTATTGATAATTGTGAATGTGATTACGATTAAATTATAAAGTGCGTCCCAGCTTATTTATGTACTACAAAGCTTTTGGAATACATATTATAATAAACCGTTATAACATATATCTATGGCCAGAAGACACGCCTATTTTAATAACTTTAATTTTTTTCGTCATAGGTGTTGACACCTAAAAAAAACTGCGTATAATACGCCTTCATCAACTGACGATAGTTAATTGATAATTAGCGGGAATAGCTCAGTGGTAGAGCATAACCTTGCCAAGGTTGGGGTCGAGAGTTCGAATCTCTTTTCCCGCTCCAAATACTTAAAAAGCCTCACTTAACAGTGAGGCTTTTTTTTGTCTAATTTTCAGGGGCTACAGCGTTTTTATGTCTTATTGCCCAATCAAGCTATTAAGTTAATCTAATGAGATAAAAGTCTCAAAATCAGCACCGTGACCAAAACGTGACCATTTCGTGCCCACGCTATAAATACTGATTTTATAATTGACCCCAACTGACTATTCCTACCTTTATAAGAAGCAATGCTAAGAAAATATTTCTTAGCATCGCTTTTCCTTTTCCACTGCTTTTTTATAATTAGTTTATAGCGTGACCAAAACGTGGCCAAATCAGGGAAAAGTAAATATAAAAATAACCCCAATCTTAATTTTATATTTTGAAGCGCCTTGTATATAAGGCTATACAGCTGTTTCTCTACTCATATATTTCCAGTTTTATAAGTCATCAAGACTGGTCACCCACATCTTTAGTATTTGGCTTATAGATAAACAAGTCACCCACCTGTACGTCTAAAAACTCACATAACTGGTCGATAGTATTGAAATCAATTCTTGATGACTCTTCATTATATAGTTTATGAAGGGTTGATTTACTCATGCCTGTTGCTCTTACAACATCTGCTACACGCAATTTTTTCTCTGCCAAAATAACGGGGAGTTTAGACACAATCATAAATTTACCTCTTTTCGGGTAAAAATGCTTTACATTGCAGTAAAAAGGTAATATATTACACAAATCGGTTACTAATTACCTTTAAGCGGGTAAATTATAACTGATTCCTTCAAGATGCATTTTTACAGGTTGATAAAATAATTTTTATTCTATCACTTAATGCAATGACTTAATAACTGAAAAGAGGTAAACACCATGAGTAATACTTATTTAACAACTGATGAGTTAGCCGAACGCATCAAGTACGACGCACGTACTATCCGCAATCAAATGAAAGATACCGTTTTGATTGAAAACATTCACTACATACGCCCTTTTGGTGGTCGTAAGATTTTGTACGTATGGGAGCGTATCGAGGAAGACATGTGCAAGCCGGTTATGAGCGCTATCAACGGTATGGCACTTCAATAAAAAAATAAGGAGATTTACTATGGCTACTATGCGAGGACGGTTTGGTAAGCTGGTCGTTGACTTCCGCTACTTAGGTAAGCGCTGTCGAGAAAAGACCAGTTTAGAAGACAACCCAGCTAATCGTAAAAAATTAGCGCAAGTCATGAAAAAAATGGAAGCAGAAATAACTTTAGGCATCTTTGACTATGCTGCTTACTTCCCAAAGAGTGAACGAGCCCAGGAGATGACGGCATTGGCTGATAGAGCCGAAGCTTGTATCAGTCGTAATCCGACCTTTAAGGAGTTTTCGGAAACATTTTTTGAGGAGAGGAAGATTGAATGGCGACCGAGCTATCGGCAAAAAATAAAGATTATTTTGAATAAGTATTTATTACCTGAGTTTGGTGGTAAAGCGGTACATGCCATAAAAAAACCAGACTTGCTGACCTTCCGTAGCTCCCTCGCCAAAGTTTGTTACGGTAAAGATGGTCAGTCAAGTCTGTCAGTAGCACGGATCAACCAGATCATGATACTTCTTCGTATGATACTAGAAGAAGCATCAGATCGCCATGAGTTTGAGATGCCTTATAAAAATATTAAGCATCTCAAACAAGCTCGTCCGGATGTAAACCCGTTTACATTGAGTGAGGTATGGCTGATTTTAAAGCATGTTCGAGCTGATTATAAGCCCTACTACACTATTCGCTTCTTTACAGGAATGCGTACCAGTGAAATAGATGGGCTGAAGTGGGATTGCATTAATTTTGATCGCCGTGAGATTAGTATAAGAGAGGCATTAGTTAATGGTGAGATGGGTCCGACTAAGACATTAGGCTCACAACGTGATATTGCGATGTCACAGTTAGTGTATGACGCACTACAAGACCAGAAGGCACGCACCTTTGGCAAGTCAGAGTTTGTGTTTTGCAATTCACAAGGCAATCCAATGGAGTATCGTAATGTGAATAGACGGGTATGGAAACCCACACTTGCCCTACTCGGACTTAAGCACAGGCGTGCTTATCAGACTCGGCATACCGCAGCGACGCTTTGGCTCGCTGCTGGTGAGAATCCCGAGTGGATAGCTCGTCAGATGGCTCATAGCAGTACGGAGATGCTGTTTCGTGTGTATAGCCGTTATGTGCCTGATATCACCCGTCAAGATGGCTCAGCGATGGATAACTTACTACTTGCGAGTAAGGAGAAGTTAACAGGCGCATCGAATAGCTCTGGAGCTGAAACACTAATCACGAATGCACAAACTGACAAGGAGACGTCACAATGAAAATCATCAATTATGAGGAGCTGTTTGGTGAGTTTAAACCTGATGGTGCAATCAGTACAGATGCAAACCTTATTGCTAATGCGTTGATGCGTGAGTTATATATTTCATCTGGTCATAACCTAGCACGCTTCTTAGGAGTGAAGCGGTGCTTTAACAATGACATGGCGATGCGTATATGGGTACAGAAGCGCTTAGATGCTCAAGATGGGTACTTTATAAAAGATATGAGCAGTCAGCTTCAAAGCGAGCTCTACGAGCTATTACCGCACTCTGATTATGGCAGCTATTGAGGAGAGTATGATGAGTGTCAAACTTCAACCCAATATGACGCAGAGTCCATATGATATCAAAATATGTGAGGATTACTGGGCATACGATAATAAAAGCGGTTTTATTAAACATGTGAAGACGCTTTGTGAGAAATATGAGGTAAGTCCTCAAGTATTCTTTGAGACAGTTGCTCAGTGTTATGCCTACTTAGACGATGTTGTATGTGAATACTGCGGCTATGCTTGTCCAATTGAAGTACCTGCTGATATTCCTTATATGCGTGCCAAAAATAGTTGGTTATGCATAATATGTGAGCATGCTTTATGGCGGACAGATCAAGCAAATAAATGAGCATTAATCATCCAAAAAGCCAGACAGCTTAAGTTGTCTGGCCTTTCTATATATCAAATACCTTCTCTTAAAGATATTCTAAATTTGATGAACCTACACAACCCTCAACATTTTTACTCATTTTTTTAAAATTAAGTTGAGTAGAGTCGCTACTTTAATTAGCTACCTTTTAATAATTATTTTGCTTCTTTTATTTAGTGTATTTATAAGACCTATGTTTAAGTGCACTCAAACACCAGCCTTTTCTGCTGCATAAGTTGCTTGGCTTTGACTGTAACCATCACTTTGAGAAAGTGTTTCGATAAGATTTTTGCGTGAGTAGCCAGAGTATTCAAGCCAATCTTTTGCTGACCTCAGTGCCTGCTCGTTCCAATCGACATTCAAACCATCTACTGCTACAGTCCCATCATCAATAGTATAGCCATCACTTTGAGAGAGCGTTTCAATAAGATTCTTACGTGAATAAGCAGAATATTCTATCCAGTCTTTTGCTGCCTTCTTAGCTTGCTTTGCCCAGTTAATATCCAAACTGTCTACCGCAAAAGTAGCATCCCTAATAGTATATCCATCACTTTGAGAGAGCGTTTCAATAAGATTCTTACGTGAATAAGCAGAATATTCAAGCCAATCTTTTGCTGACCTAACAGCATTCTTTTGAGGATTTGTCAGATCGGCTGAATTCTTAGGTGTAAACTCCACTGTTTCTGTTTGGCTCTGCTCAGGCTTGTCGCTCTTCGATTGACTCAAGTTTAGGCTATCTACTGCTGTGGTCGCATCACTGCTCGTATAACCGTCATACTCTAGTTGCTCAATCAGACCATTACGCGTGAAACCCGAATCTTGAAGATAAGACTTCGCTGTTTTCTTAGCCTGCTTAATCCAGTTCATATCTAAACTATCTACTGCTATAGTCGCATCACTGCCTGTATAACCATCATACTCTAATTGTTCAATCAGACCATCACGCGAAAAACCCGAGCTTTCAAGATAGCTGTGAGCAGTTCTAACCGCATTTTTTTGAGCATTGGTTATGTTTGTAGGGTTACTTGGTGTTGCTTGTGCAGCTTCTGCTACCACTGGATCAGGGAAGCAAGTCAAGAAAACATCGTTTGTAGGTGGTGACTGTGGCGCAGTACTGGCTGACGTGGTTATATCAGGTGTAGCTTTTAATGAATGCGAATGAGGAATAGGTGGCGGCGTATTTGTATTTGGACGAACCATGCTTACTGACGACTTTGGTGTAACTGCCCGAGGTTTTTCATTAAATGACTCAGCGATAGAGACAGGCATATTTTGTGGCAGTGTTGGTGGCATAGCAGGACGTGCCGCAACTTCTGGTTTTGGTATATTATTAACCAATTGGTCATGCGTTAAGCTTGGGACATGATCTGTTTTTGATCCTTTAGAGCGATTACAACGCCAGCATAGTACTTGTAAGTTATCTTCTGTTGATTTACCACCTTTTGATAAAGGAGTAATATAATCAATCTCAAGTAAAAGATTTTTTTCATCCGAAGTGGAAAGAGAGCATATTTTACAAGTAAAGTTATCTCGTACTTTAATTCTTTCTCTCAACTTGGCTGTCATTAATGCCCGTTGACCTGCCACACTATTCTCAAACTTCACCAATTCAGCTAAGTAACCGATAAATCGTTCTAGCTGGTCTAAGTCTAATCTGAAATCAAACCTTGATGAGCTGTTACCACCAGCTGAAACATACTGAAAGGTATAAACAGGAAAATACAACTGAGATAAGTTAACAAGCATAAAGCCTAATTCTTGCTTTATTCTTTCTTCACTAGAGCGCATTACAAATGCCGGTATGGATTCCATTACACTTGCTATCGTAGCATCTCTTTCTTGCACCAACAAAACCTTACCTTGTTCGGCAGCAGAAAAATCATTTAGTGCATTCTCAAACTTCTCTAAAGTTTCTTCAGTCGGTTTGATGTTAAAGTACTTACATAGATACTTGAATGGCTGATCGTTAGCGTTTTTCACAATAGATAGAGAGCATGGATGCGTCCATCGGTTGTTTGTGCTTTCAGACCAGTTTTTTCTTTTCATGTTATATCTACTGGTGTCAGACAGATTTCCTTTACCGTAGTCGAAGGATTCTATATCAGCATATGACAGCTTTAGGTTTTGGATATGTTGATTTAAGTCATTACAGTCTTGTACATGCTGAGAGATACTTTCTTTTATGGCAAGAAACTCTTCACTCTTGAAATAACGATCTACAGCATACGGGTAAGCGACATTCTTTATAAAAAGATAAGCAATAACTGCAAAAATAATTGTATAAATGAAGTGCTGCCTTTCATTCAAAATTTCAGGCAGCACCCTCATACATTTAAGCGTCGGTATGAGCTGGTAGTTTACTAGCCAAAACATCTACTTTTTCAATAGACGGTGGCTCTGAAAATAGCTCATCGGCCTGATCCATCAAAGCAGCTGCAACTTTGCCAGATAAATGTGCTTGGCGACCCGCCTCATCAGGAAATGCATCAAAAATACCAAATGTTGTAGGTCCAAGACGTAGGCCAAACCACGCAACTGTCGCAGGTTCTTCCATTACAATAGGTAAACCGGCTTTAAGGAAAGCTTCCACTTCGTCTTCTTTACCCGGTTTAGCTTCAAGACGGACATATAAAGCTGTTTTAAGCATGACTAAAACTCCACAATTGATTAGAATGAAAACTGATTCTGACATTGCTAATGTATGCATGTCAGAAAGTTTTGTTGTATAAAAGTTAAAAAAAATTTCCCATAGCTGAGCCAAAATCTGGGTTTTTATTTCGACATAATGCTAGGAATTTATTCAAGTTAATATCATTAACTTGAATCAAAAAATTAAGATATGAGATGATTAAATTCAATCTTAGTTATATAAGGATCAATTGACTCTACCTTAGATTTATAAGCTGACCTCTTCATCTGGAAATTATATTGCTCAAGAAGCATTCAAGAACCACATTGTACATCCTCATATCTATGAAAGTTATGTAGCTAGGAATTTGCTGTGAAACTCTATATGTTTCTCTATAAAGCTCGCAATGAAGTAATAGCTATGGTCATACCCTTCTCTTAGGTTAAGTGTAAGAGGATATTCTTGTTCCAAACAAATATTACTAAGAAGCTTAGGCCTTAACTGTTCTTCAAGAAAATCATCAGCTGTTCCCTGATCGACTAAAATAGGTAAATGAACTTCAGCGTTTTTGATTAATTCAATCGCATCATAGCTTTTCCATAAAGTTTCGGTTTCACCTAGGTAGTGTGTAAAAGCCTTTTTCCCCCAAGGTACTTGGCTAGGTGCAACAATTGGTGCAAAAGCAGAAATACTTTTATAAAGCTCAGGATTTTTTAACCCAATTACTAATGCACCATGACCACCCATGCTATGACCCATAATACTTTGGACTTGATTAGTCGGAAAATTCAGGTCAATCAGATTTCTGAGCTCTTCCACAATATAATCATACATTTTGAAATGCTGTGACCAGGGTGCTTGTGTTGCATTCACATAGAATCCTGCGCCTTGGCCTAAATCATAATCTGCATGATCTGGTACATCCTCTCCACGTGGGCTGGTATCTGGTGCAACAATAATGACTTTATGTTCAGCCGCATACTTTTGTGCTCCGGCTTTAGTAATAAAGTTCTGTTCGTTGCAAGTCAGTCCTGATAACCAATATAAAACTGGCAACCGCTCATCTTTGTCATGAGGTGGCAGATATATTGAGAATTTCATTGAACAGTTTAATGCTATTGACTGATGGCGATATACTTCTTGCGATCCACCAAAAGAAGCATGTTTCTCAATTATTTCCATAATCAATTACCTATGTTGAGCAAGACTTCATGAGAAATTAAGTAAATAAAGAGTCTTACATTCTCCACAGAGAATAGTGATAAAGATTTAAAATGTAGGCAGGTTTATTGAACCTATACACGATGCCTACACAGATAGATCTGTTTTACAGATGATGTACCGTTTTAGAGGATTCCATGCATGTCAATCATGATTCACATGCATGGAAAAATATAAGGTCTGACGCAATTATTCGTAATGAATTACAGTACGAATTGACTTACCTTCATGCATTAGATCAAAGGCTTCATTGATCTGATCCAAGCCCATCGTATGTGTCACAAATGGTTCTAATTGAATTTTACCTTTCATGGCATCTTCAACCATTCCTGGAAGTTGCGTACGACCTTTTACGCCACCAAAGGCAGAACCTAGCCATTTACGACCAGTAACCAGTTGGAATGGACGGGTAGAGATTTCCTGACCTGCGCCAGCTACACCAATAATTACCGATTGTCCCCAGCCACGGTGTGCACTTTCAAGGGCTGAACGCATCACATTCACGTTACCAATACATTCAAATGAATGATCTACACCCCAGCCAGTCATTTCGACAATTACTTGCTGGATTGGTTTATCGTAATCTTTAGGGTTCAAGAAGTCCGTTGCACCAAACTCTTTTGCCAGCGCAAATTTATCTGGATTCATGTCAACCACAATAATACGCCCTGCTTTAGCTTGACGTGCGGCTTGTACGACTGCCAAACCAATACCACCTAAACCAAAGACCGCAACACTATCACCTTCTTGTACTTTAGCCGTGTTATGTACTGCACCGATACCCGTTGTTACCCCACAACCCAGTAAGCAGACATGTTCGTGATTGGCTTCAGGATTGATTTTAGCCAATGATACTTCTGCCACTACAGTGTATTCACTGAACGTTGAGCAGCCCATATAGTGGTAAATCAGTTGACCATTGTAGGAAAAACGAGTGGTACCATCTGGCATTACGCCTCTACCTTGAGTTTCGCGAACGGCAATACACAAGTTCGATTTTCCAGATTTACAGAATACGCACTCGCCACATTCAGCGGTGTAAAGTGGAATGACATGATCACCTGGTTTGACGCTAGTCACGCCTTCACCAACCTCGACTACAACACCAGCACCTTCATGCCCGAGAATAGCCGGAAAAACACCTTCAGGATCATCGCCAGACAAAGTAAATGCATCTGTATGACACACACCGGTATGGGAGATCTTGATTAATACTTCACCTTTCTTCGGTGGTGCAACATCAACTTCAACAATTTGAAGAGGTTGACCAGGACCAAACGCAACAGCAGCACGTGACTTCATGGAATAATTCCTTATACAGATCTATTTTAAATATGATTTTAGAATCTTGGCGATTTCAGCCAGTTCTTCTTTTCGTTGTTGTTCTGTGGTTTCACCTGATACTAAAGTGTCCTTTAAATGAACCTCCAACATCTCATTCATTAAACCATTAATAGCACCACGCACAGAGCATATTTGTTGCAGAATTGCACCACATTCCACATTGTCTTCTAATGCTTTTTCAATCGCTTGCGTCTGACCTTTGATCTTTCTGACACGTAGAAGAATCTTTTTTTTGTCTTCAACCTGATTAGGCATCAGACCTCCTTATTTGCTAGCATTAATACTATAGTACCCCATAGTATAAAAAAAGCAATATTTTTTATAAACCTTAAAAATTTAGGTAGTGTTTCAAAAAGTATGCTGAGATTAAATGAAGTCACTATTGGCTCTGCAACTGGATGCCATAATTAACTTTCCGAATCTTTACAATAACTTATAAAATTAAACTTCTGACATACTCCCCCACTTTTGACTAGCTCTTTACGAAACAGGTTTCTCAGGGATTTTAAAAGCAAAAGCTCTTAGGCGACTTCCTCACGGATTTAGGCATGCTTTCTGCTTCACAGAGCGACTTTTACCGCATCTTTCCTCCACAGACAAAGTGGTATGTTCTACCGCTAGAATATTGTGAGAAGCATTAATATCCGTATTCTTGCTAAAGCCACACTCAATACTGAACTAACACATCTAATTCGATGCCTTATTTTGCAATTATTTCCCTCAACACCTATAGTGAAAAGCTTACCAATACTTTGCTGACAGTCTTTAAATGCAGTGATAAAATTATCCCATTGATTACTTGAAATTCGGGTATAGTGATTAACTGTTTCAACTAACTACAAACGTGTTGCACTTGTGTTTTGAATCTACTTTCTATATTTGAAGTGTCAACAGACTCTATACAAAATCTGAGAAATATATGAACCTTCTATCCCCTGTCATACTGCTCACAGCGGCAGTGATTTCAGTCCCCTTAATCAAGCGCCTAGGATTAAGCTCGGTATTGGGATATTTAATTGCAGGATTAATTATTGGTCCATTTGGACTAGCGTTTTTCTACGATTCTGCGTCTATTCTGCATGTTGCTGAGCTTGGTATTGTGATGTATCTGTTTGTGATTGGACTAGAAATGCGTCCATCGTATTTATGGAGTTTAAGAAAAGAAATTTTTGGATTAGGCACATTACAGATTAGCGCCTGTTCATTGGGGTTAATGGCGGTAGGCTTGGTCTATGGCTATTCTTGGCAAGTGAGTTTTGTATGTGCTGCAGGCTTTGTACTCACCTCGACTGCAATTGTGATGCAACTTTTGGGAGATCGTGGAGACATTGCTCAACCACGAGGACAAAAAATTATCTCGATCCTGCTGTTTGAAGATTTATTGATTGTCCCTTTATTGGCAATTGTCGCTTTTATCGCACCGAATCATGTTGTTGAAAGTACTTCTATGCGTTTGCAGAGCATCGGAATTGGTTTAATTTCAATTGTAGGTTTAATCGCTGCAGGCTATTGGTTGCTTAATCCTTTATTTCGCTTATTAGCCGTAGCCAAAGCCCGTGAAGTCATGACTGCAGCAGCACTCTTGGTGGTGCTCGGCGCAGCATTACTGATGCAAGTCAGTGGCTTATCGACGGCAATGGGGGCATTCCTTGCAGGGGTATTACTCTCCGAATCCACTTTTCGCCATCAGATTGAAGCAGATATTGAACCGTTTCGTGGCATATTGCTCGGATTATTTTTTCTAGCCGTAGGTATGTCATTAGACCTTGACGTCATAAAAAATAACTGGGTGTTAATTTTAAGTGCTGTACTTGTGCTGATGTTTGTCAAAGCATCCATAATTTATCTGATTGCACGCCTGACCAAAAGTTCACACTCTGAAGCACTCGATCGCGCATTACTAATGGCTCAAGGGGGGGAGTTTGCTTTTGTACTCTTTGCTGCCGCCATGAGTGCTCAAATCATTAGTGCTGATGAAAGCTCAAACCTGAATGCGATTGTAGTCTTGTCGATGATTTTGACCCCCATCATAGGCATTCTGTTTAAACGTTTTACCCAAACTACAGAACAAACTTCTTTAGAAAATATCCGTATTGCTGAAGGACTTTCTGGAAAAGTCCTGATGATTGGTTTCGGTCGTTTTGGACAAGTCTCAAGTCAATTATTGCTTGCTCGAGGTATTGATGTTTCCATCATTGATAATGATATCGACATGATTCAAAACGCTGAAAGATTTGGATTTAAAATTTATTATGGCGATGGTTCTCGTTTAGATATTTTACATGCCTCTGGAGCAGATACGGCTGAAGCCATTGTTGTTTGCGTAGACCACAAAGAAACGACGAATAAAATTGTAGAGTTGGTGCAACATGAATTTCCTATGGCCAAGTTACTGGTTCGCTCTTATGACCGTGAGCATGCGCTGCATTTAGCAAAACAAAATGTGGATTACATGATACGCGAAACCTTCGAGTCGGCAATGCTATTTGGCGGTACAATTTTAGAAGAACTGGGTGTTGACCAGAGTGATGTTGAAGAAATTAGCCAAGAAATCCGAGAACTAGACAAAGAACGTTTTGGAACTGAAACTGCAGCAGATGATGTCTATGCTGGTATCGGCTTGCAATATACAGGACCGCGTCCGACTGCACCTTTAATTAAACCAAAGCAAACAGGGCAAATGCTGAATGAAGATGGCACTCAACCTTGACTACTCCACCGGCAATATTCCCCCCGATTAATGAAAGCTTGGTTATATAAAGACCAATTGGTTGTACGATAAATTTTAGGTGCAGGATTATTCATTTGAAAATTATATTGTGGCATAAGCCTTAGAAATAGTTTTGTGCAACAAAGCCTATTTTTAGTGAGCGGATGATATTTATTATTCATTATTTAGGAATTATTAAATCCTATAAATATCATTTATTGGATTAATTTACTTTGGTATTGTGCATGTCATCCCCCAGTTAAAAATAAGGAACAACTATGAATAAGATGATGAATGCGCTTATCCTAGAAAATTTTGGTGATCATGAATTTAAACGTGTAGAACTCCCTATACCTCAACCAGAGGCTGGGCAAGTTCTAGTACGTATTCATGCTAGTGGTGTAAACCCTATTGATTATAAAATTCGTCTTGGTGAAGCAACATATGCTATGCCAGAGCTTCCTGCCGTGTTGGGAACGGATATGGCTGGGGTTGTAACTGCTGTTGGTGAAGGTGTCACCCACTTCAACGTCGGAGATGAAGTTTACGGTCTGATTGGTGGCGTCCGTGGTCTTCAAGGATCTTTAGCAGAATATGTTGTAGCAGATGCTGATCTGATCGCATTAAAGCCACGGAATATCTCTATGCGCGAGGCAGCAGTACTACCATTGACGTTCCTCACCGCTTGGGAAGGTTTAGTGGATAATGCGAAGGTCCAACCAGGGCAAACTGTACTGGTTCAAGGCGGTGCTGGTGGCGTTGGTTATATGGTGGTTCAGCTTGCAAAAGCACTTGATGCAAATGTTTGGGCGACTGCTCGTACAGCTGATCAATCACTGATTTCAGAACTCGGTGCAACACCTCTCGATTACACAACAGCATCTTCCGATGACATTATTGCTGCAAGCCCTGAGGGTCAAGGTTTTAACATTGTTTACGACACTGTGGGTGGTCCAGTACTCGAAGCTTCACTTTCCATGACGACTCACTATGGCCACATCACCAGCTGTGCTGCATTTGGCAATCATAATTTAGCGAATTCATCTCTACGGTGTGCCACAGTGTCTGGCGTATTCGTCCTAATGCCGACGTTAACAGGGAATCGCCGTTCTCATCATGGTGATATCCTTAAGACCGCGACTCGTCTCGTTGAGGAAGGTAAACTGCGTGCTATTGTTGATCCTCGTCATTTTACTCTAGACCAAGCGATTGAGGCTCATGATGCTGTTCAAGATCGCTCTGCCAATATTAAGGTAGTTATCGATGTCATTTAACGCACTTCAGGCCAAGACTTGGCGCTTCAATTGTATTGGAGATACAGATGTTCTGACATTAGAAACACTTCCTGTTGCTTTACCAGCCGCAGGAGAAGTTCTAATACAGATGAAAACGATCGGACTCAACCGGGCCGATGTAATGTTTCGGCGTGGTACTTATATTCAAAAGGCAGTATTCCCTTCTCGTCTGGGATATGAGGGAGCAGGCATAGTTCTTGCGATAGGTGAAGGTGTACGCCAATTTTCTCCAGGAGATGCAGTATCGATTCTTCCGACTGACAATCTAGCCAAATATGGGACATATGCGGACAAGCTTCTGATTCCAGAAAATTTTTTAGTTCACAAACCCGATAGTTTAAGCTGGGAAGAAGCTTCTTCAATCTGGATGCAGTATTTGACGGCTTGGGGTGGTGTAATCCATGCTGGTGGATTATCGAAAGGAAAAACGATCTTGATCACAGCAGCTTCAAGTAGCGTAGGACTAGCTGCGATACAGATAGCTGAAGCAGCGGGGGCTAAGGTCATTGCAAGTACACAGACGATAGAGAAAAAGCAACGTTTACTGGATCTCGGTGTTAAAAATGTTATAGCCAGTGAAGATGAACCCGATTTGTATGAGGCCCTTGTTTTACGTTTAGGTGGAGAACATCTTGATGTCGCCTTCGATGCTGTAGGAGGGCCACATATTGAACAGATTGCAAAAGCGATGTCTGTAGGAGGAACTATGGTTATGCATGGTGCACTTAGCCCGGAGAACACACCATTTCCCCTTAAAGTTGCATTACGCAAGAGCTTAACCATGCGAGGTTTTTTGTTCCTTGAGGTTCTCCATGACCCTGTTCTAAGGGAGCAAGCCAGACGATTTATTCTTAGCAGTATAGGTGCAGGATATCTTCGTCCAGTGATCGACCGTTGCTTTAACTTTGAGGACATGCATGACGCTCAGCGCTATCTTGAATCAAATCAGCAAATAGGAAAAATTGTAGTTACTCTAAATACATGATGGTCTTATCTGATTCAGGTTTCTATATGGCCCAGCACTTCCACTAAGTAATCAAACAATGCTCGGATTCGCAAAGGTGTCGGGCCCCGCTGTGGACGATATAAATACAGGCGCCAAACGGGAGAGGTTTCCTCATGAAGTATCTGAATGAGCTTACCACTCCTAAGCCACGGCAAAACTAGAAATCCAGGCATGTGTCCGAATCCAACTCCAGCGAGAATAGCTTGAAATTCAGCTTCTAGATCATCTGTAATAAAACGGGGCTTTGATGGCGTAAAGCTTCGACTTTCGGTGAATGTCCATGGCCAGTAACGCCCTGTTTTATGATCGACTAGTGCTGTTAGAGGGTATTTATCAAGGTCAATAATTTTTTTGGGCATTCCAACCTTATCAATTAACTCTGGCGTACCCACAGAATAAAATTTCACTTTAGCCAATTCCCTTGCCACATATCGATTGTCCGGCAAAAATCCAAATCTGATCCCGATATCTATCCGCTCATCGATCACATCCGAGTGTGAATCTGTTAGCACACAATCCACGACAATATCTGGATAACGTATGGCAAATTCTGCTAGTGCAGGTACTACCAATTTACGCCCTAACACAGACGACACAGTAAGACGGACAGTCCCACGCATTTCATCTCGTTTTTCCTTGGTGTCTTTTACAAGCAAAGCATCGATCGATTCCACCGCAAGACGTGCTTGCTTTGCCAGACGCTCACCATCAGCGGTAATTTTAATTTGTCGAGTACTTCTGTAAAACAGAATCTCTCCGCGCTGCTCTTCTAGCTCTTTTATTGCCCGTGTCACTACCTGTGGGGAAATACCCAGTTGAGTTGCTGCCTCTTTAAAATTTCGAGACTCTGCTGCGACACAAAAGATACGCATCATTTCCAATTTGTTCTGCATGTCCAATCCTGTGTTATGGTAATTATTCCGTAAATAGGAATTCTGAAAGACAATATTATTCATTTATTATACCTAACAAGGCTGTAATACTTAACCCTCAAATATGATTGACAGATAGGTTGAAGGTTACTTGTATGAATAATATAGAAAATAAAGTTATTGTTATCACTGGTGCAAGTGGTGGTTTAGGTGAAGCTACTGCTCGCTTACTTGCTAAAAAAGGTGCAAAGGTTGTAATTGGTGCTAGACGTACTGAAAAATTAGAGGCTATTGTTCACGACATTCGTGCTGAAGGTGGTCAAGCTGAATTTATTGGTACGGATATAACCAAACAACATGAAGTACAAGCACTTATTGAAAAGGCATTAAGCGCATTTGGTCAAATCGATGTATTGGTAAACAATGCTGGATTAATGTCTATTGCACCATTAAGTGAGCTAAAAGTTGATGAATGGGATCGTATGATCGACATTAATATTAAAGGTGTTCTTTATGGTATAGCAGCTACCCTACCTGTTTTCCAAAAACAAAACTTTGGACACTTTATTAACCTCTCATCTGTTGCAGGGGTAAAAGTATTTAGTCCAGGAGGTACTGTTTATAGCGGTACTAAGTTTGCTGTAAGAGCCATCTCTGAAGGCCTTCGTCATGAAGTTGGGGAAACAATTAGAACGACTACTATTGAGCCTGGTGCAATTGAGTCAGAACTAAAATTCGGTTCTTCTCATAAAGAAAGTTCAGAGTTTGTTACTGATTTCTACAAACAAGCCATACCAGCTGACTCAGTCGCTCGAGCAATTGCTTATGCAATTGAACAGCCTGCGGATGTAGATATTAATGAAATTGTTTTGCGCCCAACGAGCCAAGAGTTTTAATGATTGAATAACATAAAATGGGAGCACTTCGCTCCCATTTTTACTAGGGCGTGTTGAACATTCAAATGTGGCACTGGCGGCGGCTATTTTACAGGCAATACGCAGTGAAATTTTCGAAGCCTAGTTATTCTAGGATAGACAATTTCGCCATGTATTGGCAAAAAAGAGCCCCGCCCCAAAGGGCTGATGCTAAAATCACCCCAAACGGTGTTGTAAACCTAGCTAAGGCCTCGACATTATCGTCGGTTTACGCCTAGTTTGGTGCGATTTTATCTATCAGCAGTCCTAATATTTGAATGTTCAACACGCCCTATATTTTTTAAAGTTGAGGACAAATCTATGAAAGCCGTATCGTATGTTATAGACAACCATGATGATTTTAAAAATTCATTGGTAGATATTGAAAAAGCGAAGCCTACGCTTAAAGAGCGTGATGTACTGGTAAAAGTTCAGACAATCTCTGTGAATCCAGTTGATACCAAAGTGAGAAAAAATTCGTCTGAAGCAAATAATCGTATTTTAGGTTGGGATGCCGTTGGGGAAATTATTGAAGTTGGCTCAAAAGTTACCTCGTTTAAAGTAGGAGATTCTGTTTGGTATGCTGGCGATTTAACCCGAGATGGTAGTAATGCTGAGTATCAAGCAGTCGATGAACGAATTATCAGTCTTAAACCAATTACAGTATCTAATGCAGAAGCAGCAGCATTGCCATTAACTGCAATAACGGCATGGGAAATGCTGTTTGATCGGTTTCAAATTTCAGAAACAGAAGTTGGCAGTATTTTAATTATTGGTGGTGCAGGTGGTGTAGGATCAATCGCTATCCAACTCCTAAAAGCAAAAACAAATCTGACCGTTATAGCAACAGCGTCACGTGAAGAAACGAAATCTTGGGTGGAATCACTTGGTGCCGACCATGTCATTGATCATAGCAAAGATTTAAATGCACAAATCGAGACACTAGGCATTGCAAAACCAAAATACGTATTCTCTACAAATCATACAGACACCTATATCGAGCAAATAGTTTCTCTGATTGCACCACAAGGCAAGCTTGGATTGATCGATGATCCACAAACCTTTGATATTATGCCGTTTAAGACTAAATCTATTTCTATCCATTGGGAGTTGATGTTCACCCGTTCAATGTATGAAACCGATGATATTGAAAAGCAAGGTGATCTGTTGCAACAGGTTGCCCAATTAGTTGACCAGCAAAAAATTAGAAGTACGCTTAACCAAAATCTAGGCAAAATTAACGCTGCAAACTTGGAGAAGGCGCATAAGTTGCTTGAATCAGGCAAGTCAAAAGGCAAAATTGTACTAGAAAACTTCTAAAACAAATTCAAGGTGAAATAATGACTATTTCAATAATTGCGAACTTTAAGGCAAAATCAGATCAAAAAGAGACGTTAGAAGCGCTTTTAAAAAGTGTAATAGAGCCTACGCTTCAAGAAGAAGGGTGCTTGAAATATGAGCTTTATATTAGCGAAAATGACTCGAGTAGATATTTCTTCTTAGAAGAATGGCGTAGCAGGGAGGATTTAGATATCCATATGGCCACTGATTATATTCAAAGTTTATTTGGTAATATCCAATCTCTCATTGAATCAAGTGATATTGTAGAAATCAAAAAAATATAGCTGTATAGTCAATCCACTATAAAAGCGTTACAGCGTTAACCTTGCTTGAAGTATGACAGATACATCTGCACTCGGCTGCCTTGTACCACTCTCAAATTGGATTAACTATATTCGGACATTATGATGAAGTATTCTTCAAATTAACATAGAGACTTAGAAAGCTAACATAAAAATGGGAGCTCTAAGCTCCTATTTTTTGAGTGAAACGCCCCGACTATATCGGAGAGTGGATTGCTTGAGTCAGTCAGCTTTGTCTGACTCACTAAGACTATCATGGTATCGTCTCTCAAACTAAAAAGGCGACACATAACCAATTTTACTATGCAAACGGGTTTTGTTAAACCAATCCACCCATTCAAGGGTTGCCAGTTCAACATCGTTAACGCCAGTCCAGTTGTGCTTTAAATAATGAATCACCTCGGTTTTATACAGCCCGTTAACCGTTTCAGCCAACGCATTGTCGTATGAATCACCTTTGGTACCAACAGAGGCAATGACGCCAGAATCCGTCATCCTAGAAGTATAGCGAATGGATAAGTACTGAACGCCGCGATCACTATGATGAATGACATCCTTGGGATTGTTTCTATCTGTTATGGCTTGATTTAATGCCGCCATCACCATATCGGTGTTCATACGATTAGATACCTTCCAACCACACGGCGAGCAAACAAGTCTAAAACAACCGCTAAGTAGCACCAGCCACCTTTGATACGGATGTAGGTCAC